>NZ_BAAFHE010000005.1:0-338798 GCF_054665075.1 Acidisoma sp. 7E03
CAAGGCTTCGAACACCTGCCCAGAATCACATCTGGCACGGCCATCCAACCCCTCGCTGAACACGTTCCGCGTTGATTCCGAAATGGCCTCTGAGTGACCGAGAGATGCCCTTTCTGTCCAAAGGTCAGCGCCTCCGCCACAAGGGCGGATGTCGCGCCCACCAGCATGTTGATCGCAAGCTTGAGGTAGCGTGCCTCCTCGCCAGGGCCGAGGTAGAATTGGCGAGAGGAGAAGGCTTTGAGAAGGGGTGTCACACGGTGATAGGCCGCCTCGTCACCGGATGCCAAGACTGTGAGCTTGCCGGCCTCTGCGGTAGCGGTGCTGCCGGAGAGCGGTGCCCGGACGTAGAGGACACCGGCCGTCGACAGAGCCTCGGCCACAGCGATTGAAGCCCGGGGCGAGACGGTGCTCGTCTCAACCAAGATACTGCCCGGTTTCATCGTTGCGGCAAGACCTGCTGGCCCTAAGACGAGATCCTTCAGAACGTCATCGTTTGGGATCGATAGGAACAGAATAGGCGCGGCCCTCGCCACGGCTGCTGGATTTGCCGCGACCTTCGCACCTGACGCTTCGGCTATGGCTGAAGCGTCAGGTGCAGGATCATAGGCGTGCACCTCATGGCCGGCAGCCGCCAGATGTCGGCTCATCGGAGAACCCATCTTCCCGAGGCCAACCCATCCGACCGTTATACTGTTCTTCATGCGCGTACTCCCTTCCCATCCACGATATCTGGCCCTGCGGCCCGCGGATGAGGCCCCGCGCGTTGCAGCCGGAAATCAAGTGCCAGAGTATGGCAGCTCTCAGGCAGCCCGTATGCGTCCCGCTGCGCGGCCGTTGCCGTCTTGAGCGGGGCGATCAAAGCATCCTTCACGCCGAAAACCGCATCGCTGTCGAGGTAGGGGTCCCCTTCAATAAAGATGTGCGTCGTCAAGCTTTCATATCCCCGCGCGCGAAGGATGAAATGGATGTGGGCTGGCCGCATCGGATGTCGGCCCAAAGCCTTCAACATATCTCCAACCGGACCATCGCTCGGAATGGGATAGGACGCGGGAACGATGCTCCGAAACCAGAAGCGTCCATCGGATCCGGTATGAAAAACGCCGCGAAGATTCATGTCGGGCTGCGTTTCATCCTGGGTGTCGTAGAATCCGTCCTCCGACGTTTGCCACACATCCAGTTCCGCGCCCTCCAGCGGTCGTCCGACTTCATCGGCTACGATGCCGCTCACGAACAGAGGCTCGCCGCGGCCATGTGATGCGATGTCCGCCCCCATGGCGAGGTGCGGCGCACCCTCCACGTAAAAGGGCCCCAGCACCGTGGAAGGTGTGACGTCCTCGATCTTGCGGTTGTTGATGGCGTCGACCAGCATGGATACGCCCAAGGTGTCCGACAGAAGAATGAACTCCTGCCGTCGGTCGTTGCTGATCTGCCCCGTCCGCGTCAGGAATTTGATGGCGGCGAACCATTCCTCTGGCGTCACCCGCAATTCACGGACGGCCGCGTGAAGATGTCTCACCAATACGCTCATGATTTCGCGCAAGCGCGGGTCGGAGCAGCCACCATTCCGTTCGATGACCGCTTCGGTCGCATTTTCTTCGGTGAAATTCCGCGAGATCTCGGTCACCTCGATTGCTCCGTCATCGGCCTGCGGCCGAAAAAGGCATTGTCCAGCAGCTCGCGCAGCGCCAGAATCTCCAACGGCCGCGGATTGGGATAGGGCCGCGCCACCGCTTGTTCCGCTGCAAGATCCAGATCGGCTTCCCTCATGCCGATCGCCTCGAGAGACAGGGGTGCCTGCAGTCCCTGAGCAAGGTCAAACAAGCCGGTTGCCGCATCCTCGGCCCCGAGTGCCCTCGCAACCCGCTGCATCGCTTCTGGCGCGCATGGCGCATTGTAGGCTACCGCATGGGGCAGGAGGACCGTGTGGGTCGCGGCATGGGGCAGATTAAAAGACCCACCTAGCACGTGGCAAAGCTTGTGATGCAGCGCCATGCCAACCGAACCGAGCGCGACCCCACAGAGCCAGGCGCCATACAGCGCCTCCCGCCGAGCCGACACATCCTGAGGGCAGGCAGCTACCACCGGCAATGCCCGCGCAAGTGCCCCGATCGCCTCTTCCGCCATCAGCGATATGATCGGATTGCGATCCTCCGCATACAGTGCCTCCACCGCATGGGCGATCGCGTTCATGCCGCTCGTCGCGCTGATTGCAGGCGGCAATGACGCAGTCAGCGAGACATCGTAGATTGTCGTCTCGGGCAAAACGCGTCGGGTGCGCTGCGTGGTTTTTTCGCCGTCCTTTGTCTCGCCAATGATCGGAGTCATCTCCGACCCCGCATAGGTCGTGGGTATGGCGATCTGTGGAAGATCCGTCCGCAATGCGATCGCCTTGCCCAGGCCGATCGTCGAACCGCCGCCGACGGACACGACGCCGTCGGCAGCATGGCGGCGGACCACCTCCAGCGCCCGTTCCGTCACCGCCACGGGCGTGTGCATCGTCGCCTGATCGAAGAGGCCGACGGCCAAGCTGCCCAAGCGGCGCACGACATCGGATGCCTGGTCGCTCTGCTCGGGTGTGCACAGCACCAAAACGCGCTGCAAACCCAGCCGCTCCGCCTCTGCACGCAGCTGTCCGAGCGTCCCGTCGCCGAAGACAACCCGCATCGGAAGACCATCGAAGATAAAACCTGAGTCCACGGTCTCTCCCTAAACTCACGACGCTTCTTTGCAGCGGATCCTGCCCGCCTTGAGCCGATCATAAGGCCGCCAGACATTCGGCGACGGGGCGAAAATATCCATTTTGAACAAAATCAGACTAGCGAAAAATATCGGGCTTCGTAGGTTCATCTCCAATCGAGACCATGAGCTCTCGTGCGGTTACACAAGAAAATCGAAAATCCATTGGCGGAAGAACCCCAAGGAGGAAACATGGACGAGCATTCGAAGCGGATGTCTTTTGGCCGTCGCATGGCCATGGTGAGCACTGCGGCCATCGGCGGCGCCACGCTTCTCGATGGCGCTTTCAAACCCGCGCGGGCCGCGGGTGCACCGGCTGCCGCCGGATATCAAGGCGCACCGCGCACCGAACTGTTCAACCCGGCGCTGACGACGCGCATCATCGACACCAAGAAATACAAGAAGGCCCCTCCCTACGTCATCGGCTTCTCGAATGCGGGCCTCGGCGACAGCTGGCGCGTGGTGGCGCTCGACGAGTTGAAGCAGGGCGCGGAGGATCACAAGGACGTCGTCAAACGCCTCATGATAACGGACGCCCAGCATGATGACGCAAGGCAGGTGTCTGACGTCCAAGACCTCGCCTCTCAAGGGGTTGACCTGCTGATCGTCAGCGCGAACACCGAAAAGGCGCTTGATCCCGTGGTCAGCCGCGTGATGCGCCAAGGCATTCCCGTGATGATGCTGGACCGACGCGTTACCTCCGATCACTTCGTGACCTTCGTCAACGCTTCGGATCCAATGATGGGGCGGCTGTGGGCGCAGTGGATCGTCGAGAAGCTCAACGGCAAGGGCAACATCGTTCTCCTCGGCGGCCAAGCCGGATCGAGCCCCAACGAAAACCGCATGAATCCGGCCAAGGAGATCTTCGCGCAATATCCCGGCATCAACATTCTCGACACCGTCTATTCCGACTGGAGCCCTGTGAAGGGCAAGCAAGTCATGCAGGCGGTCGTGGCGAAATACGGACGCAAGATCGACGCGGTATGGTCTGCCCACGGGCTGCAGGTTCCCGGATCGGTCGAGGCCTTCGTCGAAGCTGGCTTCAAAACCGGCGAGATTCCGATGCACACCACCGCGGACGTGAACGGGCCTATCCTACTGGCCCTCAAATACAAGATCCCTATGCTGGAGATCAGTGATCCGCCAGCGCAGTATCGCACGGCGATCGAGATCGCCCTCAAGATCCTGAGCGGTGCCTCCGTGCCGTTCAACTCTACGGTCAACTCGCAAATCGCGGTCACGGAGGGTGATGAAACACCCTCTATCAAAGGCGATGTTCCCTTCGCCTCGCTCGCGATGCCGAACAAGCCGTCCAACTATCTGATAAGTAACGATCTCGGACCCGACTACGATCCGGCCACGGCGCATATTCAATACCCGCATTGAGGTGATCATGCTGTCGGTCACCGGCATCCATAAGGCGTTCCCCGGCGTGCAGGCGCTCGCCGGGGTGGATCTCGAGGTGCAATCTGGAGAGATCCACGCTCTGGTCGGCGAGAACGGCGCCGGCAAGTCTACGCTGACGAAAATCATCGCGGGCGTGCAATTGCCGGATGAGGGCGAGATCCGACTCGATGGCCGACCGGTGAGTTGGCCAGGGCCTGCCCAAGCCAAAGCGGCGGGCATCCACGTCATCTATCAGGAGTTTGTGCTCTTTCCCCATATGTCGATCGCAGAGAACGTCTTCCTGGGTCACATGCCGCGCAACCGCCTCGGCCTTGTGGACCATCGGCGCGCGGAACGTCGGGCAGCGGAGATCCTCGGGCGCCTCGGCGTGTCGCTTGACGTGCGCCAGCCGGTGAGCGGACTCAGCGTCGCCGATCAGCAGATGGTCGAGATTGCGAAAGCCATGGTGGACAAGCCCCGGGTGCTGATCCTCGACGAGCCCACGGCCGTGATTGCCGGTCGCGAGGTGGAGTTGCTGTTCGACCGGCTGCGGAGACTTCGCGATGAGGGCGTCGCGATCATCTACATCTCGCACCGCTTGGAGGAGATCTTCAGCCTCTGCGATCGTCTCACGGTCATCAAGGATGGCCGGTGGGTTGCAACCCGAAACGTCAGGGGTGTGACGCGCGACGAGCTCATCACCCTCATGGTCGGCCGCGATCTCAGCCACCTGTTTCCACCTGGAAACGCGAGCCCTACGCTCGGCCACGTGGTTCTGTCCGCCGAAAACATCCGCCTCGGTACCCGCGTGCGAGGCTGCAGCATCGAACTGCGGGCTGGTTTGATCACCGGCCTTGCCGGCATGGTTGGATCCGGTCGCTCCGAACTCGCCATGGCGATCTTCGGCGGGCTGCCGATGGAGGCTGGGCAGATAACGATCGGCGACCAAACCTTCGACAGCATGACTCCGGCCCGCGCCATTGGGCTCGGAATCGGTTTTCTGACCGAGGATCGCAAAGGCCAAGGGTTGGCAATGCTGCAGAACGTCGGCGCCAACATCACCGCGGCGAGCCTCGCGCGGGTCGAGCGGGGTCCGTTCCTGGACCGCGAACGTGAGCGCGACTTGGCCGAGGAGGATATTGCCGCCTACCAGATCGCCTGCCGGGGACCGAACACACCGGTCGCCACCATGTCCGGCGGGAACCAGCAAAAGGTCTTGATCGCCCGGTGGGCCCGCGCGTGCAACCGCGTGCTCATCCTCGACGAGCCGACGCGCGGTGTCGATGTCGGAGCGCGGACGGAGATCTACCGCATCATGCGCGGCCTAGCCGCTCGGGGGATAGCCATTCTCATGATCAGTTCCGAACTGCCCGAAGTAGTCGGCATGTCGGACCGCGTCTACGTGATGCGTGAGGGCGTCGTCACCGGACTTCTGGAGAAGGACGCCATCAGCGAAGAGGCCGTCATCGATCTTGCAACGCATGATCGCCGCGCGGCTTGAGAGGTTCGAAAGATGACCGCAACGGCAACGCCCAACTCAGCACCCCCGCCGCCGCGCCGCGCATTGCCGGAGCAGGCGGCACGCCTTGGGATCGTGCTCGGCCTGATTCTCGCCATCGGATTACTCGGCTGCGTCGTCGCCGCTCGCTTTGGGACGCTCAACAACATCCTGAACGTCTACGAACAGTCGACGGATCTTGCGCTTGTGGCCCTGGGCCAGACCCTCGCGATCCTGACCGGTGGCATCGATCTCTCGGTCGGATCGCTCATCAGCCTGCTGTCAGTGCTGACCTCAGGCCTCATCAACAGCAATGGTGATCTCGTCCTGCCGGTGTGCGGCGGGGTTCTGCTTCTTGGGCTGCTCGTCGGTGTGATGAATGGTCTTGGCGTCGTCTTCCTTCGCGTGCATCCCCTGATCGTGACGCTCGGCATGGGCGCCATTCTGCAGGGCGCGGCCCTGCTCTATGCGCTGGCGCCGGTCGGTGGCGTACCGGATGGATTTGATTTTCTCGCCTATGGACGTGTCTATGACATATCCGTCGGGGCGACGATCTGCGTTCTCATCTATCTGCTCGCGAGCCTCCTTCTCCGCCGCACGGCGACGGGCCGCACCATCTACGCGCTTGGGGATGATCGCGCTGCGGCGGTATTGCTCGGCCTGCCGGTGCGTCGCACGCTCATCCTCGTCTACGCCTTGTCGGGCTTTTTCGCGGCCGTCACCGCCATCTATCTCGTGGCGCGGTTCGGCACCGGCCAACCCTACGCTGGACAGAACTACACCCTCGCTTCCGTCACCCCCGTCGTCGTCGGCGGAACCATGCTGAACGGAGGACGAGGCGGCGTCATCGGCACGCTGCTTGGCGCCTACCTCGTTGCGCTTCTCAACAACTTCCTCAATTTTCTTCACGTCTCTTCGGAAGTGCAGCTCGTGGTGCAGGGCCTCATCATCATGCTTGCCGTATCCGTCTACCGTGAGCGTCGGAGGGAGGCATGACAACCGAAGTCCGACCGACGGCAGTCAACTCCGCAACGATGGCGCATCCCCCGGGCACTGCCAAATTCGCCAAACTCGGCAGTCAGTACGGCATTTTCGTCTTTCTCATCCTCCTGCTCCTGATCTCGGGCATCGTCGCGCCGTCGTTTCTGGGCGGAGAGAACCTCTCGAACCTTGTGCTTCAGACCGTGCCGCTCGCGATCGTGACACTGGGCCAGGCTGTCGTCATCATGACCGGCGGGCTCGATCTTTCAGTGGCCTCCGTGATGGCGACAGCGGCCGTGGTCGGCACCAGCTTCGCCGGCAGTCCAGTCGCGGTGCCAGCAATCATTCTCGTGGCCATCGTGATCGGTGCGTTGACCGGCCTCGTCAACGGTCTGCTCGTCACCAAGCGCCAAGTTTCACCCTTTCTAGCGACGCTCGCCAGCATGATCGTGCTGCAAGGCCTGCGCTTCGCTTGGACCAAGGGTGCACCGACGGGCGGCCTGCCGCACTTCCTGCGGGTCGTCGGTGCCGGGACGTGGCATGGCATACCCATCAATCTGCCGGTGCTGGTGGTGACAGCCGTCTTCGTCGGCTTCGTCGTGCATCGGACAGTTCTCGGGCGGCGGTTCCTCATCGTCGGGGGAAACCGTGCGACGGCTCATCTCCTCGGCTACCGCGTCGATACGATCGTCATCGGCGCCTATGTGGCATCAGGTATCCTGGCTGCCATCGCCGGCATCATCCTCGGCGGCTATGCCGAGATCGTCGACAACCAGGTAGGCCGCGGCTTCGAGCTCGACAGCATCGTCGCGGCGGTCATCGGCGGCGCCGCACTTTCCGGGGGACGCGGGACGATTCCCGGCGCACTCGCCGGCGCGGCGGTTCTGATGCTCGCATCCAATGTCGTACTGCTCATCGGCCTGCCGATCCAATTTCAGATCATTCTGAAGGGCCTGGTCATCGTTCTCGCCGCCGCCGCCTATGTGCGGCGCTAGACGGAAGACAGGAGGATCCAATGGACCCTGCGGCACTATTCAGGCTTGATGGTCGCGTTGCCGTCGTCACCGGGGCGCAGCGCGGTATCGGCGCGACGATCGCTGAACATTTCCTCGGCCTCGGTGCGACGGTCGTGCTCGCCGATCTGACCGAAGCCGTCAAGGAGACAGCGCACGCGCTCGATCCGCAGGGCACACGAACCTCATGGCTCACCCTGGACGTGACGAACGCTGCCTCACTCGACGCGGCGGCGGCAACTGTAGTCGAACGGCATGGCAGCGTGGACATCCTCGCCGCCAATGCTGGCATGAGCTATGAACGGCCGGCCATCGATCATGATGAACCAACCTGGCGTCGTGCACTCGCGGTCAATCTCGACGGCAGCTTCTACAGCGCACGGGCCTTTGCACGGCCGATGCTGGCGCGTGGCGCAGGGGCGATCGTCCTCACCTCCTCTATTGCAGGGGTCAAGGTCGTTCGTCCCGAGCAGCATGTCGCCTACGACGTCGCAAAAGCCGGCGTCGCGCATATGGCGCGGGTTCTCGGTATCGAATGGGGGCGGCAGGGCGTTCGGGTCAATGCCGTAGGCCCAGGCTACACCGACACCGAGATGCTCGCCGAGGTCGGCCGGACACGCCCCGAAGTCATGCGACTCTGGCTGGAGGACATGCCGAACGGCCGGCTGCTGCGGAAGCAGGAAATAGCCACGGCCGTCGGCTTTCTATGTTCGGATGCCGCGTCCGGCATCAACGGACATCTCCTGATGGTGGATGCAGGCTATTCAATTACCTAGTAGCGGAGCGACACATGCATTTCATCATCCATTGCCTGGACAAGCCGGGCGCCGTGCAAGATCGGCTTGCGCATTACGACGCGCACAAGTCTTATCTCGGCCAGGCACCGGTGCGCATCCTGGTCTCCGGCCCCTTGCTTGCTAACGACCACGAGACGATGATCGGCAGCTTCTTTCTGGTGGACGCGGAAACCCAGCAAGAGGTCCAAAGCTTTCATGATGCGGACCCGTTCAAGAAGGCGGGCATCTGGGACAAGGTATCCATCCATTCTTTCCTGAAGCGGATGGATAATCGCTAAAAATATGGGAGGGACCCATGGGTCGCTTGCAGAACAAGATCGCGATCGTGACTGGTGGAGGTACCGGCATTGGGGAGGCGACGTGCCGGCGCTTCGCGGAAGAGGGCGCACAGGTTGCGGTCTTCGAAATCAGCGCGGAGAACGGCCGCCACACCGCGGAGGCGCTCGTCAAGATGGGGGTGGATGCTGCCGCTTTTGAGGTCGACGTGCGCGACGAGGCAAGTGTCGCCGCGGCCGTGCAGCAGGTGGTGGATCGTTGGGGCCGCATTGATGTTTTGGTCAATAATGCGGCGATCCCCGGCGCGAACAAGTTTACCCACGAACTGAGCCTCGAGGAGTGGGATGCCGTATTCGCGGTCAACGTGCGCGGTGTTTTCCTTTGCTCGAAACACGTGCTGAAGCACATGGTCGCCGCCAAAAGCGGTGCGATCGTGAATTTCTCCTCGATCTACGGCCTCGTGGGAAACGACGATCTTCCCCCCTATCACGCGACCAAGGGCGCCGTGCTGCTCATGACCAAGACCGATGCGCTCTGCTACGCCCGCTACGGCATCCGGGTGAACTGCGTCCACCCAGGTTCAACCAAGACGCCACTGTTCATGAAAGCCGGCGAAACATATCCTGGCGGTCTGGAGCATTACCTCGACATGATGAAGGCTAAGCATCCATTGACCCTGGGCGAGCCGGTGGACGTCGCAAATTGCGTGCTCTTCTTGGCGTCAGATGAAGCTCGTTTCGTGACGGGCGCCAGCCTCGTCTGCGACGGTGGTTACACCGCACAGTAAGATCGTAGGGGGAAGAAGGGTCATGCGCGCTGTCCGGTTTTATAGCAAGGGTGACATCAGGGTCGAAGACGTGCCAGGTCCGACAGGCCCGCTCGGTGAGAGCGAGGTCCGGGTCGCCCCCGCCATGTGCGGCATTTGCGGCACGGATCTGCACGAATACATCGCAGGGCCCATCGTCACGCCGAAGGAGCCGAATGCGTTGACGGGCGCAGTCCTGCCACAAATTCTCGGCCATGAGTTCTCGGCGAGGGTGCGGGAGGTTGGCGCCGCTGTGCGGCATGTGAAGCCAGGTGATCTGGTGTCGATCCAACCGCTCCTGGCGCCAGAGGACGACTACTATGCGCGCCGCGGGCTGTTGCATTTGAGCGAGAAGCTCGGCGTCATCGGTCTTTCCCACCCCTGGGGTGGCATGGGCGAAGAGGCCGCGCTGCAGGCCGCCAACGTGATTCCCGTGCCTGCCGGATTGACGGAGGTACAAGCAGCACTCATCGAACCTGCGGCGGTCGCGGTCTATGCCGTGGACCGCGGCCGCGTGCAGGCAGGGTCGTCCGTGCTCGTCTCAGGCGCCGGCCCAATCGGGGCCCTCACCCTTCTGGCGGCGCGCGCGGCTGGGGCCAGCACCCTGTTCATCTCGGAGCCCAACCCGAACCGGCTGCGCAAAGCCCAGGAGATCGTCCCGGGCGTCATTCCGATTGATCCCAGGTCCCAGGATCTCGTCCAGGTCGTCCGTGACAACACCGAGAGTGGCGTAGGAGTCGATACCGCATTGGAATGCGTCGGCCACGAGGGCTCGCTCAACGCCTGCGTGAAGGCAGTGCGGCGCCAGGGCGTCGTGGTGCAGGCCGGGCTGCATGTGCGCAGCGCTTCTGTGGAGCCGATGCTATGGGCGTTGAAGGATATCAGCATCGAGGCGACTTGGTGCTATCCGGTGCAGATCTGGCCGCGCATCGCGCGTATGATCTCCGCCGGAATCTTTCCGGTCGAACGCATCGTCACCGCGCAGATCGACGCGGCAGACGTCGTGCGCCAGGGCTTTGAAGCCCTGCTCGATCCGGCCGGGCATCATCTCAAGATCATGGTCGCGACGTGACTGCCCCACCGGACTAACCGAGGCCACCGCCGTTGGGGAGGCTGCGCCTTCAGTGCGACTGCGCCGGAATACCCGCGCCCCGGCAGCCCAGCAGGAAATCGAAATCCGCACCCTGATCGGCCTGCATCACGTGACGAACGTACAGGCCCTGATAGCCCGAGGCTGGCGGCCCTGGCGGCTGCCAGGCGGCGCGGCGACGCGCGAGTTCGGCGTCCGAAACCTCCAGCTCCAGACGCCGCTCCGGCACGTCGAGCAGAATCGTGTCGCCCTCCTCCACCAACGCCAGTGGGCCACCGGCGGCGGCCTCAGGAGCGACGTGCAGAACCACGGTGCCATAGGCCGTGCCGGACATGCGTGCGTCGGAAATGCGCACCATGTCGGTGATGCCCCGCGCCAACAGCTTCGGCGGCAGGCCCATGTTGCCGACCTCGGCCATGCCCGGATAGCCGCGCGGTCCGCAGTTCTGCAACACCATGACGGAGGTTTCGTCGATATCCAGATCGGGATCATTGATGCGGCGATGATAGTCGTCGATCGAGGTGAAGACGACCGCGCGGCCGCGATGCCGCATCAGGCTTTCGGTGGCCGCGGAGGGTTTGAGAACCGCACCGCCAGGGGCCAGATTGCCGCGCAGCACGGCGATGCCGCCTTGCGTCGTCAAAGGCGCGTCCAGAGGCCGAATGACCTCGGGGTCGAAATTCTCGGCATGCTGAACGTTCTCCCAGATCGTGCGGCCCGTGACGCTCGGCGTATCGCCTTCCAGCAGGCCGGCCTCCACCAGCATCTTCATCACCACCGGCAGGCCGCCGGCGTAGCAGAATTCCTCCATCAGGAAGCGGCCTGAAGGCTGCAGGTCGACGACTGTCGGCACATCGCGGCCGAGCGAATCCCAATCATCGAGCGACAGCGGCACGCCAATGCGCCCGGCGATCGCCAGCAGGTGGAGCACGGCATTGGTCGAACCGCCGATCGCGCCATTGACGCGGATGGCGTTGCGGAAGGCGGCCGGCACCAGGATGCGCGACAGCGTGAGATCCTCCCGCACCATCTCAACGATGCGGCGGCCGGTGAGCTGGGCCAATACGCCGCGCCGTGCGTCGACGGCGGGCAACGCGGCATTCTCCGGCAGTGCCACGCCGAGCGCCTCGACCATGCTGGCCATGGTGGAGGCCGTGCCCATGGTCATGC
This sequence comes from Acidisoma sp. 7E03, assembly GCF_054665075.1. NCBI lineage: Bacteria > Pseudomonadati > Pseudomonadota > Alphaproteobacteria > Acetobacterales > Acidocellaceae > Acidisoma > Acidisoma sp. 7E03. The sequence goes on from NZ_BAAFHE010000005.1 coordinate 11,753, forward strand.
AACTGCCTGCGGAGCGCGCCATGCCGGCTTCCGCATCCATGAAGTCCTTCAGGCTCATCTGCCCAGCCTTCACCGCCTCACTGTAGCGCCAGACGGCGGTGCCCGAGCCCACCACCTCCCCGCGCACGCGGCCATTCAGCATCGGCCCGCCCGAGAGTACTATGGTTGGCAGGTCACAAGAGGCCGCGCCCATCAGCAGGGACGGTGTCGTCTTGTCGCAGCCGACGAGCAGCACCACACCGTCGATCGGATTACCCCGAATCGCTTCCTCGACGTCCATGGAAGCGAGATTACGGAACAGCATGGCGGTCGGCCGCAAATTGGATTCGCCAAGCGACATCACCGGAAACTCCACGGGAAAGCCACCTGCCTCATAGACTCCACGCTTCACCCGCTCGGCGAGGTCCCGCAAATGGGCATTGCAGGGCGTCAGCTCCGACCAGGTGTTGCAGATGCCGATGACAGGACGGCCATCAAAGGCGTCCGGCGCCATGCCCTGATTCTTCATCCAGGAACGGTGCATGATGGCGTTCTTGCCGTCACCCCCGAACCAAGCCTGGGAACGCAAGCGCTTCACAGTCATCAGAGGTCTCCGAGGTCGAGCGGGGTCATTTGCCGATGCCGAGCATGAGCCCGCCGATCAGCGCCCGCTGAAAGAGAAGATAGGCGAGCATCGCCGGCAGCGCGCTGAGCAGGGAGCCCGCGAGCAGCACGGGAATATCGAGCACCCTGCCCGATTGCAGCACGGCGAGGCCCACCGTGATGGTGCGCACGGCGGGCTCCTGCAGGAAGATGAGCGCCACCAGCAGATCGTCCCAGATCTGGATGAATTGCAGCACGCCCACGGCCAGCAGCGCCGGCGTGGACAGGGGCAGGATGACGCTGAGAAAGATGCGCCAATAGGGCATGCCGTCGATCTCGGCAGCTTCCACCAGTTCGTCCGGCAGATCGCGCATGAAGGAGGTCATGAGGAAGGTGCCGAAGGGAATGCCGAGCGCCGCATAGGTCGCGATGACCGAGAGAAAGTTACCCGACAGCTCGATTGAAGCGAAGTTGATGAACTCGGTGAGGATCATCGACTGCATCGGAATCATCATGCTGGCGCCGATCAGGCCGAGCAGCGCGCCACCGCGCGGCACGCGCAGCTTGGTCAGCGCGAAGGCCGCAAGCGCGCTGACGACGAGGATGACGGCCACCGAGCCAACCGTCACGATCGTCGAGTTCAGCAGCTGCTGCGCGACCGGCAGGCTCCGAAACAGCACTTGCCAATTGCGCAGGGAGAGATGGCCGGCATAGTCCAGCGAGCCTTCCGCGATGGTGACGAAGGGAAACAGCATCAGCACCAGCACCAGGCCGAGCACGCAAGAGGCGGCGAACCGACCACGGGTGCCGAGCAATCCTTTCATCGGGCGATCGCCTCAGATCCAGCCGGCATCTACGACGAAATGCTGTGCCGTGCACATGCGGCTGTCATCGGCCGCGAGCCAAAGCACCATGCGTGCGAGATCGGCTGGCATCACCTTGTCCGGCAGGCATTGCCGTTCTCTGATCTGCCTTTCGCCGTCTTCGTCCAACCAGAGTTCGACCTGCCGCTTGGTCATGACCCAGCCGGGCACCACGGCATTGACGCGAATACGCTCCGGGCCAAGCTCCCGCGCCATCCCCTTGGTCATCCCGCTGATCCCGGCTTTGGCAGTGACGTATGCCACGTAGTTCGTCTCGCCAGCGAACCAGCTGATCGAGCTGAAGTTGATGATCGATCCGCCGCCCGCAGTTTTCATGCCAGGCCGCACCGCCTGAGCGGCGAAGAACTGATGGCGCAGATTGGTCTCCATCCTGTCCTGCCAATAGGCGGGTGTGACTTCCTCAATCTTGTGCCGGTCGTCGTTCCCCGCATTGTTGACGAGGACGAGAGGCGCCCCTTGAAGCGTGCTTGACCGCGCAATGGCGCTGCTGAGCGAGTCGAGGTCCTTGAGGTCGCAGGGAATGAAGAGGGGGCGATCCATCCCGCGGGCCCCGATGCGGTCGGCCAGCGCCTCTCCGGCATCACGCTGACGGTCGAGAAAGGTCACCCGTGCCTGCTGCATCGCAAAATGCTCGACGATGCTTTCGCCGATCCCCGAAGCCCCTCCCGTGATCAGAACGGGACGGCCCTTCAAGCTGGGATAGAGGGCGTCATTCATGTCCATCGCATGCTCCTCGGCAGAAACCAGCGCCCTCTTGCGGATTCTTGTTGACAGCGGGCCATCTCCATTAAAACATATCATATGCTTTATTCAAGGACGTTCTGATCGGTCTCGAAGACCAAAGAAGCCCGGCGTGCGTGCAACCACTGTGAGGAGGGAGAGTCCATGACGCGACATCAGAATACCCCGTGTGGCAGACGCCAGAGCTTCCGAGCCAGGCTGCGACATTTCGTTCTGGGCGGGCTCGCCCTCGGTGCGAGCGTCGCGGCGGCAGCGTCAGGCGCCGATGCCGGCACCATCACGATCTGGCACAACTACGGAACGGAGGTGAATGCGACAGCCCTCAATGCCGTCGTCGCTGCCTTCGAGAAGGCGGACCCCACCGTCACGGTCAAGGTCGTCAGTCAGCCGGCCGACAACTACTTCGCCTTGCTCACTGCCGCTTCCATTTCGCACACCGCGCCCGACATCGCAGTGATGTGGACCGGCGTATGGGATCTCAAATATGCGCATCTACTGGCGAATCTTCGGCCGCTGCTGCCGGCCGAGGTACTCAATCAGATGAAGGGCTTGCGGTGGGCCTCGGCTGATTTCGACACGTCGAAGGCGCTCTATGTTTTGCCTCTGGAGGATCAGTTCTACATCGGCTTCTACAACAAGGATCTGATCAAGAAGGCGGGGTTGGACGGGCCGCCCCGGAGCTGGACGGAACTCGCCACCGCCTGCCAAAAAATCCGCGCCCTCGGCGTCGATCCGATGCTCTACGGCAGTGACAGCCAAGCGTTGAGCTCGGAATTCTACCCCTTCTACGATCTCAGCTATCTCATGGCAGGCGCCTATCCCGTCGACCAGTGGGAAGGTCTCGTCAACGGCAAGATCCCCTGGACCTCGCCCGCGATCATCGCCCAGGTGCAAAAGTGGGCCGATCTCCACAAGGACGGATGCACCAACAAGGATGTTCTGACGACTGCGGACATCCTGATGAAATTCGCCGCCGGAAAGGCGGCGATGATCGTCGATGGCAATTGGAACCTTCAGCAGCTCTACGACAAGATGGGACAGTCCCTCGGCGTCTTCCCGCTGCCCTTCTCCAACACGCCCACCAAGACCGTGGTGGAACTGCCCGGGGATGGGCTGTCCTTGCTCAAATCCTCCAAGAACAAGGCGGATGCCTTGGCCTTCCTCAACTTTCTGATGAGCGGAGAGGCGCAGAAGATCCTCGCGCAGAGCGGTCTTGTGCCGGCGCGGGATGGCTATGCCGCGGCCAACCCGCTCTATGCCGATCTTTTCGCGCTGACAGAGAAGCAGGGATTCACGGCCGTGCCGATGATCGACAACGTCATCCAGCCACCGCTGGTCGATGTCGGGCAGCGTGTGCTCGATGCCGCCTTCGCACAGCAAATGACGGTGCCAGACGCGCTGCAGAAAATGCAGGACGCCTGGAACAACCTGCCTGCGGACCAGAAGCACTGATGTCTGCCTCGGCAAGCCTCGCTTCTAGCAATTCGCCTCTGCCTTCCCGGCGGCGCGCCCGTTTCCAGCGGCACCGGCAAAGGGCGGGGCTTGCCTTTACACTGCCGCTTCTGGTGCTCTGGGGTTTCCTGCTCATCCTGCCTATCTGCCAGACGCTCTATTTTAGTCTGACCCAATGGGATGGGCTGGAAGCCAGTTGGAACGGCATCGGCAACTATCTGGCGCTGCTGCACAGCCCCGATTTCGCGAGCGTCCTGGTCAACAACCTGCTCCTGCTGCTCGCCGTGCCCTTCGCCGTCCTCCTCCCCTTCGCCATTGCCATCGTCATTGCCATGGAGCCGCCGGGCTGGCGATGGGTGCGGGCACTCATCTTCCTGCCCGCAACCCTGTCATGGGTTGTCGTCGGCATCGTCTGGCTCCGCGTCTATTCTTCCGATGGTATGATCAATCAATGCCTTGACCTGCTCGGCCTTGGGCGATTCCACATCGATCCTCTGGGCAGCGTGCACACGGCGATCATTCCAATCGCCCTCACCTTCATCTGGTCGCAGATCGGCCAGAACACCCTGATCTTCCTGATCGGTCTATCCACCATCGACACCAGCATCTTCGAAGCCGCCACCATCGACGGCGCCGGCATCCTCTCCGTCGTCCGCCGCATCATCCTGCCGTTGATGACGCGCTTCATCGTATTCACCAGCATCATCACTCTGATCGCGGCCTTCACCGCGCTGTTCAGCTTGATTTTTGTCATGACAGGGGGAGGGCCCGGTTTTAGTACCACCACCATGGAATTTTACATCTACCGCCTCGCCTTCAATCAGACGAACTTCGGCATGGGAGCGACCGTTGGGGTCGTCCTGCTCGCCGTGATCGGCATTGTCACCGCTCCCCTCATGCTGCTCTACCGGAAGGCATCCGCATGACGCCCCTGCCCCGCCGCCGCAAACGGTCCCTGGTCGACCAGGTCGTCGACACCATCGGGCAGGACATTCTCAGCCGCCACTACCCGCCCGGCGCCCCCCTGCCGAACGAGACGGAGTGGTGCGAAAAGCTCGACGTCAGCCGCAGCGTGCTGCGTGAAGCCTTGCGTGTTCTCGTCAGCAAGAATCTCATCGACATCCGCTCCCGCGCCGGCGGCCGCGTGCGGCCGGAGACGGAGTGGAATCTGCTCGATCCCGACATACTGCATTGGCGCTCGCAAGGAGGAGATCGCGAGACCTTCGTGCGCGAGCTCTTCGAACTGCGTCGCGTCATCGAACCCGCGGCGGCCGCGCTCGCCGCGACCCGCATCGGCGCCGGCCAGCTGCGGGATCTTTCGGGGGCGCTGGCCGACATGGTCGCGGCCGGGGAGGATACGCAGCGCTTTCTCGAACCCGATGCCCGCTTTCACCGCCTCATCCTCGGCAGTGTGGGTAATGCACTGTTCCAGGCACTCGGGCAGGCCATCACCGTCGCGCTCGACATCACGTTGCGGCTGTCGCTCGATGCACCCCAGGGGCAGCAGGCTTCGCTGCCGCTGCATCGCATGGTGCTGGAAGCGATCACGCAACGCGATGCCCCCGCGGCTTCCGCCGCCATGCTCACCCTCGTCAACGCCTCCGAACGGGACGTCGCGGAGGCAAGCCGCACGCAGCAGAAAACCCCGCGCGCCCCGGCGCATGCCGCCAACAGGAGATAGGACTATGACCGCCCCTTCCATTGCGGAACTGCGCGAAACGATGTTTTCCGCGCTCCTTTCGGATTGTCTCGATCAAACCGGCTACCGACGGCAAGCACTGCCGTCGCGCATTCGGCCGCTGGACGAGGCGCAGATCATGGTCGGCCGCGCGCGTACGGCCGCCTATATGGAAGTCTATCATGTCGAGTCCGGCGTGAATCCTTATGATCTTGAGATCGAGCTGATCGATACGCTCAAGACGGATGAGATCCCCGTCTTCGCCTGCAGCAATCCGATGCGCGTTGCGCCCTGGGGCGAGTTGCTGTCCACGGCCTCGCAGGTGCGCGGAGCTGCGGGCGCGGTGATGGATGGGTGCGTGCGCGATATCAGGGCCATCCGCGCCATGGGCTTCCCCGTCTTCCATGGCGGGGTCGCGCCGCTCGACAGCAAGGGACGCGCGCGCGTCATGGCGATCGACGTGCCGATCGAATGCGCGGGCGTGGCCGTCGAAACTGGGGATCTCGTGTTCGGGGACGCGGACGGGCTGGTTGTGGTGCCGAAGGCGATCGAAGCTGAGGTGCTACGGCTCGCCGCCGAAAAGCTCCGCGGCGAGAACGATACGCTGGCCGCTCTGCGCCAAGGCACCTCCCTGCGCGAGGTCTTCGACCGGTACGGCATTTTGTGAGCGCCGGAGGCGGCCGCGCCCCGAGAAGTCTCTCGGCGCGTGCCGCCCCCCCCCCGTCTTCTCGAGAGGAAATCGGCCGGAAAGGGTAGAAGCGAGGCGGCGGAGCCCCCGCTCACCAGGACCGGGTCTAACCTCAGCCTGCAATCCCGGCCACGGCGAATGTCCAGACAAGAGGGACTTCCTCGCGCAACCAAGTGGCGAAAGACGCAGCGCACCCCCAGAGAGCAAAGCCGGTTCAGCCGCTACGGCACTGATCAACTGATCACACTGCCGTTACCTGCGGCACCTTCCAGATCCAATCCGTCGTGGGCGCCGTAAAGGCTCGCCACTCGGTAGAAGGAAGGAGCGCCTGGCGGTGCCGCTGCCCAGAACGTGCTGTCTGACGCCGGAAGAGCCAATGCGACCCCGCCTGGCCGACGCGCGGCATCCATCACAAAACTTCTGCCTCGTCCCGCCCCTCACTGGAACAGGCCGCCAACCTCTCCCTTAGGAGAAGGTTCGCAGCCTACTCGGCGGCACTCTGCAAACACCACGATTTTGAGGATATCCCTGATGATACGCTTCGCGTTTCCGCGAGCTCTCTTCACAACAATCGTTTCAGCTTCTTCAACCTTTGAAGGGACCAGGCTGTCGCGTGGTGCATGACACATCACGTTTGTGTGCACATGGAGGGATAAATGCTAACAGAGGGTGATGAACACTGCCATGTGGTATTAAGCCTTTAGGCGTATGTTTTTGTCCTATTTTTGCGATAGAAAACAAAAATTACGTCTTTTAGCCGAATTTTGGCCTTCAGCAGGGGTAAACTGCCCCTTTCACCCCAGCAGCATAAAAAAAACGATGTCATTCTTCTCTCACCGGTCTGCGAGACCGTTAGTACACGTTGGAGGTGCTCGCAGCCGGCCACCATTTCGCGCGGCGACAGGAACCCCGTTTGAGGCTTCTCTCACACACGCTGCCCGGACATGAACATCGCACGAGCGATACAGCATCAGGGCAGATTTTGCGATGCAACAAAACTGCCCATCGCGTGATTCGAGGAACAGACTCTTGACCAACGATGCCGACTCCTCCGCGGCTCTCGGGAGCAGAGCGGTGGGCCTTGATGCTAGCGATCCGGGCGTGATCACGGACGGCGCGCCTTCATCGATGGTTTGGCTCGACCCTGCTCGGCTCAGCCGCGAATGCCTCGTGGCCGCCGTGCTATCGGCCCAGCCCAGCCTCGCGATCCAAGCCTTTGAGTCTCTCGAGGCGTGCTTGGCGGCGGGCGAACAGTCGCCCGGCCTCGTGATCATTTACTCTCACGGGGAAACCACCGTCGACATCACTCATCTTGAGGCCGTACGCAGCGCCTATCCGGAAGCTAGGCTCGTCGTTCTGTCCGATGCCATCACGCTGCCGCCGACGCTGGTCCGGGACATTCTCTCGCTGGGGGTCTCGGGTTTCATCCTGACCCGGCGGACGGGCCTGCAGATGATGATCTCGGCGCTCAGCCTGGTGCATTCCGGCGGCACTTTCGTGCCGCGCGACTTCCTGTTCCTCGACAGCGCGCCGTCGCCCGCGGTTAGCAACCGGCGGGGCAGCGAAACGCGACTGACCCAGCGTGAGCAAGCCGTATTGGATCTCATCCGCTACGGACGACCGAACAAGCTGATCGCCGACGAACTCGGCATGAGCGCAAGTACCGTCAAAGTGCATGTCCGCAACATTATGCAAAAGATGGGCGTCGCCAACCGCACGCAAGTTGCCCTTAACGCTGAGCAGTTTCTTGGCACTCAACAATAGGATAACTTTTGAATTGAGTTTGCAACGGATTGTTAGTGCGTGTCATGGAACGGCATCGGGATCGCACTCCGAATACCTCCGGAGGTTTCATCGAAAGGCTTAGTCCAGGCAGCCAGGGAGTGGGGGAATCCTCCTCCTGTCGCCCGGACGGACGATGGATAAAATCGTACTAGGGAAATTGCCGTAGGTGCACATAAGTGTGGCCCCGACGAAATTTCTCAGAGGTGCCACAATGGATCAGTCGATCTCGCATGTTGAACGTTCCTGGCCCGTCTTCGGCGCGTCCGACATCAATTCGGCTCAGCCGGAGGGTGCAGGCGATTCATTTGCAGGGGTGAAGCTCGGAGCTGCAGATCTGCCTGCCGAGGAATGGTCGGACCAGTATGCCCGCATTGGGTGGATCGACAGCTTTGCGCTCACACGCGATTGCATCCTGAAGGTCCTCTCGGCAACTCAGCCCCGGCTGGTGATCCGGCCCTTCGCCTCGGCGGAGGAGCTTCTTGCTGTGGAGGTGAAGGAGTTTGACGTCGTGGTGCTCCACTCGCACGACTCCTATGAAGCGTGCCTTGAGGAGATCACGAAGTTGCGAGAGGCCGCTCCGCATCTTCCCGTCGTAATTCTGTCGGATCTTGAGGAGTCGGGTCAGATCAATACCGTCCGCGGCGCGCTGCGCGCCGGCGCGAGCGGGTTCATCTCGACCCGCAGCATGGGCCTTGGGATGACGCTGTCGGCCATCCGCTTCGTGCAGTCCGGGGGCACCTTTGCCCCTGTCGACCTTCTGCTCTCCGAGCCGGCGCCCGCCGCGCCGCCTCCGGAAGACAACGAGTTCCGCCTGACCAGCCGTCAGCGGGACGTCCTTGCACAGCTTCAACAGGGGAAGGCGAACAAGATCATCGCGCACGAACTCGGCATGAGTGAGAGCACCGCCAAGGTCCATATTCGCAACATCATGCGGAAGATGGGCGCTACCAACCGGACCCAGGCGGCGTTCAATGCTCTCAAGCTCTATCCCATGAATGAACACCGTTCGGGTGCCTGAGCGCGTCGCCGGTCGTCGCTAGGAGGGAGACGCCAACCGTCTCCCTCCGGCCAGGGTCGGCTCGATTAAGGCCGGCATACACGCCGCGTCCGGACCGTTTGCAGAGTTGTACTGCGCATGATTGTCTCCTCCTTAGGGATGAATAGGAGGTTAATTGCCTGCCTATGCGCACTCGATTACTTGGGGAGACGTCTCATGCAGCCGAGAGCGACGAACCGATCATGCCCAGATTTTTGCCTTGTTCTCCCAACGGACGCTTACGATCGGCCGACCGCCAGGATCGCGAGCTGACGCGTCACTCACTTCGGTTGGACGTTGCGTCGTGCTTTCTTGCGCTGAGCAGGTGATGGATCCCGTCATTCATATGGCTCTGATCGATCCTTATCAGCTTTCGCGAGAATGCATGACGGCTGCATTCTCGCAGGGCGGATCGCCTCTGAGCGTGACACCCTTCGATAGCGCCGAAAGGGCCATTGCGTCTTCAACACCGTCTGAATTTGATCTTCTTGTGATCAACGTTCATGGGCGCACCGCGCAACTCTCGTCGGACGTCGCCGCTTTGAGAAACGCCGCATTCGATCAGCCGATCGTCATGGTCAGCGCCAGCAGCGCACCGGCCGAGATGGCAGCTCTCGCGGATGCCCTTCGACAGGGCGCGAGCGGACACCTGCCCTTGCAGTCCACCACCGTCGACATGGCCATCTCGTCCTTCGTCTTCGCCCGGGAAGGCGGCACCTTCGCTCCGATGGCCTTGCTCCTGACGGAACCACCTCAACCACGCCCTTCTGCCCGTCGAGCGCGGCCCCGTCGCGCTGCGGCACGCCTTCCCCGAACCGTGACGGAAACCAGTCTCGATGACGAGCACGCTTAAGCGGTACTTGCGCGAAAGCTATCTGGCCGGCTGTTCTACTTGGGTGCGCCAGCGTTTGGGGAAGCACACGGGCCCGCGTAGCTTCGAGCGGGTTGCGATCGTCGCTGCTTTTGGCAAGAAGAATGGCATCACTCGTGGCGCGGAGCTGCAATGGCGTGCGCTCCGCGACTTCGGCGTTAGGGTTGATATGGTCGATGCGACGCCGGCCTTGCGCAATCCGTTCTATCGCGCGGCGCACCAGCCCGCCTCCGCCTACATCTTCCATTCAGGCGGCCCGCAGACCGCGAGTTTGGTTGGGGCAGTCTTGCCCCACGCGCGCAACGCTTGGCGCATCGGCTACTGGGCGTGGGAGTTGCCGGATCCGCCTCCCGACTGGATCGGGTGTGACGCCATCCTCGACGAGATCTGGGCGCCAAGTGACTTTGCCAAGGCGAGCCTTGGGAAAGCCATGCGGCGCCCCATAGCGGTCGTGCCCCATCGGCTACCGGCGACCGCCCGCCGAGAGGCAGAACAGAGGGGAGAGTTCACCGTCCTCGCGATGGCGGACAGCCGGTCGAGCTTCGCCCGAAAGAACCCTGAAGGAGCCGTTCGCGCCTTCCAGGCCGCGTTCGGACAAGACGCGAAAGCGCGCCTTCTGCTCAAGCTCTCAGCGAGCGACACCGATATGGAGACTCTGGACCAGCGCCTCGGAGGTGCCCTGTCTGCCCCTAATGTGCAGGTGATCCGCGAGTTTCTGAGCGAGGCGGCGCTCGATGCGCTCTACGCGCGCGCCGACGTTCTGCTCTCCCTCCATCGGGCGGAAGGATTTGGCCTGCCGATGTTAGAGGCGCTCTCGCGCGGCATCCCCGTGGTCGCGACGGGATGGTCCGGCAATATGGATTTCACCACGCCGGACAACAGCTTTCTCGTGCCTTACCGGTTGACACCGGTCGCGGATACCGACGCGGTTTATCACGGCAGTCAGTGGGCCGAGCCTGATCTCGCGGCAGCTGCTCAGGCGCTGCAGCGCTTGGCCGCAGACGCGGCGCTGCGCGCGCGACTGGGCGCGGCCGGGCATGACGCGGTATCGGCGCAGTCGTTCGTGCTTCCTGACCTTGCCGCGGCGGCCCGAGCCGCCGCCTGAGGCGCCTCAGAGGTCGAGGACGCGCTCCGGCATCATGCGCCGACGCAGCAGATCCTGCATGGCGAGCAGATTGCCGCGAAGCCGTCCGCGCCGGTCGACATAGGGCTCAGGGCGAGCCGCGCGGAGAAGGTTCATTGCGAGATTTCGTCCAATGTGCTCCAGCGCTCGGCCGAGTGGATAGCCTGCTTTCTTGCCAGCAAGATACAGTGGGTTCGCGACTTGCGAGTAGCCGAGACGCAAGCCCGAGTTTCGCCCGAGCTTGACGCCGAGATGCGCACCGACTGCCGCCTCCACTTTGACCACCCGGCCATAGCGACCCAGACGACGAGACAGGTCGACGTCTTCCTGCCAACCGTAGAGAGGCAGCCTCTCGTCGAAGAAAATCTCCTGCGCACGCATGGGTGCGAGACGAACAGCCATGTTGCAGCCATAGCCGGAAAAGGTCGCCGTCACTTGGCGCGCCCGACCGATTGCCCGACGCACGGCTTCCTCCGCCTCGGGGATGGAGAGCCCAGGCCCGCCGATGCCATCCGCCGCGACATGGCCGGTGGCGACGACGACGTCGGCCTCCGTCTGCATGACGCGCGTGATCTCGGCAACGTAATCTTCCGCCATGACGAAGTCGTCATCGAGGAAGAGCATGACGTCCGCATCCGTGGCCGCCTTGAGCAGCGCGTTGCGCTGGCGCGGCAGACCCGCCGGCGCAAGTAGCACCGTGACGTCGCGCAATGAGTCGAGGCCGGCCACGTCATCCGGCTTGCTGCCGCAGACAAAGATGCCGTCGGGCTGCCGGGTCTGCCGCGGCATCAGGCGAAGAATGTCCTGCAGAACGGCCGCTCGGCCAACGGTCGGAATACCTACCGCAATCTTGAGAGCCACGTTGCACTCCGCATCTCGTGAAGACCGCGATCTAGCCTCGTCGTTACTGCCTGATCGCTGGTCTGATCTGGCTAATCCGGTGGCTCCGCCAAGTCGATCTAACCGAAAGGGTTATCTTTCAGCCGGAAAACTGCCCACAGGAATGATCGAGCATTTACAGGACACGGTGCTACTTGTGCCGGCGGCGCGACACCGAACGCGCCCATGATGCATCAGGATGAGTGTCTTTCATGCAAGACGAAGAATTTCATCGCTCTCCGCTCGCGATGAGCGGACGTGAGTCGCTCGCGATGGCGGGACCGCAGCTCGATGCGAGCTTTGCGGCCGAACCGATCGCCGTTCCCTTCGGCCGGTTCTTTGCGATCTTGCGTCGGCGCCTCTGGCTCATCGTGCTCGCGCTCGTCCTTGGCATAGGCGCGGCTTTGGCCGCCGTCGAGCGGATGCCGAAGCTGTATACGGCCGAAGCCTCGCTCATCATCGAGCCGCAACGCACGCAGGTGAGCGATCTCCAGGCCATCTCGAACGATGCAGAGGACAGCGCGAGCCTCATGCGCACGCAGATCGATATCCTGAGCTCGCCCTCGCTTGCTTTGGGTGTAGTCAAGGCACTCGATCTGACCAAAGATCCCGAGTTCATGCCGAAGCCGGGCGGCCTCGGCGCCGAAGCCCAGGCCTTCCTGACGCGTCACCACCTGATGGCACCGCAGCCCAGCCAGCCTCTGACACAGAGCGATCGGGAGACCATCGCCTCTGCGATCCTCAGCAGCAAGATCAGCTTCTCCAACCAACCGCACTCCCGCCTGCTCGGCATTGCCGTCACAACCAAGAGCGCGGATCTCAGCGCGCGCATCGCCAATGAGTTCGCGAAGCAGTTTCTTGCCTTCAAGGTGCAGGAGAAATACGCGGCGATGCAGCGGGCCCATGACTGGCTGCAAGGCCAGGTGGCCTCCCTCGCCGACGAGGTGCGCCAGAAGGATGATGCGGTGGAGGCCTATCGTGTCGCGCATGGCCTGGCAGAAGCCTCTCCGTCGACGGACGACGGTTCTGCGAACCCGCAGGTGCAAACGGTGAACCGGCAGCAGCTCGATGCAACCAGCACGGAGCTGGTCCAGGTGTCACGCGATCTCACGGAGAAGGAAGGAGCTCTCGCCCAGGCACAGGCGGCGATCGCAGGTCACGTGTCACCGGCCGATCTACCGGCGGTCCTGTCCTCGCCGCTCATCGGCCAGCTCGTGCAGGAATCCGCCGCCGCCTCGGCGCGCGCTTCCGAGCTCAGCGCCTCGCTCGGCTCCGCCAACCCGGAGCTGCAGTCGGCCAAGGCCCGGGCCGATGCCTTGCAAGGCCGGCTGCGGTCGGAGATGACCGCGGTTGCCCGCAGTCTCGCCGTGCAGGTTCAGGCGGCGCGGGACCAGAAGGCCGCGCTCGAGCGGCAGCTCAACCAGCTGCGCGGCGCGGTGGGTGATGAAAACGCCGCACAGCTCGGCCTCAACACGCTCGAATCCCAGGCGCGCGCCACGAGGAGGATCTACGAGAGCTTCCTGACGCGCGCGGCGCAGCTCGCCAACGTCGCTGGCATTCAGGAACCGGATGCGTCACTCGTTTCCAGCGCCGAGGCACCGCTCGGGCCGTCTTCACCCAAGCGGATGCGGATCCTTGCCGTCGCCGCGATCTTGGCGCTCGCTGTCGGTGTCGGCCTCGCCGTTCTGCTCGAGCGGCTGCGCGGCGGCTTCAGCCGCCCGGAAGAGATCGAGGCGGTGCTCGGTCTGCCGCTCGTCGGCATGTTGCCGGCGGTAAACCGGCGTCGCCCCCTCCTACCCGGCCGGAACAAGCGCACAGAGTCAGCGATGATCGCGGCACTGGACCGCATTCGCGGCCAGATGCGCGTGTTGGGCGGCGAACGCCCGCGGACGCTGATGGTCACCTCCTCTCTCCCCAAGGAAGGAAAATCCATTCTCGCCGCGCGACTGGCGCAGAACATGGCGGCCGCGGGATGGCGGGTGCTGCTGCTCGAATGCGACTTCTGCCGCCCGTCTCTGGCCGGCCACTTCCGCCTGCCTCAGGGGCCTGGGCTGTGCGAGATTCTCTCGGGTGCCGCCATCGGCGACAGCGAGAAGCTGGTTCGTCACCCCGCCCCGCGGCTGGATCTGATCCTCGCCGGGCGGGCCCGTGCCGACAGCCAGGAGATGCTGGCCTCCAGCCGCATGGAAGCGCTGCTGACCGATGCCCGCGCCCGCTATGACCTGGTGATCATGGATACCCCGCCGGTCCTCGCCGTCTCGGATGCGCTCGTCCTCGGCCAGCGTGCCGATGCCGCCCTCGCAGTTGTGCAATGGGAAAAGACCCCGCGCGACGCCGTTTCGAACGCCGTACGCCTGCTGCGCCAAAGCCGCACGCCGATCCTCGGCATCGTCATGACGCAGGTGAACCAGAAGAAGGCGGCGCGCGCCGGCGGCCAGATCTCCTACGCCTTCCAGCAGTACGACGGCTACCACCCGACTCGGGCCTGAAGCTGCATGAGCGTCACCCTCCTTGGCATCGTGCTGCTGCCGCTCGGTCTTCTCTGGGCCACCAATCCGGTGCGGCTGCTGCAACTGGCCTTCGTTGCGGCCGTTTTCCAGGCCGGCGCCGCTTTCGTCTTCGGCAGCTTCGGCCTGCAGCCGGCCCTGGTGCCGGGCCTGATCTTCGTGACCTACGTCGTCATGCAATACGCCTTGGGCATGCGCTACCGGGGCGAGGCGCAGGTGCTGCGCACGCTTGCGCCGCTTTTTGCGCTGCTCGCCTATGCCATGCTGTCTATCGTCGTGCTGCCCGACGCCTTTCAGGGGCGGATCATGGTCTGGCCGCAGCGGCCGGATCTGCTTGATCCGGGCTACGTGCCGCTCGCCTTCACGTCCGGCAACGTCACGCAGACGCTGTATCTCGCGCTTTATTCCATCACGGCACTCTGCGCGGGCCTTCTGGTCACGCGCCGCGGCTTCCGGTTCGAGACGCTGCTGCGCGCCTATCTGCTCGGCGGGTATCTTGTCGTCGGCCTCACCTTTTGGGATTTCGCGTACCGGGTGGCCGGCGTCCCATTCCCGGCCGACGTCGTCTACTCCAATCCCGGCTGGGCCATCGTCAACCAGACGATCGGGCCGGTGCCGCGCATCCAGGCCACCTATTCGGAACCCGCGGCGCTCGCCTTCTACCTCTCCGGACTCTTTTTCTGCTGCCTCTGGCTCAATGCCCGCGGCCGGCGCATCATGCGCAGCGATATCCTGCTCGGCCTCGCGATCCTCGCGATGCTTTGCTCGACCTCGACAACCGGCATCCTCACCCTGGTCGCCGGCTTTCCGATCATGATGCTCTATGCCGGCGTCACCGGAAATGGCGCAGCGGTCGCGCGACTGACGAAGAAGGCCGCCCTCCTCACCATGGCGGGCCTCGTCGTGCTCGGGCCGCTGTTCGTGATGGTTCCATCCCTGCAGTCTTCGGTCAACGAGGTTGTTCAGGCAACATTATCGAAGGGCGACAGTGAATCCTATGAGGAGCGGAGTGGCCTGGATGCCGCCGCCCTCGGCACGCTCGCTCAAACCGGCGGTCTCGGCGTCGGTTGGGGCAGCTTCCGGGCGTCGAGCCTGATCGCAGGCCTCGCGGCGAATGGCGGCGCCTTCGGCCTCGCCATGGTGCTGCTGCTCGGCTGGCAGATCACGAGCCTGATGCGTCGCGCCGGACGGACCGATCCACGGCATCCGGGCCAAGTCGTCCTCGAAGGCTTCGGCGCCGCGATGGTGGGCCAGCTCACCGCCGCGCTCGTCTCTGCCCCCACCATCAGTGACATCGCCTTCTACCTCCAGCTGGGCTGTGCCACGGGCACCGCCGCCCGGATGCTGGCAGAAGCTCGGACGGCCCGTGCCATCCGGCCCGGGGCTCATTCAGCCCCTGTCGCACACGGCACCCCGGCCCTGGGCGAAGGCGCACGCAACCAAGGCAAATTCGCATGACCGTCGGCACCGTCTACGTCAATGGCCGCTACCTCGCTCAGCCGGTGACCGGCGTGCAGCGTTTCGCCGCAGAAATCGTTCGCGCCGTCGAAAGCTTGGTGGTGGCTGGGGAATGGCCCGAAACCGCGATCTTGACGCCGCCGCACCTCGTGGATGGCGCCGCAACCAGTGCCCGGCCTGGTCTACCCGCCCGCGCCGTCGGGCAGCGACAGGGCCATGCGTGGGAGCAGCTCGATCTGCCCAGGGCAGCGCGCGGGGGCACCCTCGTCAACCTTGGCAACACCGCCCCGCTGCTGGGGGGTGCTGGACAGGTCGTCGTCATTCACGATGCCGGCGTCTTCGACACACCGTACTCCTACTCCTGGAAATTCCGCCTGTGGTACAAGAGCCTGCAGCATGGGCTCGCCCGGCTTGGCGCCAAGATCGTGACGGTCTCGGAGTTTTCACGCGGCCGCATCGCGCAGTGCCTCGGCATCGATCCCGGCCGGATCTCGGTCATCTACGAGGGCGCGGATCACATTCTGCGCGTGTCGGCGGATGAGGCCGTGTTGACGCGACATGGTCTGGAGCGCGGCCGCTATGCGCTGGTGGTGGGTAGCCGCGCGGCGCACAAGAACCTGGCGGCGCTCGATCGCGTGGTGGAGGCGTTGGCCAGCCGCGGCATGGTCGTCGCCATGACGGGCGGTGCCAACCGCGCCGTCTTCCAAGAAACAAGCGGCGCACCCGCTGTCCGCAGCCTGGGCCGCGCCAGCGATGCCGAGTTGCGGGCGCTCTACGAGAATGCGGCGTGCCTCCTCTTTCCCTCGCGCTACGAAGGGTTTGGCCTGCCGCCCGTTGAAGCGATGATGTGCGGCTGCCCGGTGATCGCGTCGCCCGGGGGGGCCGTCGCTGAAATCTGCGGTGACGACGCGCTCTATGCCGCGTTGGACGAGCCCGCCGCCCTTCTTGCTGCCATCGAGCGGCTGCTGGACGAGCCAGGGCTGGCGCAGGATCTACGGAAGCGGGGGCTGCGGCGCGCGTCTGCCCTCAGTTGGACGGCCTCGGCGCGCCTCCTCGGCGACGTGGTGCGGCAGGCTGCCTGATGGCCCGGCGCGCTCTCCTCTCCACCGTCCTGGTGGCGGTGGCGCTTGCATGCCGCGCGCCTTTGGCGCAAGCGGGTTCGCTCGACGCGGCGGCCGACTCCTCGGCACTGTGCGGTGCGGCGGTGCAAGCGGCGTCCGACCAGTACAGCCTGCCCTCCGGCCTGCTGCACGCCATCAGCCTCGTTGAATCGGGCCGTCCGAGCTCGATCGGTGGGCGGCGTGCCTGGCCATGGACGGTCCAAGCAGAAGGCGAAAGCCACTATTTCCCGACCAAGACGGCAGCCGTGCAGTGGGTGGCGCAGGCGCAAAATCGCGGCGTCTCGTCGATCGACGTCGGCTGCATGCAGATCAACCTGATGTATCATCCAAATGCCTTCCGCAGCCTGGAAGACGCCTTCGACCCCGCGCAGAACGCGCTCTACGCGGCTCGCTTTCTGACGGTGCTGCATGGTCAAACCGGAGATTGGCGAGAAGCCGCCGGCCGCTATCATTCCGAGACGCTGGCGCTCGCACTGCCCTATCGCCGGCAGGTGGAAGCAATCCTTGTTGCTGGCGGCGGCTCCGGCCTATCGCCTGCCGCACTCCGTCTCGCCGCACTGCAGAGCGCCTGGGACGCAACTTTGAGCCAGAGTGCGGCGCCTACAGATCAAAACGCGGACGGCGCCACTCTGAGCGGTGACTGGACCAGCCTTCGGCCTGTCCCGAAGGCACGGAAGCCGCACCGGCTTCATGCCTCTCAGCCCATTCTCCTGAGTGACGCACGTTGACAGTGCGAGACTTCACCACAGATTTCCCTTCCAATCCCCTGGCACAAAGCAATAGAGGGCCGTGATGAACCTTCCCTTTTCCCTCTCCTCCGTTTCACGCGGCCGCGCTCCCCGTTTCGCAGGGGCGGCGCTCGCCGCCTGTCTGGCGCTCTCGGCCTGCGCGCCCGGCTCGGACCTGCCGCCACTTGCCGCCACGACGCCTGCCGCCTACACGCTCGGCACTGGCGAAGAGGTGCGCGTCGTGATCTTCGGCCAGACCCAGCTCACCGGCCTTTTCACCGTCAACGACCGCGGCAACATCTCGGTGCCGCTCCTAGGGGATGTCCCGGCTCGCGGCAAGACCACGGACCAATTGGCGCAGACGATCGCTGCGGAGTTGCAGCAGCGTAAGATGCTGAACAATCCGAGCGTCTCCGTCGAGATCGCGAAATATCGACCGGTGTTCATTCTCGGTGAGGTGAAGAAGCCGGGTCAATATCCCTACGAACCGGGCATGACTGCCTTGACGCTGGCTGCGATCGCCGGCGGCTTCACCTATCGCGCACAGACCAATTACGTCTCCGTTCTGCGCAAGGAAGACGGGCAGGTGGTCGAAGGCAAGGCGCCGCGCGGAGAAGAACTGCAGCCGGGCGACGTCGTCACGGTCTTCGAGCGCTATTTCTGATCCAGCTTCGGCGGCAACAAAAAAGCCCTCGCTCGCGCGAGGGCTTTTTTGTTCGTGGCCGATGCGTCAGAGCGCGAGGTGCAGCGTCAGCATCACGATGTTCTGGGTATAGGCACCGCTGAGCGTATCGGGCCCAGCAGCCGTCAACAGCGTGCTGCCGGGAGAGTTCTGGTTCGTGTAGTCATCGTCGAGCGACAGACGGACATGCTGATTGAGTAGCCATGTCACGCCGCCACCGACCGATTCGTTCGTCTGGCTGCTGCTACCCTGGAAATAGGAGACGTGCTGGATCGTGGTTCGCCCCTGCAAAAGGACGTTGTTCTTCAACTCGTAGTCGAGGACGAGACGGCCTTGATTGAGCACGTAGCCATCGTTGCCCGTGGTATCGGCGTCTTCGATGCTGCGCGTGAGATCGCCGGTGATCGTAAGCTTGGCATCGGGCGTCCAGACCACCTGCGCCGACAGGACCGGAACGGTCCGCGTGCCGTATTGGGAGGCAGAGAAGGATCGGGTCTCGAAGCCAACGAGGAAGGAGTAGCGCCAAACGTTTTCGGGCTGATAGTCGAGCCCTGCCAGCATCATGCCGCTGACCGAGTCGTTGCTGATCTCGCCGGGCGCCTGGTTAATGAAGTTGGAACTCGAGCCACGGGTGACGAGGAGAAGTCCCGTTCCTCCGGTGAGTTCGTAGCGCGTCACAATCCCCGCCGCGACGACGTTCCGATCGAGGCTGGTCTGACTGGTGCGCACCCCGTTGGTGGTGATGTCGCCGAAGCGATAGGCGCTGAAATCGATCGACGGCGTGATGGTGACGCGACCGAGATTGAAGTCGTAAGACAAGGTCCCGGTATCGGTGGTATCGGTTGCCGGCTCCTGAGACTGGGCCATGCCGATCTCGGTGCCGAGCTGATTGTAGGTGGAGTGGGAATAGGCCGCCTTCAGTTCACCGCCGGCGATGGTGTAGCCGCCGCCCAGTCCCACGTTCCAGTCCGTGTGATTGTCGATTGGAAGATCGAAGTAGCTGTAATGGTCGAAACCTGCGCTTGCCTGCAGGCTGTTGCGTGACCAATCCGACTGCGCCGTTACCTGCCCGGTCGTTCTCTCGCCCCAGCTTCCGGCGTTGTTGCCAGCACTGCCGTTGACGTTGGTGTTGTCGAAGATCGACTGGTCCAGCGTCGGGCGAATGGTGAAGCTTCCCAGTTGGACACCGTTGTCTTCATAGCCCGGGCGCGCCCGGCTCAACACCGTCACGCCAAGGTCCTGGTCGTAGCCATAGGTTCCCGTCGGAAAGTACAAGTCCGCGCTGGTCTGCGCCCGCGCAGGAACGGCACAGAGTGCCAGACCCGCGGTGCCCAGAAGAGACAGGGCCCATGTCTGGGCCCCCGGAGACGGACGGCACCATGGCTTGCGCAAGGAAAATGCTGTCAAGGAAGAACCCGTCGATAGGCGGTGTTGCGAGACGGCCTGTACGTCCCGCGGATCGGAACGACCAAGCGGGTCCAAGCATAATAGGGGCCGCTGACAAATCCAGCTTTGACTAGGCGAAGAACACGGTTTTGTGAGCATCTTTCGTTTTATGCTGCACTGCACGGCAAGGTGAAGCCGCCTACGCTCTGGCTGCCCGCGGTCCTTCCTTACCTCCTTGCTCGCACTCCCTTCTGCAAAAGGATGAGGCCACGCAGGCTGCTCGACGGTGCACTGCGCCAAGGGGAGGATGCCGCTTTGCGGCCACCATCCGTCATACCCCCGCGATCCTCCTCCCCTTGGTCGATGGCGCTTCGCCTCCGCCGCCCCCAGAAGGAAGGGCATCATCCCTCCGACAATTTGCCATCATCCAGGCCGACACTGCATTCCGTCGAAGTGCGATCATCCCAGAAAGAGCGCGGTTTTCTAGATCTGCAGCCGATCGAAAACCGCACCTTCGGAGGATAGTCTTGTCCAGCTTGAAAGGTCATCCAGCGTCCTCGGCGCTCGTCGGGCCGGACAGGGCGTTCCCCGCGCGCACCCCGTCCAAGCTTCTCCCGCTCACCTGCGCGATCGCGCTGCTGACGGCCGACCTCATCGCCGCGCTGCTCGCAGAGGCTGTCGTCCTGGGTGGCGAGTCTCTGTTCAGCCGCCATCTGGAGCGGTTCCTCGCCGTCTCCGGCCAGAACCTCTTCGAGGTGACCGTCATCTTGTCGGTCACCATCGCCTATCTTGGACTGCGAGGGCGCTACACCATGCGCACGCCGTTCTGGAGTGAAGCAAGCCGACTCCTAGCGGCCTCCGTCTGGGCCATGGGTGTCGCCTTCCTTGCCGGTTTCTTCGCGCATGACGTCGTGGCGCATCTGCCCGGGCTCGTCATGCTGGCGCTGTTCCCGATTCTCGCGATCCTCACGAATACCATGACGAAGAGCGCACTCAGCCAGATCGGCGCCTGGCATCTGCCCGTCGTCCTGGTGGGAGACGGCGAAGCGGCGGTCGCGGCAGAAGCCGCCCTCGCCTCGGATCCCTCGCTCGGCTACGTGGTGACCGGCCGGCTCGACTCTCAGATGCTGGTGCGGGGTGCGACGGGCGCGCATCTCCATGCCATCCTGCGTCGCCATCAAGCCGCACAGATCGTCTTCGCGCTCGACGGCGATGCCACCCTTCAGCGTCAGCTCATCGACACTGCTTTGCGCGACAAGGTTCCGTTTGCGATCGCGCCGAGCCCGCAGACGATCCCGGCCCTCGCATGGGAGGCGACTCGCTTCTTCAGCCATGACGTCGTCATGCTGAATTTCCAGCATCGGACATCGCGCACTGCGGCGCAGGTGATCAAGTCCGTGATCGACGTCAGCGCGGCCCTCGTGCTGCTGGTTCTCTCCAGCCCGATCTTCCTGCTCGCCTTTCTGTTCAATCTCGCTTCCGACGGACCGCTCTTCTTTGCGCATCAGCGCCTGGGCATCGGCGGCCGCATGTTCCCCTGCCTCAAGTTCCGCACCATGGTGGTCGACGGAGATAGGGTGCTGCAGGAAGCGCTTGCGCGCGATCCGGCCTTGAAGGCGGAATGGGATGCGACGCAGAAACTGCGGCACGATCCGCGCGTCACCCCGTTCGGGCGCTTCCTGCGCAAGACGAGTCTCGACGAACTGCCGCAGCTCATCAACGTCATCCGTCGCGAGATGAGCCTGGTTGGGCCGCGTCCCATCGTGCAGAGCGAAGTACGCTTCTATGGCGAGGACATTGCCCACTACTACAACACACGGCCGGGGGTGACGGGGCTGTGGCAGGTGAGCGGCCGCAGCAACACGACGTACGCCCGCCGCGTGCAGCTTGACGTTTGGTACGTCAATAACTGGAGCGTTTGGCTGGACGTCGCGGTCCTCTTGAAGACGCTGCCGGCCGTTCTCTCGCGCACGGGTGCCCATTGACGCGCACCACCCCGGCGCTGCCACGCCTCTCCCTCGTCTGCCTCCTCGCCCTGCCCCTACAGGCGAGGGCAGACGGGACGGTGGCAGAGCGCGGGCTCGACACAGGACCGATCAGGCCTGTCGCGGCCGAAAGCGCCGATCGCTTCCTCTCGTCCCTCGGCGTCAACACGCATATCGACCAAGGCTATGATGCCCGGTCCTACATCGAGCCGTTGCGCTATCTCGGCGTGCGCGCGGTGCGGGACGGCACCCGCCACATCGATTCCGCTGTCATGGTGGCGCGGGCGACAGGCGTTCGCTTCGTCATCCAGGGCGGAGGCGACCTCATGGGAGAGCTTGCCTCAGCACGCCGCCTCGCCGAGAGCCAGGCACTTCTGGCCGTTGAAGGTCCGAACGAGCCCAATAACTTTCCGATCACCTTCAACGGCCAGAGTGGCGGGCGGGATCACAGCTGGGCACCGATCGCAGCCTTTCAGGCGGCGCTCTACAAAGCCGTGAAATCTGACCCTGCCCTCAACGGCTATCCGGTCTTCGGTCCCTCCGAAACAGGCGCCGAAACCACCGACCTCGGCTTGCAGTTCCGCACGATACCCTCAGGGTTCCACGGCGCCATGCCGCCTGGAACGCAGTTTTCCGACTTCCTCAACGTGCACAACTACGTCAGCGGTGTGCATGGCGGTTATGGCGACAATCAAGCCTGGCAGGCGGCCGATCCGACCTTGGACGGCCGCTGGGATGGACTTTGGGGCAATAGCGGTCTCACCTGGCGACGCCATTTTCGCGGCTATGACGCAGAGACCCTGGCGCGGCAGCCGCGGGTGACGACAGAGACCGGGTGGGACAGCGTCTCCGATCCAGGCGGCGAGGCCGCCCAGGCTGCCGTCCTTAGCAATACCTATCTCGCCCAGTTCAAGCGCGGCTGGCGCTACACCTTCATCTACGAGTTGCGCGACGGCGAGGGAGGCGACGGGCATCAGGGCCTGTTCGACGGAGATCACCCGAAGCCGGCGGCAACCTATATCCACAACCTCACGACGATCTTGGCCGATCGCCACCCTCTACCCCATCCGGGCAAGCTCAGCTTCAGCATCGAAACCGCCTCCACGACGGTCCATGATCTGTTGCTGCAGAAGAGCGACGGAAGCTTCGATCTCGTCGTCTGGGACGAGCGGAAGAATGGGACGGATTCCGTGATCGTCCGTTTTGGAACGGAGCAAAGTCACGTCGCGGTGTTCGATATCGCGCGCGGCGCCGCGCCTCTGCAGCATCTTCAGAACGTGCAGAGCGTCCCGCTCGATCTCAGCAACCACGCCATGATCCTGCAACTGCCGGGCCACGCCTCCTGACGGCTGAAGGG
Organism: Acidisoma sp. 7E03; assembly: GCF_054665075.1. Taxonomy (NCBI): domain Bacteria; kingdom Pseudomonadati; phylum Pseudomonadota; class Alphaproteobacteria; order Acetobacterales; family Acidocellaceae; genus Acidisoma; species Acidisoma sp. 7E03. Next base: position 34,696 of record NZ_BAAFHE010000005.1, read on the forward strand.
CTGAGACGCGCTGATCGAAAGGCCTATATCCGCGCAGCCGAAATCCACACTAACTGTCTTCCGCTGCGCGCACCGCTGCACGTCTTCGGCGGTCTTGCGATAGCAAATCTGGTTCCTTCAACCCATTGGGATGTCATGCTTCTCGCTTTGTCCCACTCCCGACCTTTGCTCCCGATGGAGAGCGCAGATGGCTGAATCTGGAACGCTCAAACGTCTTGCGCGCAATCTCGTCTCTACCACCGTCTTTCAGGCGAGTGGATACATCCTCGCGCTGATCAACGTCCCCTATCTCACCCGCACCCTGGGGGTGGCGGATTACGGCATTCTTGCCTTCGTCATCAGCATCAATGCCTATCTCTATCTGATCGTCGATTGGGGTTTCTCCCTCGGTGCGACGCGCGAAGTCGCGCAAGCACGAGACAACCCGGCGCAGCTGCGCGAGATTTTCTGGAAGACGATGACGGCCAAGGCGGTGCTCTCGCTCCTCGCCACCGCCATCCTCTTTGGCGTCCTAGCCCTGCACCAGGTGCCTTCTCCGCTCTACCTTCTGCTGCCCGGCCTTCTGAACGTGATCGGCGCCGTCTTCACCGTCGACTGGTTCATGCAGGGGCTGGAGCGCATGGGCGTCTTCACGCTCTATTCCATCGCGGGGCGCAGCCTCGTCGTCCTCCTTACCTTCCTTCTCGTCCACAGCCCCGCCGATACCTGGATCGCATGCGCCCTGCAGGGCGGTGGGGGCCTCTTCTCCGGCCTCGCCGGCTTCATCATCGCGCGGCGCACGCTCGATCTCGGACGATGGCACGTGCCGATGCGGGCGGCCTGCCGTCAGATCGTCGAGCATCGTCACTACTTCCTGACGCAGAGCAGCTGGATCGCCTACTCGGCCGCCGCGCCGCTGGTTCTCGCGCTCGTCGCCGGGTCGAGCGCGGTGGGCCTCTTCGCCGCGGCCGACCGCATCACCCGCGTTGCCCTGATGATCGCGCTGCCCGTAAGCATGGTCATGTATCCTCGGGTGAATGCCCTGATGGCGCAGTCACGGGAGTCTGCCGCGCGTCTCGCCGGTCACTTCCTCTGCTTCCAGGTTCTGCTGGGCGTGACCATCGGCGCCATCTTTTATCTTGGTGCGGATCTGATCGCCGCCATCCTGTTCGGCCCCGGGTTCCACGGTTCCGCCGCAGTTCTGCGGTGGCTCGCCGCTCTGCCGCTTCTCACCGGCCTCGGCGGCGCCTTGTCCCGCCAGTTCCTGATCCCGCTTGGCTGGAGCCGCACGGTGTCGCGCATCTCCATGAGCTACACCGTGGTTTATCTTTTTCTCCTGACGGGCGCCTGCTACCGCTTCGGGGCGGTCGGCGCGGCCATGGCACTGGTGGTGACGGAGACGATGCTGTCTGGGACCTTCGCCCTCTGTCTTCTGCAGCGGGAGCGCAGCTTCACCTTGGCGGCCATCGCCGCCGTGGCAGACACCCCGCATACGGTTGCAGCCCTCTGCGCCATGGGGCGCAGAAGGCTGCGGTCCAGCTGAGGGTTTCCTGAGGGATTTGTGAGGTGTCGGTGGAGGCTTATGCCTCCACCACCGCCGCTTCGACGAAAGCGCGCATCCGGGCGCGGAAATGCTCTTCGGAGAACCGCAGCGCGTTGGTGCGGCAGGCGTCCGGCGTCATATCGTCCGCCAGACGATCGAACGCCGCCAGGGCCTCCGTGATCGCCGGCACGGACTGTTCAGCGAAGAGAACGCCGGTCGGCGTGCCTTCTTCCGCCACGATGTCCAGCGCGCCGCCACGCCCGAAGGCAATCACCGGCGTGCCGCAAGCCTGCGCCTCCACCATCGCGATCCCGAAATCCTCCTCAGCGGCAAAGAGGGCGGCACGCGCTCGCTGCATGAGATCGACCAAGTCCGCCTTCGGCACGGCGCCGCGAAATTCGATGTTGGGGGCGCTCTGCGCCGCGGCCCGCACGCGCGCCCCTTCCGGCCCCTCGCCCACGACGACCAAGCGGCGGTGCGGCTGCGCGCGGAAGGCTTCCACCACCAGATCGGCGCGCTTGTAGGGCACGAAGCGCCCAGCCAGGAGATAGAAATCCTCCTTCGCCGCACCCCGGGTGAAGCCATTGACGTCCACAGGCGGATGAATGACGGAGGCCGACCGGCCATAGGCCTTCTTCAGCCGCCGTGCGATGTAGCGGGAATTCGCGATGAAATGATCGACATGCTGGGCGCTCGCATGGTCCCACACGCGCAGGCGGTTGAACAGCCAGCGGATGTAGAGCGCCTTGGGCCCCCAGCCCAAGCCAGCCTGTTTCAGATACTGATGCTGCAGATCCCAGATGTAGCGCATCGGGGAATGGACGTAGCTGATGTGGATCTGGTCGGGGCCGGTCAACACGCCTTTGGCGACCGCGTGATTGCTGGAGATGACGATGTCGTACCCGCTCAAATCCAGCTGTTCCACGGCCATGGGCATCAAGCCAAGATAGTGACGGAACAGCCGTCGCGCGCCCGGCAGCCTCTGCACGAAGGTGGTGGTGACGGGCCGCCCGCCTAAGAAAGCGCGATCCTTCTCCGGCATGAAATCCACGACGGCGAAGAGATCGGCGTCCGGGAAGCACTGGATGAGCTGTTCCAACACACGTTCGGAGCCTGCGTAGACTTGCAGCCATTCATGGACGATGGCGATCCGCGGCGGCCAGCCTGAGATCAGGCTGCCTGCCCCGTCGCTCCGGGACGCAGGACGCGGGCGATCGACGATCGCGTGATCGGGCATCGGCAACTCCTCAAGACGCTATGAGCCTCGTCAATGTCGCATCTGCACGAGACCCCTCAAGTGAGGAAAACCGCCGAACGCGCTCGCCTGAACCGCCAATGGGGTTCAGCCTTTTGGCTAGGCCACCCGATCGACGGGTGCGAGCGCCACCGCCTGCCGCAGCGCCTCGACCATGGACCGTTCGTCCGCGACACCCTTCCCCGCGATGTCGAAGGCGGTGCCATGATCGACGGAGGTGCGGACAACAGGCAGACCGATCGTGACGTTCACGCCGGATTCCAGGCCGAGCACCTTGATCGGCCCATGCCCCTGGTCGTGATACATGGCAACCACAAGATCATAATCGCCCCGCGCCGCCAGAAAGAACAAGGTATCTGCCGGGTGCGGGCCGCTTACCTGCCAGCCACGCGCCTGGCAGGCGCGCACTGCGGGGATGATCTTCTCCTCCTCCTCGCCGTAGCCGAAGAGGCCATTTTCACCCGCATGCGGATTGATGCCGCAAACCCCGATGCGGGGAGAGGCGATACCGGCCGCGACCAGCGTCTCATATCCGCGCGCGATCGTGCGCTCGACAAGGCCAGGTTCGATGCGGCGGATCGCGTCGATCAAGCCGATATGCGTCGTCACATGGACGACCCGCAGCTTCGGCGAGACGAGCAGCATGGAGACCTCCGGCGTGTGCGTCAGATCGGCGATCAGTTCGGTATGGCCGGGATAGATGTGTCCCGCCTTGTGCAGCGCTTCCTTGCTGAGCGGCGCGGTGCAGATCGCATGTGCCTCGCGCGCACCCACAAGCTCCGTCGCGCGTGCGACGTAGCGGTAGGCGGCCTCACCCGAAAGGGCCGACAGCGTCCCGAAAGGATGACCCGGCGGAATGAGGCCGAGATCGATGCAATCGACCGTGCCGGTTTCATAGGCGCCATCGCTAGGGCGGCTCACCGTCCGCAAGGACAGATCGAGCCCGCAAAGCACCGCCGCCTCCCGTAGGCGCACCACGTCGCCCACCACCAGCGGCCGGCACAGCGCATACACCTCCTCCCGCGCCAACGCCTTCATGATGACCTCAGGCCCGACGCCGGAGGCATCCCCCATGGTGATCGCGACGATCGGGCGGGTCTCAGCGGCTGACATCATCGTTTTCCTCCTGCCGTCGTAGATCGCGTAAATGGTCGAGGCAGCGCCGCAGGGTTTCCGCCGTGCCGAAGCCACCAGCCTTGGTAATGACCGGCCGGCGCAAAGCACCTTCCGTCTCGCCCCAGGGGACGCCCGGTTCGATTTCGCCAACGAGCCGGATCCCACCAACTCCCAGCACCGTCAGCACGGCGCGCGCGGTCTCGCCACCCGTCAGGAACAGCGCGCCGATCCCAGCGGCGGCTGGTGCAAGGCAAGCGGCCAGCGCCTGGGCTAGGGTGGCACCTTCGCCAAGGTCAGGCGACGCTTCTTCACCGATCGTCACCAACACGTCCCGCCCCTGCCTCAGAATCTCTGCCACCTGGTCTCCGGCCGGTGCCGCGCCGCCGCTACGCAAGGCCGCAGGCGTCAGGGTGACGGTTTCGACAGTAGGATCGGCCGCCAGCACGGCCGCCGCGCTGCGAGAGGCCCCGGCGATACTGCCGACGACGAAAAGAAAGCCACCTGCCCCAGGGCGCGGCTGGCGTGGAGGCGCCGCATCGGAGGCTCCCAGCTGCGCCAGCGCATGGGCGAGGCCGGCGGAGCCGACCCAGAGGATGCGCCGGTCGCGTGTCAGTGCCGCGGCTGCGATGCCATCCAGATCCTCCTGCGTTTCGGCATCACACAGCAGAACCTCAACGCCCGACCGCATGGTGTGCCGGAGCGCCGCCGTATCCGCCTGCCGCGGCAAGAGGGCCACGCCCAAGCCCTCCGCTCGCAGGATGCGGCCCAGGTCGGCATCCGGAGAGGCGTGGTCCGCCTGCCACAGCGCGCTCTCTTCCAAGGGCCGACCATGCAGCCACAGCCGCCCCGCGCGCTGCGTGCGGCCTGCTGCGGGAAAGGCTGGCGCCACGATCGCCAAAGCCTCCTCACCGCCGTCGCGCAACTGGCCAAGGATCGCTGCGATCTCCGCCGCCGGCTGTCCCCGCCAGGTGGAATCGACCTTCTTGTAGAGGTTGCGGTCCCCAGGCGGGCGCCGTTCCAGCTGCGCCCGCATGCGCGTGCGGGCCGAGGCGGCGGACAGGCGCCGGCTATCCATGTCCACCGCCATCACCGGGGCTGCGGTCTCGCCGCCCCAGGTGACGGAGGCCCTGCGTCCTCGTGTCGCGAAGGCGACGGCGCAATCGCAGGCGCCCGTCAGGTCATCCGCCAGGATGAGCCAGCGCCCGCCCGCATCCATCACTCCGCCGTCCATCCGCCATCCAGCATGACAGCAGAGCCGGTCATCAGGCTCGAGGCGTCGGAGGCGAGAAACACCACCGCGCCCATGATCTCCTCGATCTGCCCCAGCCGGCCGAGCTTGATACGGCTGAGAACGTCGCGTGCGAAGGTCTCGTTTTCAAAAAACGGCCTGGTCAGCGGCGTTTCGATGAAGGTCGGGCACAGCGTGTTGACGCGAATGCCCAAAGGCCCGAGTTCGATCGCCATGGCCTTGGTCAGGCCTTCCATCGCATGCTTGCTCGCGCAATAGACCGTGCGGTTGCGCCCGCCGACATGGCCCATCTGACTGGAGACATGGATGATGGAGCCGGGCTTGCCGGCATCGCGCAGGCGCCGCGCCACGACCTGCGCCACTAAGAAGGCGGCCCGCAGGTTCAGCGCCATGATGGCGTCGAAATCCTCCATCGTCACATCGAGGAAGGGAGCGGGCCGATTGGTGCCGGCATTGTTGACCAGGATATCGAAAGGTTCGCGCTCAGCCATCGCCTGTTGCACCGCTGCCGCATCCAGAACGTCCAGCACCAGGGCTTCGGCCTGCCCACCCTCGGCCCGAATGCTGTCTGCCACGGCCGCAATCTCGCCCTCGCTCCGGGCGGCGAGGGTGACGGCCGCCCCCGCTTGCGCAAGCGCCGCCGCGCAGGCGACGCCGAGCCCACGCCCGGCGCCGGTGATGAGGGCGCGGCGACCGTCCAGCCGCATGGATGGAAGTCGTGGCAGTTGCATGCTCTCTCCTCAGTGCACCTTGCTCGTCTCGCCGTCGGCAAGCGCGATCTCGATCACCGTCAAGCCATTCTCGCTGACCCGCGAAGGAAAGGCCTTCGGCAGATCGGCTTCGTGGATGGGGATGACGCGATGGGTATCGCCGCCCACTTCCTGCACCATCTGGTCGGTCGCGAACATCAAATTGGTCTGGCTGCCCATGCCGAGCCCGACCGGCAAATATTGCGGATCGGCCTCGTCCCGCCCACGCAGGTTCTCGAAGGAATAGACGAGATCGCCCGCCAGGATCCAACGGTCTTCCGTGCCGGCAGCGGCCGAATTGCGCACGGTGACATACATCGAGCCCCAGGTGTGCGTATCGAAAGCCGCGCGCAGATCGATACCCGGCAGAACCTCCTCGCGGTCGCCATCAATGGCGACCAAGCGGCCCTGGCGCGCCAGATCCACCACACGCAGCACGTCGCCCGGATCGGTCGCGACCATCAGCCAGCGGAACTTGCGGTCCAGGGCCATGGCCCAGACCCATTTCGAAAGCTCCCGTTCCTGAATGTAGAAAGTCGCATTGGGGAAATGGTCGGTGCCGCCCATGTGATCAAAATGGCCATGCGTGATGAAGACATGCGTCACCTCCTCCGGCGCCACGCCACATTCGGCCAGAACGGTGCGCGGATCATGCCAGTGCTCCACCTTGAAAGCATCGGCCATCTCCTTGCCGTAGTCCTTGTTGTTGTAGCCGACGTCGACCATGGCGGTGATCCCCTCGCCCTTGATCAGCACGTAGCAATAGGGAAGCTTGCGATAGCCTTGATTATGGGCACCATAGACGATGCCGCTGATATGATAGTTCTTCACATAGGAGTATTCGAGAACCCAAATAGAATAATTGGCCATCTTCTTCCCTCGTTTCTTATTGTGTTTGGTGTGTTCTTTGGCTGTGGGCGGCACAGCAGGCTTGGCGCAGATCGACCACGGCAAAGCCCGGCAGAGCATTCGTCGCCCAGTGCAATTCCTGATTGGCGGCACGCAGCGCTGCAGTCAGCCGATCGAGCAGGGCATCGTCCCGCCGGTGCAACCTCTGCTCCGCCAGGTCCACCGCGCGCGCTACGGCCACAGCCGCGCGCCTCAGGTGGTGGTGGTGATGGGCGGCCGAAGGCGGTGGCCGCAAAATCGCCATCGCCGCCGCCAAGGCCTCGCGCCCTTCCGCGATTAGGGCAAACATCGGATGCCCCTGGGCGCTGCGCGCGCCCGTCGCCGCAAGGATGAGGAGGCCTGAGAGTTGGGCACTGACACGGCCGATCCGGTCGAAAACCGGCCTTGCCTGCTCGATGTAGAAGAGCGTTCGTTCATCCAACCCCTCCGGCAGCGCCGCCGGCTCGACGTCTGGCTCCACCGCGACGCAGAAACCCGGCCGCGGCAGATGGCTGCCATCTTCGACACGCCTCATGCGGGTCCTCCCGTCGAACGGCGACAGATCAAGGGGCCGACAAACAGTTCGTGCGCGGCAGCGTTCCCTTCCCCCCGCATATCGGCGCCGAGGCGCGCGACGGTTGCCTCGATCATCGCCTGGATCGGCTGGCGCACGGTCGTCAGCCCATAAGACGGCCAGGCGGCCATTGCGATGTCATCGAAGCCGACGACAGCGACGTCCTCCGGAATGCGGAGGGACAACGCCTGACGCAAGGCGTCCATGCCACCGAGAGCGGTGATGTCATTTGCGTAGAAGATCGCGTCCGGCTGCGCGTCGGCCAAGTCCAAGGTCGCGCGGTAGCCTTCCTCATAACCGTAATCGCGCCCCCCGGCCCGGGCATGCAGCGGGCAGCCCAGCTCCCGCAGCCGTTCCACGAAGCCTTCCTCACGCTCGGCATTAGTGGAGGTGTCAGCACGGCCCGCGACATAGGCGATGCGCCGCCGGCCCAGACCCACTAGATGATCCGCCACCGCCCGTCCGCCGGCCAGGTTGTCGCAGGAAACGGTCGTCACGTCGGCACCAGGAATGGTGCGGTTGAAGAGGATGGCCGGCCGTCCCGTCGCCGTCCAATCCCGCGCCATGGCCGAGGAGATGGTAGCCGAGGCGATGATCACCGCATCCACCTGATACTGCAGCAGCAGCGGCAGCTGACTGTCCACATCCTCGCCCGGCGGCGCATGGAAGAGCAGCGTCTGTAAGCCCACTTCCTGCAGCGCACGGGTCAGTTGCTCAAGCAATTCGGGGTAGAAGGGATTGGTCATGCTGGCCATGACGATGCCCACGATGTTGCTGCGGCGGGTGGATAGGCTGCGGGCGATGACATTCGGCTGATAGCCGAGTGCCAAAGCCGCCTCCATCACCTTCTCCCGCATCGCCGGGGCGATGCTCGCATTCGGGCTGAACGCGCGGGAGATCATCGATTGCGACACGCCGAGATGACGGGCGAGTTCTCGTGCCGTCACCGGCTGCTGCCGCCCGCGGCGGGGAAGCTCCAGATCCTTCTGCGAACGCTCGTCCATCGCTCCCCACAACCTCGGTCACGCCGCGTTGCGGCCCCCGTAGCGCCGCACGCGCAGATCAGCCTGCGCCTTGTGGCCGGCGAAATTCTCAATGGCGCAGAGCCGCGAGCAGTATTCGCCGACGAGGGCGCTGGCCGTGTCGTCTACCTCCTGATAGGTGCAGGTCTTGATGAACTTGCCAACCCAGAGCCCGCCCGTGTAGCGCGCCGCTTTCTTCGTCGGCAGCGTGTGGTTGGTGCCGATGACCTTGTCACCATAGGCGACGTTCGTCTGCGGACCGAGGAAAAGCGCACCAAAATTCGTCATGTTCTCGAGGAACCAGCGCGGATTGCGCGTCAGCACCTGCACGTGCTCGGACGCGATGCGGTCGGCTTCCTCCAGCATCTCCTGCTCGGTGTCGCAGAGGATCACCTGCCCATGGTCGCGCCAGGCAACGGACGCCACATCCGCCGTCGCCAGCGTCTCGAGTTGCCTCGCGATCTCGGCCCCAATCCCTTCGGCGATCCGGCGGGAGGTGGTGAGCAGAATCGCTGGTGAGGTCGGGCCGTGCTCGGCCTGGCCCAACAGATCGGTCGCGCACATCTCCGCATCCACGCTGTCATCGGCAATGATCAGGGTCTCCGTGGGGCCGGCAAAAAGGTCAATCCCGACACGGCCGTAGAGCTGGCGCTTGGCTTCGGCGACGAAGGCATTGCCCGGGCCCACCAGCATGTCCACCGGCGCGATGCTGGGCGTGCCGATCGCCATGGCGGCCACCGCCTGGATGCCACCGAGCACGTAAATCTCGTCCGCGCCCGCCATCGCCATGGCGGCAATGGTCGCAGCCGGCGGCTTGCCGCCGAGCGGCGGTGTGCAAGCGACGACACGCTTCACGCCGGCGACCTTCGCCGTCAGGACGCTCATATGAGCCGAGGCCACCATGGGGTAGCGGCCACCAGGCACGTAGCAGCCGACGCTCGCCACGGGGATGTTGCGATGGCCGAGGCGCACGCCCGGCAGCGTCTCGATCTCGAGATCATGGATCGTGCCGAGCTGCGCCTCGGCGAAGCGGCGGATCTGCGCCTGTGCGAAGGTGATGTCCTCGATCACCTGCGCGGGCAGGCTCGCGATCAGCGCGTCGATCTCCGCTTGCGTCAGGCGAAAGCGCGCAGGGCTCCATTTGTCAAATCGCTCGGAGAGATCGCGGACCGCCTCATCGCCCCGCGCCGCGACGTCATCAAGAATTCCTTCCACCGTCTGACGAACCTTCCGATCCGCCTCGGCGGTTTCAGCCGCGGTCTGGGCAGTTTTGAGGTGTGTGATCATCCTGGTCATCTCCTGTTGGGAAGCCGGAACCGCGGCGCACATCCGCGGTTCCGGCGGCAGCCGGTCGCCCGGTCAGGGCTGGACGGTCGGCTGAACCTTGGTCAGCGGATAGAGGTTCGCAGGCGGCTTGCAGTGGCTGCAATTGATGCCCGGCGTATCTGGCGCCGCCACAACATCGGCCGGCAGCGGCTGGATGGTGGCACCCGGCGTCGGCTTGCCGTCCTGCGCCGTCACCAGCGAGAGTTCGGGCAGCAGCGTCGGCTCGAACACCTCGGTCACGAAGGAATCCGGCACCTTGCCCGCGGGAAAGGTGTTGCAGCCATTGGCAAAGGTGTCCCCGGTGCAGAGCTTGACGCCGGAGGCCGGCACCCAAGGCAGCGGATACTGGATGTTGTGGACCTTCAGGTCCCGCTTGCCCGCCAGCTTCTCCATCATCAGCTTGAAGGCATAGCCGGCGGTGGCGGGCGGCGAGCCGGACGACACACCCTTGAGGCCGCGCGCCTGGTAGTCCGGGTTCGCGAGCGCCAGGCGGAAGCCGTTGGAGTTCTCACCCGTCACCGGAATCAGTTTCTTCTGCCCGGTGGCGAGCAGCGCCTTGATGGCGCCGTCTTCACCGGCCTGCGCCCAGATGCCGTCCACATCCGGATGCGCGGCAAGCGCCTTCGCGGTTTCCGACTGCGTCGTCTGGTCCGACCACATGCCGTAATACTCCGCGACGACCTTGATGCCCGGGTATTTGTTGAAGACGGACATGGCGCCATCGGTATGGCGCTTATCGACGGAATTGCCCGGCACGCCGCGGCTGAGGAAAATCTTACCCTTGCCGCCGAGCGCATTCACCAGCGCCTGAGCCGTATTCTCACCGAAGCCCGCCGTGATGTAGCTGACATTGTAGGCGCAAGGCTCCGTCACCGTCGCGTCGTACATGAAGAACAGCACGCCCTTGGCGCAGCCGCGCTTGATGATGCGATTGAGGCCCGTAGGCGAGACCGGGAAGCTGATGATGCCCTGGGCACCGGCATCGATCATGCTCTGATAGGCCGAGATCTGCGCCTGCACGTCGGTGCCGGAAATCACCTCGCGCAGATCGACCATCTTGTCGTAGGGCGGCGTCGCGGCCAGCGCCTTGACGATATTGGCCGCCTCGCTCTGCCAGGCATTGCCGCTGTAGCTGAGGCTGAGGAAGATCTTCAGCTTCTCCTGCGCCTGGGCCGGCGCCGCGAGGGCCGTCCCCAGTCCCAGGCCGCAGCCCAGGGCCACCAGCGCGGTTTTCAGTCTCATCCAGCGTCGCATTGTCGTTTCCTCCGTTTTTGTTTTTGTCGGGGTCGTTCGTGGCGCGCCCGCCTCGGTCAGCGGGCGCGCACCCTCAGGCGGGTGAACCAGAGGGACAGTTCCTCGCGCAGCAGCAGCAGGGCGATCAGGATCACCAATCCGTAGATGATCGTGCGCCAGCCTTGCGCGATGCCGATGGAGGCGATGACGGTCGAGAGCGTCGTCAGCAGGAAGGCACCGGCGATGGCGCCGGCATAAAGGCCGCGCCCGCCGATGATGGAGGTGCCGCCGATGACGACAGCGGCGATCGAGGGCAGCAGGTAGCTGTCGCCCATGGTCAGCGTGGCGCCGCCGCTGTAGCCCACCATCAGGATGCCGGCGAGGCCGGCGGAGGCGCCGCTGATCGCATAGGTCAGGATGACGATGCGGCGCACCGGCATGCCGGCAATCGCGGCGGCGTCGGGGCTGGTGCCGATGGCATAGAGCCGGCGGCCGAAGGGCGTCGCCTGCTGGAACAGCGTGCCGAGCACGGCGAGCAGCGCCATCAGCAGGATCACCCAGGGCACGCCCGCGAGACGGTGGCTGAACAGTGCCGCCAGCGCCGGGACCGACTGGCCCTGCGGCGTGCCGCCGGTGATGCCGAGGGCTGCGCTGTAGACGATGATGCCCATGGCGAGCGTCATGATGAAGGGCGGCACGCGGAAGAGCGTGACCCCGATGCCGTTGACGGCGCCGACGAGGCCCGTGACGAGCAGCACCGCCGGAATGCCCCAGGCGAGGGCGGGGGTGGAGCCGCCGATCCAGCTGAAGGTCAGAATGCCGCCCATGGTCATCATGGAGCCCACCGAGAGGTCGAGCCCGCCGAGCAGGATCACGCATTGCTGGCCGAAGGCGATGACCATGACGAAGGAGGTCAGCACCAGGATGGCGCGCGCCTGCTCCCAGCTGCCGAAGGCCGGGCTGATCAGGCGCGAGGCCAGGATCATCACGATGGTGACGGCGAAAAGCCCGATCACAGTCCAGACCTCACTGCCGATGCGGCGGCGCGGCGCGCGGCGTTCGTCGGGGGTTGCCTGCAGGCGGGCGGTGTCGAGGCCGCTCATCGGCCGCGCCCTTCCGCCAGTCGCACGGTGACGGCGCCGATGACGACGGCGAGGATCATGACCAGCCCCTGGAAGATACCGGTGTAGAAGGAGGAGATGCCGGCGGAGAACAGCACCTTCTGCAGCAAGGTGAGGGTCGCGGCGCCGATCATGGAGCCGACGAGCCCGCCGCGTCCGCCGGTGAAGGCGGTGCCGCCGATGGCGATGGCCGCGAACATCAGCAGCAGATAGGTGGTGCCGCCATTCGGGTTGCCGGTCGCGGTCACCGCGCTGAGCATGAGCCCGGCCAGGCCGTAGAGCCCGCCCGCCAGGCAATAGGCGCGGAATTTGGCGCGGCGGACGGGAATGCCGGCCAGCGCCGCCGCCGTCTCGTCCGCCCCGATGGCATAGACCGCGATGCCCCAGTCCGTCCGCCGCAAGGCGAGCCAGAGCAGGATGACGAGGCCCGCGATCGCCGCGGCCACGGGAACAGAGCCGGGCAGAACGCCGGAGAAGCCATAGACCACCGCATCCGGCACCTGTCCGCCCGGCGCGTCCAGCACCAGCAGGGCGATGCCCTGGCAGACGATCATGGTGGCGAGCGTGGAGGCGATGGATTGCAGCCGCACATAGGCGACCAGCCAGCCGTTCACCGCGCCCACCGCGACCCCGACGGCCACCGCAAGGAGAAGGCCGAGCACGGCCCCCCAGGCCCCGTCCGGCAAGGCTGTGGCCAGCAGCACGTTGGTGAGCGCGATGACCCCGGCGACCGAGAGGTCGAAGCCGCGCGTCAGCACCACGAGGCCGCCGCCGGCCGCAGCCAAGGCCAAGGGCAGGGCATTGTTGAAGAGGTCCGTCAGGCCCGAGGCGCTGAGCGTTTCCGGCTGTTTGACGATCTGCACGATGAGCAGCACGAGGAAGACCAGGAAGACGTTCAGGGTGCCGTGGGCCGCCAGGCGACGGCCCGTGGCGGGCCGGCCCAGGGGCCGCGTGCCAGTGGCGCTCATGCCGCGGCCCTCGCCAGGTCGCCATGGCCGGTCGCCAGCGAAACGAGGCGTTCCTCCGTCATGGCCGCGCCGGACAGCTCGCCCATCACCCGGCCCTGGTAGAGCACCAGGCAGCGATGCACGAGCTGGACGAGTTCGGCGAGTTCCGTGGAATAGATCAGCACGCTGCCCCCTGCCGCCGTGAAATCGCGAATGACGCCGTAGATCACCTGCTTGGTACCGACATCGACGCCGCGCGTCGGGTCGAACAGCACGAGGTTGCGGGCGCCCGACAGCAGCACGCGCGCGATCAGCGCCTTCTGCTGGTTGCCGCCCGACAGGGCGCCGATCCGCATGTCGAGATAGCGCGGCGCCAGCTCCACCCGCGCCGCCTCGCCGCGCACCGCCTGCATCTCGCGCCGGCGGCTGATCAGGCCGAACTGGCGCAGGCGGTTGAGGATGGGAAAGGAGATGTTGGCGGCGGTGCCGAGGGTGAGGAAGATGCCTTCCGTCTTGCGCTCCTCCGGCACGAAGCCGATGCCGGCGGCAAGCGCTGCCGCGGGCGTCGCCGCCCGCAGCGGCCGGCCCTCGACCTCGATCGTGCCGGAGAGCGGCGCCACCACGCCGCCCAGCATGCGCATCAGCTCCCGCTGGCCCTGGCCCTCGAGGGCGGCAAGACCCAGGATTTCGCCCTGGCGCAGCGTGAAGCCGACATCGCTGATCGTCCGGCCGGTCAGGCCGCGCACGGCAATCGCGGGGGCGGCCGTGGCATGATCCGCCGCCTGGCCGGGTTGATGCCCCTCCGGGGCGCTGCCCACCATCATGCGAAAGATGTCCCCATCCTCCGTGCCGGCGAGATCGACCGTGCCGATGCTTTCGCCATTGCGCAGCACCGTGCCCCGCTGACAGAGCCGCCGTACTTCCGCGAGGCGGTGGGAGATGTAGAGGATCGAGACGCCTCCTGCGGCGGTGAGGCGCGCGATCAAACGAAACAGCCATTCAGGCTCGGCCAGAGCTGCCGTCGGCTCATCGAGAATGAGCACGCGGGGCCGGTGGCTCAGGGCGCGGACGATCTCAAGCCGCTGCTTCTGGGCCAGGGACAGATCCCGGACCAAAGCGCGCACCGGGATGTCGGTGGCATCGAATTCGCTCAGAATCTCCGCCGCACGGGCCTCGTTCCGACGCGCCACGGCCAATCCGCCCAGGCCTTTGATGAGCGTCGGCAGCAACAGGTTGGTCGCGACCGTCAGATTGGGCAGGAGACTCAGCTCCTGAAATGCCGTGGAGATGCCGGCACGACGCGCCTCCATCAAAGATGCGGGACTGTAGGCCGCACCATCCAGGCGCAGCGTCCCGCGATCCGGTGTCACGATGCCGCTGAGAATCTTGACCAGCGTTGATTTGCCAGCGCCGTTTTCGCCGAGTAGCGCATGCACCTCACCCTGCCGCAGATCGAGCGTCACGCGGCGCAGGGCGATGGTCGCGCCATAGGCTTTGGCGAGGTCTTCGACATGCAGGCGAATGCCGGAGGCGGTCTCGCCACTCATGGCGTCTCCTCCGCAACTTGCCGCTTATGGTGGGCGAGCGCCATCAACCGTCGGTCTCGCCACGCCATGCGCTCTGCGAGCTTCTCAGCCGGCAGGATAGCGCGTCGCTCGGTTTCGAGCTTGGCGATCAGCGCATCGTCCCACACCTGGTGCGACTTCGTTGATGCGGCAATGCGCTGGTACAGCGGGCCAAGTCGGCGGGCATAATCGGCAATCCCGCCCGGTGCGTTCAGGTCGATCGTCTCGAAGGGGCCCATGAAGCTCCAGCGTAGCCCGAGCCCGTGTTTCACCGTGCGGTCAATGTCCTCGGCGGAGGCAAGACCTTGCTCCACCAGACGCCAAGCCTCCATCAACAAGACGGCCTGCAGCCTGTTGAGGAGAAAGCCTTCTGCCTCGCGCGTCATCTCCACCGGCACCTGCCCCGCCGCTTCCATCAGATGGCGCACGCGCCGAATCGTTTCAGGCTCTGTCCAAGGCGCAGGAACCAGTTCCACGATGGGGGCGAGATAGGGCGGGTTGACGGGATGAGCGACCAAGCAGCGGGCGCGGCAGCGCACATGGTCGGTATAGGCCGAGGCCGGAATGCCGGAGGAGGAAGAGCCGATCAGGGTGTCCACCCCGACTACCGCGTCGATCTCCGAAAAAACCGCCCGTTTGGCTTCGATCGTCTCGAAGACGCTTTCCTGCGCGTAGACCGCACCGTGCAAGGCCTCCGCGAGCGTGGCGGTTGGCGTTACGCGGGCCAGAATCGCTTTCGAATCATCGATCAGGTAGAAGGCACGAAGATCATCCAGGCTTTGCGCGATGAGACCGCGCGCAGCGTCCGCGGCACCAGACTGGCCGTCATAGAGGGCGACGTCATACCCTGCGCGGGCGAAAACGATGGCCCAGCCGCGGCCGACAAGACCGGTGCCGATAATCGCGACTTTCGCGGTTTCGCTCATCGCGTCGCTCCTCCTGGCGCAAGGTTTCAGGCAAAGCCCGATGCATGCGACCTTTTCTTTCACCCGGACTATGGCCGGCTTCTTGGACAGGAAGAAGTCTAAGCCCATTGCATCCGGATGCAAGCGGTTTTTGCATCCGGATGCACCGTGGCTTCAAAAAGGCGCGGCGCGAGGCCGCGCCGCCATGTCAGACCGGCAGCCGCTCGCGCAGCTCGTCGACGAGGACTCGTGTATTCTCGGAATAGTCGATCGGCACGACGACGAGATGCACGCCGCCGCCGGTAAACGCGGCTTCGAGTGCCGGCCGCAAACCTTCGGCCGCGGTAACGCGCGTGCCTTTCGCGCCATAGGCCTGGGCATAGGCCACGAAGTCCGGATTCTGGAAGGTCATGCCGTAGTCCTGGAAATGGTCCACCGCCTGTTTCCAGCGGATCATGCCAAAGGCATGGTCTTCGATAATGAGGACGACGAGATTGAGCCGGAGCCGGACAGCCGTCTCCAACTCCTGGCTGTTCATCATGAAGCCGCCATCCCCGCAGACCGCCATCACCCGCCGGTTTGGATTGAGCAGCGCCGCCATGATGGCCGAGGGCAGGCCCGCCCCCATCGTTGCCAGCGCATTGTCAAGCAGCAGCGTATTGGCGACCTGCGTGCGGTAATTGCGGGCGAACCAGATCTTGTACATGCCGTTGTCGAGGGCCAGGATGCCGTCGGGCGGCATCACCTGACGGATGTCGTGCACCAGGCGCTGCGGCGTCAGCCGGTCTTCGGTCGCCCGCGCGGCGATCCGCGCCAAAATCCCCTCCCGCAAGGGCAAGAGGGCCTGTGCATTCGGCAGCCGGCCCTCGACGCGGTCAGCCAGCAGACGCAGGGAGGAGCCGAGATCGCCGATCACTTCGGTCTGAGGAAAATAGACCTGCTCGACGCTTGCTGGCTGGTAACCGACATGGATGACCTGAGGGCCGTCTGCCCCCATGATGAAGGGCGGCTTCTCGACCGTATCGTGGCCGATGGTGATGATGAGGTCCGCCCGCTCGATCGCCTCGTGCACGTAGTCCCGCTCGGACAGCGCGGCCGTACCCATGTAGAGCTCAGTGCCGCCGGGCACGGTGCCTTTGCCCATCTGCGTCGTGAAATACGGAATGCGCGAGCGCACCACGAATTGGGCGAGATCGGAGCTGGATCGCGGCCGCGAGGCCGCCGCACCCAGCATCACCAGCGGGCGCTCGGCCCGCATGATGAGGTCTGCCGCGCGATCGAGTGCCGCTTCACTCGCCCGGGGCAATTCGACCGGATGCGGCGGGATCAGGGTAACGGGCGCCGTTTCGGCCGCGGCGATATCCTCCGGCAGTTCCAACAGAACTGGGCCGGGACGTTCCTCTTCCGCCACACGGAAGGCTTCGCGCACCAGGGTCGGGATCATGGCCGGTGAAACGATCTGGCGGGCAAGCTTCGTGATCGGCTTCATCACCGATACGATGTCGACGATCTGAAACTGCGCCTGGCGTGAGGACAGGATGCCCTTCTGTCCGGTGATCATGATCATCGGCATGGCGCCAAGCTGCGCATAGGCGGCGGCCGTCGTGAGGTTGAGCGCACCCGGCCCAAGCGTGGTGAGGCAAACGCCGGGCTTGCCGGTCAGTCGGCCATGGGTCGCTGCCATGAAGGCGGCCGCTTGTTCGTGCCGGGTCAGCACAAGCTCGATCGAAGAGTGACGTAGCGCCTCCACCACATCGAGGTTTTCCTCACCCGGAATGCCGAAGATGCGGTCGACCCCCTCGTTCTCGAGGGCGGCAACGAGCAGTTCGGCAGCTTTCGGCATGAAATTCTCCTGGCCTCGCTGGCAGTGGTCTTCGGCCCTCGTTTTACCTGCATCCGGATGACGGTGCGAGAGGCAAGACGCCCGCCAGAGGGGTGGGACGCCGCTCCGCGAGAAGGCGCTTGACATACTAATATATCACTCTCAAGCTTCCCCCAGAAGAAGAGCTGCACCGTCGCGCGCCACCGGCGCGATCATGGTGAAAACGGCGCGCCGGCTGGAGAGAGGGAGGAGAAGATGCTCACACGGAGAACCGTCATCGGCAGCATGGGGCTGGCCACCGCCGGCGCCGCGTGGCCCTGGGCCGCGCAGGCCGCTCTGCCGCTGCCGAAACATCCTGTGCAACTGACGATCGTCGACGTCGCCGGCAATCTGGCGCTGACGCAGAAGGCGATCGACTCCTACCGTCGGGCGAAGCCGGGCGTGGTCTCGCGCTTTGCCTTCACCAAGGCGCCAGCGCCCGAACTGCCCGCCAAGATCAGCGCGATGCAGCAGGCCGGGCAGATGGGGATCGATCTTGTGCTCACTGGCACGGACGCGCTTTCGGCCGGCCTCTCGCAGAACCTCTGGCTCGACCTTACCCCCTACCTGCCGGATCTGCCCAATCTCCAGCAGATCTACATTCCGCAGGCCTGGAAGATGCAGGCGATCGCCCAGAACCATGGTGTCATCGTCACCTACTACCCCTCGGGGCCGCTGCTCGAATACATGCCCGACGCGGTGAAGGCGGTGCCGGGCACGGCCCAGGAACTGCTCGACTGGGCCAAGCAGAATCCCAACAAGTTCATGTATGCGCGGCCGGCGAATTCGGGGCCGGGGCGTACCTGGCTGATGGGCCTCCCCTACATTCTCGGCGACAGCGATCCGCACGACCCTGTCCATGGCTGGGACAAGACCTGGAGCTATCTCAAGGAGATCGGCCAGTACATCCAGTATTATCCCGGCGGCACCACCCAGACGATGCGGGAACTCGGTGAAGGCACCCGCAGCATCATCGTCACGACGACGGGTTGGGACATCAACCCGCGCGTCCTCGGCATCGTACCGAAAGAGGCCAAAGTCGGGAAGCTCGCCAATTTCCATTGGGTGACGGACGCGCACTACATGGTCATCCCCAGAGGCGTCTCTCAAGACAAGGTCGCCGTCCTCATCGATCTCATGAATTTCATGCTGCAGAAGAAGCAGCAGGCCTATGCCTACGACCAGGGCTACTTCTATCCGGGGCCCGCGGTCGCCGGCGTCACGCTCGACATGGCCCCTCAGGAGTCTCAGGCCGCCATCAAGACCTTCGGCCGGCCGGAATACGACCAGTGGATCGACCAGTATCCGAAGGAAATTCCGCTCGACGCGCAGAAGATGGTCACGGCGTTCCAGCTGTGGGACCAGCGCATCGGCGCCCAGAAAGGCTGATCCCCGAGACTGAGGAGAGGAGCCGCGCCATGACCGAAACGCCCGTTCTGCAGAGATCGGTCCCGGAGCCTATATCCACACCGCGCCTGCCGGTGGAAGAGGGAGACACCAAGCCGGCCGGCCGCGGCGTCTTGGAATTGGCCGGCGTGCGGCGGGATTTTGGCCACTTCGCCGCCCTCAAGGGTATCGACCTGCGCATCGCGCCCGGGGAATTCGTGGCCCTCCTCGGCCCCTCCGGCTGCGGCAAGACCACGGCTCTCAACTGCATCGCCGGGCTCATGCCACTGACCGGCGGACGCATCAGCCTGGGCGACCGGCGCATCGACGACCTTCCTCCGGAGCAGCGCGGCTTCGGCATGGTCTTTCAGAGCTATGCGCTCTTCCCGCATATGTCGGTGCGAAAGAACATCGGCTTCGGCCTCGCCATGCAGAAGGTTCCGAAACGCGAAGCCGAAGAGAGGATCGACGAAGCGCTGGCCCTCGTCCGCCTGCACGATCATGGCGACAAGCTGCCCGGCCAGATGTCGGGCGGCCAGCAACAGCGCGTGGCGATCGCGCGCGCCATCGTCATCCGGCCACCCGTGGTGCTGATGGACGAACCGCTCTCCAACCTCGACGCGAAGCTGCGCCTCGAGATGCGCGCCGAGATCCGCCGCATTCAC
Organism: Acidisoma sp. 7E03; assembly: GCF_054665075.1. Classification (NCBI taxonomy): domain Bacteria; kingdom Pseudomonadati; phylum Pseudomonadota; class Alphaproteobacteria; order Acetobacterales; family Acidocellaceae; genus Acidisoma; species Acidisoma sp. 7E03. The sequence continues at coordinate 54,080 of NZ_BAAFHE010000005.1, forward strand.
GAGGCTATCGGCTCGACCACCATCTACGTGACCCATGATCAGGACGAAGCGCTATCGATGGCCGACCGCATCGTCGTGATGCAGGACGGACAGATCCGCCAGACCGGCGTGCCCGAGGATCTCTACGAACGGCCGTTGCACGCGGACGTGGCCGAGTTCATGGGCTTCCGCACGCGGCTGCAGGGCCGCGTGCAGAACGCCCAGGGCCTGCGCGTGACGGTGGAGGTCGCAGGCAGCGTCCTTGACGGTGTCGCCCACACGCCCCTGGCCGCGGGCCAGCCGGTCACACTGATGGTGCGGCCCGAAGACTTGCTGGCCACCAGCGCGGGGCCGGGCCTGTCGGGCGAGGTCCGCAGCATCGAATATCGCGGCCGCGCGTTTTTCGGGACCGCAAGCCTGCCGGATGGCCGGAACATCTTCTTCCGAAGCGAGGTCCGATTTGTGATCGGCCAGACGATCCGCTTGGCGGCTGCCTCCTCTCAGGTGCTCATCTTCGCGGAGGACGCGCGATGAGCACCGCGGCGGCTCAGCAGCACATGGCGCGAATCCGGCTCCGTCAGCGCCTCGCCGCTCGAGGGATCGACGGCATCACCCTGCTCGTGCTTCCGGCGTTGCTCGCTCTCCTCGCACTGTTCGTCTATCCGTTTCTGTACGGCCTTGCGGTCTCCTTCGCACCGAAGGTCGGCCCCTTCTACGCGAACTACCGCAAGTTCTTTGCCGATCCGTTTCTGCGATCGACCATCTGGCATACCTTGGCGCTCGCTCTGCCCACCACCGTGATCGGCATCCTGCTCGCGCTGCCCATCGCCTTCCGGGTCCGGCTGATGCGGCGTCAACGCGCCCTCACCACCATCCTGCTGTTGCCGATGACGCTCGGCACCGTTCTGATCGCCCAGGGGCTGCTCACCTATCTCGGGCCGCACGGCTGGTTCAACCGCATCTTGATGCTGCTGCACGTCACCCGCGCGCCGGTGCTATTGACGAACAATTACTGGGGCGTCTTCGCATCCCTGGTCCTCACCGGTTTTCCCTTCACCTTCCTGCTCACCCTCTCCTATGTGAGCGGCATCGATCCCGCGCTGGAAGAAGCGGCAGCGACGCTCGGTGGCTGCGGCTGGGATCGTTTCCTACGCATCTATCTGCCGCTGCTGGCACCGGGCTTGGCGGTGACCTTCTGCCTCTCCTTCGTCCAGGCTTTTTCGGTCTTCCCCTCGGCCGTGCTGCTCGGCGCGCCGGCCGGCAGCACGCACGTCATCTCGATCGCGGCTTATCAGGCGGCCTTCGAGCAGTACAACTACTCGCTTGGCTCGGCCATCGCCATGATCATGGGCGCGGTTCAGCTCATCATCGTGATCGCGGTTCTCGCCAGCCGTCAGCTTTTCTATCGGGGCCCGGTGGGCGGCACCAAAGGATAAGGCCATGATCCGTAACGATGGGCTCGCCGATCGGCTGTGGCGCTACGCGATCTGGGCGGTTGTGGCCGTTTTTGTCGTCAACGTCATCGCGGTCATCGCGGTGGTGGTGATCGACTCCTTCGCCGCGCGCTGGTTCGGCACCTGGCTACCCCCGGCTTTCGTGACCCATTGGTATGGGGACGCCTGGGAAGATTTCCAGCTCTCCGACATCCTCATCGTCACCTTCGAAATCGTCGCCGCCGTCGTGCTCATCTCCGGGCTGCTCGGTGTGACTGCGGCCTACGCGCTGGCGCGGCGTAATTTTCCGGGCAAGCAGATCGTCCTTCTGATCTTTCTCGCACCCCTCCTCGTCCCGCCCCTGACCTACGGGATCCCGCTTGCGACGCTGCTCTATCGATCCGGCCTCGGCGGCACGATGACGGGCGTGATCCTCGCCAACCTCGTGCCCACCGTGCCCTTCATGGTGCTGGTGATGATCCCCTTCATCGAGCAGATCGACCCGCGGATTGAATCCGCCGCCCGTGTCTTCGGCGCCTCCACCCTCAGCCTCTTCCTGCGCGTTCTGGTGCCGCTGCTGCTCCCCGGCGTGCTCGCAGGCCTGCTTCTGGTGATGGTGCGGACGATCGCGATGTTCGAGCTGACATTCCTGACCTCCGGCGCGACGAGCCAGACGTTGGTGGTCGCCCTCTACTACGCGGTCTTTGCCTCCGGCGTGCGCGCCGGCCAGGAGGTGGACGTCATGGCCGTGGTCTACATGATCTCGACACTGGTCTGGCTGCTGATCGCGCTGCGCTTCGTGAGCCCGACGCAGATCGTCTCGCGCGCCAAGCAGCGGGCCTGAGTGGGCGGTGCCGCGCCGCCGTCAGGCCTTGGCCATGTCGGCGGCGATCCGTCGCAGCGCATCCTCGAAGACCTCCGGCGGCTGGCCGCGGAAATCAGATAGCGCCCGTCGATGACGATGGCGGGCACGGAATTGATGCCGCGCGACCGCCACAGCTGCTCGGCCTCGCGCACCTCCTCCGCGAAGCGGCCGGAGTTAAGCACCTCGCGGGCCGCTTCTGGGTCGAGGCCGGCCGCCTCGGCCGCCGCCACCAGCACCGCATGGTCGGACGAGTCGCGGCCCTCGGTGAAATAGGCTTGGAACAGCGCGTGCTTAAGGGCGCGCTGCCGTCCTTCGCCTTCCGCCCAATGCAGCAACCGATGGGCATCGAAGGTGTTGTAGATGCGGCTCTCGTCGGTCATCGCCATAGTGAAGCCGACACCCTCCGCACGCGCACGAATGCTCGCGCGCGTGTCGGCAGACTGCGCAGGCGTCACACCGTATTTCTGGGTAATGTGCTCGACGATGTTTTGGCCGCCGGACGGCATGTCGGGGTTGAGTTCGAAGGGCTGGAACCGGATCTCGGCCGCAATCGCGTCCCCCGTGCGGGCCAGTGCTTCCTCGAGACCACGCAGGCCGATGATGCACCATGGACAAGACACGTCCGACACGAAGTCAATCTTCATCTGCTGCGTCATCAATCGTCCCTCGGCCACGGCGCGCAGTATGAACCTGGCGTCGAGAGGCATCAACCGCCACGCGCCTTGGTTGCGTCACGGGTGCGATCATCCTAGTAATTCAGTCAGTCATTTGCTGCATTACCGTGGGCTACGCAACAAATGAGGCGAGAATGCACAAACGCGCAAGCGCGTCTTGTGGGTTAGAGTGGGAGGATGCCTGCGCGTGACGCCTCCAAAGCGTCACGAACGATACGACCAAGACATGAGACAAGCTTCGGGTTCATAGACCGACCAGAAAAACGCGGCGTGCCAAATAAAAGCGGGATGGGGTGGAGAAGATGTCGAAAGAGTTGGAAATGTCCGGTGTGATCGGTCGACGGGATCTGATGAAGATCGGCGCCGCAGCGGGTGCGGCCGGCGTGGTGACGGCGCCGGGCCGCGTTTTTGCGGCCGCGGACGGGCCGGTGAAAATCGGAATGCTCGACCCTCGCACCGGCACCTACGCCGGTCTGGGCAGCGATGAGGTGCACGGCGCCCAAATGGCGACGGACGCGATCAATGCCAAGGGCGGCATCCTGGGCCAGAAACTGCAGCTCATCGTCGAAGATTCGCAAGGCTTGCCGGGTCCGGCGGTGGCCAAAGCGCAGAAGCTGATGAACCAGGACAAGGTGAACTTCCTTATCGGCGCGGTCAGCTCCGCGGTCGCGGAAGCGCTCAGCCAGTTCGCGCAGCAGAACCAGCTTCTCTATATCGACACCGGCGGCCATGCAGACGACGTGACCGGCAGCAAATGCGCCTGGACCACCTTCCGCACCTGCTCCACCACCTGGATGCTAACGGCGGGTGACTTTGGCACCTTGTTCAAGAAATTCGGCAAGAAGTGGTATTTCATCACGCCGGACTATTCCTTTGGCCATGCCCTGCAGACCGACTACGAGGCGCAGCTGAAGAAGGCCGGCGGCACCTCGCTCGGCAGCGCGCTGGCGCCGCTTGGCACCACCGACTTCTCCTCCTACCTGATCCGAGCGCGCGCCGCGAACCCCGACGTGCTCATCTGCCTCTCTGCCGGCAACGATCTCGTCAACTGCCTCAAGCAAGCGGTGCAGTTCGGCATCGACAAGACAACCACCATCGCCGGTGCCATGCAGGAGATGGAAGTGCTCGAGGCCCTTCCGCCGCAGGCCCTGCTCGGCTGGTGGACGATGGAATGGTACTGGGACCAGCCGGGCGTTCCGCATGTGGCGGAGTTCGTCGACGCCCATAAGAAGGCCTATGGCGGCAAGGTCCCGACGGCGCGCACCTGGTTCGGCTACGTCTCGGTCCACGCCATCGCGCTCGCGGCCACGAAGGCGCAGTCGATCGAGACGCTGAAGGTGGTCAAGGCTCTCGAAGGTCTGGAACTGCCCCCAGAAGTCGCCCTGCAACCCGGCAAGTGCTACTATCGGGCTGAAGACCATCAGATGATCGCCAACATGTATCCCGGCTACGTGCCGAAGGGGGCGACCTATCCGAACCTCTTCAAGGTCTCGGAGGTCGTGCCCGGCGGCACCATCGCGAAATCGCCCGCCGAAACCGGTTGCAAGATCACCTATCCAAGCTGATCCGCTGACGGAAACTGAACCGGCGCGCCGCACCCGATTGGGTGCGGCCTTTGGAGTGCGGCCGTGGAACTGATGCTTCTCTACAGCGTCTTCAACGGGTTCATTGTGGGCATCTTCTACGCGCTCATGGCGCTCGGCCTGTCATTGATCCTCGGTTTGAATGGCGTCATCAACTTCGCCCAGGGCACCTTCATGGCCCTCGGCGGCTACCTGGCCTATACCGTCGAGCCTTATGTCGGCTTCTGGGGCGCTCTGGTACTGGCGCCCTTTGCGGCGGTGGTGCTCGGCCTCGCGACGGAGCGCATTCTGATCCGCCCGCTCTATGGCCGCGATCCGCTCTTCTCCCTGCTTCTGACCTTCGGGCTGGCCATGATCATCGAGGATCTGGTGCGGACGATCTGGGGGTCGGTGGGGGTCCCCTTCACCCTGCCCGGCTACCTCAACGCCCCGCTCAGCACCACGATGTTCTTCCTCACGGGCTATCGCCTGGTGCTGATCGCGATCACCGTGGTCGCAACCGCAGCGCTCTTTGCGGCGCTGCGCTATACGCGGATCGGCATCCGCATCCGCGCCGGCAATGCCGATCTCGAAACCATCTCGTCTCTCGGAGTGAACATCTTCTTTCTGCGTGCGGCGAACTTCGGTATTGGCATTTTTCTCGCCGGCCTCGCCGGCATTCTCGCCGCCGGGCAACTGGGCCTTTCGCCCAGCATCGGCAGCGACCTCATCATGCCCTCCTTCGTCGCCATCATCGTGGGCGGCGTCGGCAGCCTCATCGGCAGCGTGCTCGGGGGGCTGATCATCGGCGTTGCCTCCGGCGTCACCGCCGCCTTCTTCCCCGTCGCCCAGGAGGTCGTCATCTACGTCATCATGGCCGTTGTCCTCATCATCCGGCCGCGCGGCCTGCTCGGGCAGGAGGGCCTTTTCGAATGACCACCTTAACCCGCAGCAGCCCGAGCCTGCCGGCGCGACCTGCCTTCGGCGGCCGGGAAGCCTCCTCCCTCATCATCTGGCTTCTGCTTCTGGCGGTTCCGCTCTGGTTGCCGGTGATCGGCGGCTATACCGATCTCGCGACCCGCGTGCTGATCTTCGGCATGGCAGCGACGGGCCTCAACCTGCTGCTCGGCCAAACCGGCGGTCTCTCATTCGGCCATGCCGCCTATTTTGGCCTGGGCACCTACGGCACGGGGCTCTTCCTCATCCACGGCCTGCCCTCCCTTCCGCTCGCCATCCTCGCCGGCACCCTGCTCGGCGGCATCGCCGCCATCCTCGTCGGCCCCATGGTGATGAAGCGGCGCGGCATCTACTTCTCGATGATCACCATCGCCTTCGGGCAGATGTTCTATTTCGTCGCCGTGCGCTGGAACGGGCTGACGGGCGGAGAGGACGGGCTCACTGGCTTTTCCCGCGTGCCGCTGCATCTCGGCGGCGTCGCGCTGAAGCTCGGGCCGGTCCGCTTCTACTATCTCGTCCTGCTGCTCTTTGCCGCCGTCATGCTGCTGGTCTGGCAGATCCTGCGGTCCCCCCTCGGCCATGGCTTCGTCGCCGCGCGCGAGAACGCCACCCGGCTGCGCTTCCTGGGCGTTTCTGTGGAGCGCCAGATCTGGGTCTCCTTCGCCATCTCCGGCTTCATCGTCGCTTTGGCCGGCAGCCTCGAATCGCTGCTGGTGAGTTTCACGTCACCCGCCAATCTCCAGTGGCAGCTTTCGGGCGAATTCGTCGTCATGTGCGTGCTCGGTGGCATGCGCAGCTTCTGGGGGCCCTGCCTTGGCGCCCTCATCTTCATTGCGGCACAGGATTATCTCAGCAGCGTCACCGGGAATTGGATGACCTTCATCGGCCTGATCTTCGTCCTCGCCGTCCTCTTCTTCCCGAACGGGCTGCTCGGCTTCATCCGGACGAGGAGCCGGGCATGAGCCTGCTGGTCCTCGACAACGTCACCCGCCGCTTCGGCGCGCTGCAGGCTCTGAAGGGTATCTCCCTCTCGGTCGAACCTGGGGAGTTGCGCGCCATCATCGGGCCCAACGGCGCGGGGAAGACGACGCTCTTCAACCTCATCAGCGGCTACTTTCCGCCCTCCTCCGGCAGCATTCGCTTCGCCGGCGCGCCGATCACCGCCGTCAGCCCCAACACCCTCGTGCGGCGCGGCATCATCCGCACCTTCCAGATCACCCAGATCTTCCTCTCCCTCACCGTCTACGAAAATCTGCGGGTCGCGGTGGAGAGCGCAATGGGCTTGCAACTGCGGCCGTTCATCTCGCGCGCGACGCGCGCGCAGGTCGAGGACAAGGTGGATGAGCTGATCGAGACCACGCGGCTGGGAAGCAAGCTGGACCGCATCGCCGGGGAACTCAGCCATGGGGATCAGCGTGTCGTGGAAATCGGCATTGCGCTTTCGCGGGCACCGAAGCTGCTGCTGCTCGACGAGCCGACCGCCGGCATGGGGGACGAGGAGACGCATCACATGACCGACCTCATCCGGCGCCTGAACCGCGAGCGCGGCATCACCATGCTTTTCGTCGAGCATGACATGGCAATCGTCTTCGGCATTGCCGACCGCATCACCGTGCTCGACAACGGCGCCTTCCTCGCCGAAGGAACGGCTGCGGAGATCGCCACCAACCCGGCGGTGCAATCGGCCTATCTCGGCACCGCCATCGCGGAGCAGGCGGCATGACGGTCGCGCTCGAGGCCGAGGGCCTGCAGACCTACTACGGCAAGAGCCACATCCTTCACGGCGTTTCGCTGCGGCTCGGCGAAGGCGAACTCGTGGCCCTGCTCGGCCGCAACGGCGCCGGCAAGACGACCACCATGCGCAGCATCATGGGCCTCACCCCGCCCCGTGCCGGCAGCGTGAAGGTGTTCGGCGCGGAGATGACGCGCCTGCCACCCTACCGGATCGCGGCTGCCGGCGTCGGCTACGTGCCGGAGGGCCGCAAGATCTTCGGCCATATGACGGTGCATGAAAATCTCCTCGTGCCGCCGGATCGGCCGGGGCACTGGACGATCGAGACGATCTACAAGCTCTTCCCGCGTCTGGAAGAACGCCGCACGAGCAAAGGCGGAAAGCTTTCAGGTGGTGAGCAGGAAATGCTCGCCATTGCCCGCGCCCTTCTGCTCAATCCGCGCGTGCTGATCCTGGACGAGCCCTCCCAAGGCCTCGCCCCGGTGATCGTGCAGGAGGTGATGCGGACCGTCGCCCGCATCAAGCGCGAAGGCACCTCGGTACTGCTGGTCGAGCAGAACGCCTTCCTCGCCCTGCAACTCGCCGACCGCGCCTATGTGCTGTCGGATGGGGAAGTGGTTTATGAGGGCGGCGCGGCTGAGCTCGCCGCCGATACCGAGCGGATGGAGAAGCTCGCGGGCGTCAGCCATCACGCCTGACGCGGCGCGCTAATCCGTCAGGCTGCCGGCGAAGAGGACGGGCCCGGTCGGCAGACCCGTGGGCGAACCGCCCTTGGGTTCCAAGCTCACCATCAGCTGAGTATGCGGCACGAGGCGGACCGGGGGGCGCTGCACCACGAGGGTCTGCGTGGGCGGGAGCACGCCAAGGGAGACTGGCTTCGTGCCTCCGGGCGGCAAGGCCCAGAGTTCGAGATCCTTGCCGGTCGCCACGGACGCGGGATTGACGGCGCTGACGCGCAATCCCCCGGCGGGAAGTTCGTCCGCCAGGAAGGCGATCTTCGCGCCGCCCGCGGGCAACAGGGCCGCCGCCTGGTGCGGCGCCGGCGGCCGCAGCACCGTCAGTGCCAGCAGCGCCGCGGCCGCCGCGAAGCCAGCCCCGGTCGTCCAGCGCCAGAGCGCGACGCTGTCCCATAGCCGGCGCCGAGGCGCCACGCCTCGGGCCGAGGCCCGCGCGGCAAGCCCGGTCGCCGCCGCGATGGCGGCCCAGACCGCGGCTGGCGGCGTGATCGGCGGAACCTCGGCCGCGAGAGGGGCGAGCCGCGCCTGCCAAGCCGCAATCTCCGCCGCCAGCGCCGGATCGCGCGCCGCAGCCGCGGCGACAGCCGCTGCCTCTGCCGGCGACAGCGTGCCCAGCACGTATTCGCCGGCGCGCAGCGTGCGGTCTTCCTCCGGTGTCATGCCCGTGCCGCTCATGGTTCGAGGCACCGTTTCAAGCCGATCAGAGCCCGGCGAATCCAGGACTTCACGGTGCCGAGCGGCGCCGACAGCCGGCTCGCAAGCTCCGCATGGGACAGCCCGTCGAGGAAGGCCAGACGGATGATGCGCTGTTGCGCCTCATCCAGCGTGCCGAGGCAGTCATAGAGCGCCGCCGTATCACGGCTCGCCCTCACCTGCTCGAAGGGATCGGGGGCGGGGTCCGCGCTCTCCGGCGGTTCGTAGCCGGGCTCCTCTCGTTGACGGCTGCGCAAGATGTCGATCGCGCGAAAGCGCAGCAGGCCGATCAGCCAGGCCTCGGCCGATCCCCGTTGTGGATCGAACCGCGCCGCCTGCCGCCAGACCTGCACGAAGGTGTCCTGCAGCGCATCGGAGGCCAATGGTGGCTGCCGCGTCATCCGCAGAGCCAAAGCGTAGAGGCGCGGCGATTGCTGCTCATACAGGACACGAAAGGCAGCAGCATCGCCTTCGGCCGTGCGGTACAGCAAAGCTGCGGCCGTCTCCCGTTCGGGCTGTGAGCCTTGGTCTGTCACGCGGCCAAGCCATTCCTTCCCATGCGCCCGCCACGTCCAGCGCGGGTGAGAGAAGCCTAGCAAGACCGGCGCGAAGGGAAAAGCCTGATCGGACATGGTGTCCGCCGCTCCTTCACACCGCGGATGCGGATCATCGGCGTTACGGCCGCGACGGCTGCCTGGATGCGCAGAGCTGAGAAGGAAAGTTTTCGCAGCATCATGCATCCGCGCCGTGCGGTGCTCCGTAAACCAGACGCGTCAGAGAACGACGCGATATAGAAAGGAGATCACCATGCGACTTGCCCGCACCTCCACATTTCTGCTCGCGGGTTTGGTTCTGCCGATCTTGGCGCCTCTGCCTGCACTCGCCCAATCCAGTGCGGAGACGACCGTCATGGTTGGCGGGGCACCGATGTATCCGTCCAAGAACATCGTTGAGAACGCCGTCAACTCGAAGGACCACACAACGCTCGTGGCGGCGGTGAAAGCCGCGGGCTTGGTGGGAACGCTGGAAGGCGCAGGCCCTTTCACGGTCTTCGCGCCGACCAATGCGGCTTTCGACAAGCTGCCGCCGGGCACCGTGGACACCCTGCTGAAGCCTGAGAACAAGGCGATGCTCGTCAAGATCCTGACCTATCACGTCGTTCCCGGGCGCTACACGGCCGCGGATCTGATGGCGATGGTGCAGAAGGCGGGTGGCACGGCAACGCTCACCACCGTCGAAGGTGCGCCGCTGATGATCAGCGAAGACAACGGCCATCTCTACGTCGAAGGTGAAAAAGCCGGAAAGGCCGAGATCACCATTCCAAACGTCATGCAGTCGAATGGCGTGATCCAGGTGGTGGATGCCGTCCTCCTGCCGGGCTGATCGGGCACGCCGGGCGCCACGCGCCCGGCCATAATCGCGCGCGTCCCCCTCCACGACGGCCACGGCGGCGCTCTGTCGCGGTAGGAGGATAAATCAACCTGACGGCCGATGCCCGCCCCCTTTGACGGGGATGGTCGTGCTGCCCGACTTCGGCACCTGCCAAGGGCTCATGCCCCAGGAAGCGAGGGCATGGCTGATTTTCGGCAGCCAACCTGCCCCATGTCGCGATAACGGCTTAGGGAAGGGCTATGTCCGCCCTTCCCGCGCCTGCCCCCCGCTCCGTGCCAGACGGCCTGCCGCGTGCCGCGCGCCTGAAGGCGATGACGGCGGTCGCCCTCGCCGTGCTGCTGTCCGTGCTGGACTACACCGTCGTCAACATCGCCATGCCCGACATCGCGCGGGACGTGCATACGAGCAGTTCCGCTTCCATCTGGGTGATCAATGCCTACCAGCTCGCCAACGTCATCGCACTGCTGCCGGTCGCGACGCTCGGCGAGAAGTTCGGCCATGCCCGCATGTGCCGCATCGGCCTCGTCACCTTCGTCGGTGCCTCCCTGCTCTGCGCGGCATCCCAGACGCTTCCCGAACTCGCGGCCGCGCGGGCGATCCAAGGACTGGGCGGCGCGTGCATTCTCGGCGTCAATGCCGCGCTGATCCGCTTCATCTATCCCGCGAACATCCTCGGCCGCGGCATCGCATTCAATGGCCTAGTCATCGCGCTCGGGGTCGCCCTCGGGCCCTCCGTCGCAGCCGCCGTTCTCTCCTTCGCGAGTTGGAAATGGCTGTTCCTCATCAACCTTCCACTTGGTGCCGTCGCGCTCTTTTTCGCCGCCGCAGCCCTTCCGCAAACACCGCGCACGCCGGTGCCCTTCGACGGCTTGAGCACGGCGCTGCTGGCGCTCGGTCTCGGCTGCCTCATCACCGGGGGCGATAGCTTCGCCCAAGGCGACGGCGCGCTGCGCGGCGGCATCCTGCTTGCCCTCGGCCTCGTCAGCATGATCGTGCTGGTGCGCCTGCAACTGCGGCGGACGCATCCGCTGCTGCCGGTCGATCTCCTGGCGCGGCCTGCCTTCTCCATCGCCTTCGCAGCCGGCTTCCTCGCCTTCGTCGCCTCCAATTTCTTCATCATCTCCATGCCCTTCAACCTGACGGACGTGCTGCATCGCAGCCCGGTGGAGACGGGGCTCATCATCACCGCCTGGCCGGTGGCGATCGTGCTGACGGCGCCGCTCGTCGGCCGGCTGGCCGATCGCTATCCGGCGGCGCTCCTCACCTCGCTCGGTCTCGTAATCTGCGGCACCGGCTTCCTGCTGCTGCGGCTTCTGCCGGCCGACCCCGGCAACCTCGACGTCGCCTGGCGCATCGCGGTGGCCGGCTGCGGCTTCTCCATGGTCCAGCCGCCCAACAACAAAGCGATGCTGATGGCCGCACCCCGGCACCGCATCTCCGGCGCAAGCGGCATGATCTCCGTCTCCCGCCTGCTGGGGCAGACCACGGGCGGCATGCTGGTCGCCCTCACTCTGGGCCTCGCCCACGTGGCGCCCACCAAGACCTGCCTGACCTTCGCGGTGCTCGCGGCTCTGCTCGGCGCCGGGCTGAGCGCATCCCGCGTCCTCGCCAAGACCGCCGACGCCGCCTGATCCTATTGCGGATGGACGGGCGGGTGCTCCGCCACGAGCTGCGGCAGCTTCGCCTTTTCGCGGGTGAAGGTGATCAGTCCCGCAGCGATGATGATGGCCGCACCGATGATCATGATGCCGTCGGCATGGTCCCCGAATAGCCCGTAGCCGAGACCAATCCCCCAGAGCATCTGGCTGTATTGGGTGGGAGCCAGAATGCTCGCGGGCGCCAGCCGAGACGAGACCATCATCAGCACGTTGCCGGCGGCACCCATCAGCCCATAGGAGAGGATGAAGGCGAGGTCGTGCGGCGGGGGCCAGGCGAAGTGCGGCAGGCTGACCGCGAGCCCCGCGGCGAGCGGACCGATGAGCCCGGCGCCATAGAGCGAGATGCGCTTTTCCGAGTGGCCCAGATGACGCAGCACCACGATGGTGACCGCGCCGGCGAAACCGCTGCTCAGCGCCGCGACATGGCCGAGCTTGAGCGCGTGGAAGCCTGGCCGCAGGACGATCAACACGCCGATGAAGCCGAGGATGACGGCTGACCATCGGCGCCAACCTACCGTCTCCTTGAGAAAAATGACCGAGAGGATCGTGACGAAGCTCGGCAGCAGGAAGATCAGCGCGAAGGCCTCCGCCATCGGCAGCTCGGTGAAGGCGACGACCGAGGAGAGGGCGCCGAGGGCGGCAGCGCCGGCACGGATCAGCCACATGCGGCCATTGCGGCAGGTGACAAGATCGCGCCACCCTTCCCCTGCCTGTCGCACAAGCGGAATCGCGGCGAAGCCGATCAAGGCACCGAAGAACATCAGTTCAAAGGGCGGCACGGTGCCATGTAGGGCCCGCACCGAGGCATCGCTGAGCGCATAGGCCACGTATCCCAGGAAGGAGATCACCAACCCGCGCACGGTTCTCCGATGCGTCTCATCGGCGCTCAACGCGATACCTTGCATGGATCTATCCTTCCTCGGCCTCAGCTCGGCGCCCCAAGGCCACTTTCGGCGCAGGTCCGCGGCCTGTCGCCCCCGAACAGGGCATCGAGCAGAATGCCCACTTTCTGCAGCGCCCCGGCATCGAGGCGCCCCTGCGCCGTGCGGAACGGGCCATCCACCACCACCGGTACAGCGACGGACGAGCCCGAAACCCGGGCGAGTGGGGTGAGTTTCAGGGCCAGGCTCTCCCGACCGAGATCGATCTGGCCCTGCCCGTCGAGCTGCAGGTAGGTGCTGTTCAGCGCCAGCGTACTGACGGAGGCGACGCCCCTGTCGATCGTGCCGGCCAGTCCGAAACAGCGAATCTGCGTCATCCCATCGCGCGGCACCACGATGTTCAACGCTTTGAGGGACGCGGCGGCGAGATCGATCAGCGCCTGGTTGCGGATGCTGCCCGCCCCCATCGTCGCGGAAAGGCTGCCGGCGAGGGATGCGGCGATCGCATGCGGGCTGGCACCGTTGGCCGAAAGATCCGCATCCACACGAAGACCGCCATTCGCTGGCCCAGGCAGCCCGAACCGCTGGATCAGAAGCGCCAAGGGCACGCCCGGGGCGTGCAGAACGAGATGCAGGCTGGGCGGGTTGCGCGTGGCATCGGCGGTGAAGGATCCGTCGACCGCTCCACCGGCAAGCGCCGACTGCATGCGGTCCAGCGTCAGCCGGCCGTCTTTCAGACGCACGGCGAGGCCGATCTTGTCCCATGACTGACCCTGGAAGGTGAGCCGGCCAATGGTGCCCGCCACATCGATGTCCGGTCCGCGCAAGGCCGCCCAGAAAGGCAAGTCGGTGCGCGAAAACACGGGACCTGCGGTGCCCGCCGGCGCCGCAGGTTTGACCCCGAGGCCGAGAGCCTTGAGCAGGGCGTCGAGATCCAGCCGGTTGGAGGTGAGCTTGGCGGCCACCGCTACGCCGCCGCCAAGACCGAAGCGTGCGCTGCCAGAGAGATCGCCGGCCGAGGCCGTGAGCTTGGCCCCGCTCAGAGACAGGCTCTTGAGGTCGGCAGGCAGGCTCACGCCTCCGACAAAATGCACTTGCGTGAGATCCGGCAGCGCCGGAGAGACGAGCGGCCGCAGGCGGGACAGACGCGGCGTGTCTAGAACCACTTGGGCCGTCAGGCCGGCGAAGGTGGTCGTATCGGCCGAGAGCTTGCCTGCGAGATGCAGCTTGGCCGGATCGCCCGCAAGCGCCGTTGCGTCCAGCGTCACCGGCACGGTGTTGCGGCCGTCGAGATGGAGCGGAACGCCGAGGGACGCAGCGAGGGTGAAGGGCGCACCGGCGTAATGCCCCTGCCCTTTCACTCGCGCCGTGCCGCCGGGCTTGTCGAGCGCGGCATCCACCGCGCCAAAACTCAGGCCGGGGATGCGCGCCGATAGATCGACGCCGCTCCAATGCAGCGTCGTCGCGCCAATCACCGGCAAATCGCCCCGCACAGGTCCGTTGGTGATATGCGTCTCGAACGTGAGATCATGCAGCGGCGGCAGCTGCATCGGCGGCAGGAGGGCGTTGAGCGCCTCAAGCTTCGGCGCATCCCCGCTGACGGCGAGATCATAGTCGCCGGCCAGCGTTACCGTACCGGAGGCATCGGCCTTTGCACCGAAGGCGCGGAAATGGAGCGCCGCCTGCCAGGGGTCGGCAACCTGGCCCGTCGGCTGGATCGTCATGCCGAGGTCAAAGGGCGCATTGTCCTGATAGACCAGCGTGGAGGCCAGCGTGAAAGCGCCGCGGTCGGTCGGATGCGCCGCCTCCAGGTTCCGAATGCCGATGACGTTGGTGCGCGCGGGCAGGCGGGAGGTGACCATGCCGTTGACGATGTGCAGGTGCCGGATCCGCAGCGTCGGGTGAAACCAGCGCGGAATGTCGGCCGCGCCGGTGCCTGCGGCGCTTCCCCCCTGCGCGTGGAAGAACCAGTTCGGCTCGCCTTTGACCTCCTCGAAGAGGATGTTCGGCCCCGTCAGGTCGAGCTGGGTGATCTCGATGCGCTGATGCAGCAGGGCGAGGAGGGAGATTTGGGCGCGGATCTTGTCAACGCGCGCCATGTAGGAGCGGGAACCGCCGGAAAGATTGGCGAGCCTGACCTGGCTGACCTCGATCCAGGGTTCGAAGCCGGGAGTAAGGGTGATCGGCCCCGCAAGCGTCAGAGCACGCCCGGTCGCGCGCTGAACCGCCGCCTCGATCTCGGGCTTGAACTCATTCGGATCGACGAGCGCAACCGCAAGGCCAAGCGCGAGCGCCGGCAGCAGAACGATCACGCCAAGGGCGGACAGCACCCAGGCACGGCGAGACAATGGCCTTCCTCTCTTCCATCGAAGCAGCCGGTCCCGTGTGCCGCCCGGACGGCATGGGCGCAACCGTTTCCTGGACGGATCATGCGGGAAACGGGCGATCACAAAGGTGTCAGGGCAACCTTGGTAGGCGGCGTGCGGGGCCGTGGTCGCGGCGCGCCACGGGGAACGCAGACGCCCGTGAGACGCAGCTTGTCCGGCATGTTGACAGGCCGATCGCGACAAATGACAATCTTCAGACTAAAAGTGACGCGCCCGCTTCACCCGAGGCTGGGGACCGCACAAAGCCCGATGAACAGGGCATGGGAGGACATCGTGAAGAAAGCTTTGCTCGCCAGCGCCATGCTTGGCGCAGCCTGTCTTACCACCGGCGCCGCCTTCGCAGGAACCGCGGACGCCCGCATCGCGCTCTCGAACAATTACGCCGGCAATTCCTGGCGCCAGGCCATGCTGCAATCCTGGGCGAAGGTAACGAAGGCTGCGGTTGCAGACCATACGGTTGCCGCGGCGGACGCCTTCACCACCGCGGATAAGGAAGTGCCGACCCAGGCGGCGCAGCTCCAGAACCTCATCCTGCAGGGCTACAACGCCATTGTGATCGACGCGGCCTCGCCGGAAGCGCTCAACGGCGCCGTCAAGGCGGCCTGCGATGCGGGCATCACCGTCGTCTCCTTCGACGGCACGGTGTCCGCGCCTTGCGCGTATCGCGTCGGCATCGATTACGTCGGCATGGGCCGACAGCAGGTGGATTATCTCGCCACGCGTCTGCCCCAGGGCGGAAACCTTCTCGAAATCCGCGGCCTCGCCGGCACCTCCATCGACAATCTGATCCACCAGGGCATCGAGGAGGGCGTGAAGGCCCATCCAAACTTCAAGATCGTCAGCTCCGTCACCGGCAACTGGGACGAAGCGACGGCGCAGAAGGCGGTCGCGACCGTTCTGCCCTCCCTGCCCCAGGTCGTCGGCGTGGTCGATCAGGGCGGCGATGGCTACGGTGCGGCCCAGGCCTTCATCGGCGCCGGGCGCCCCGTGCCGATCATCATCATGGGCAACCGTCAGGATGAGCTGGCCTGGTGGAAGCAACAGCACGACAAGAACGGCTACACCACCTGGTCCGCCTCCATCGCGCCGGGCGGCGTGACGCTCGCCTTCTGGGTAGCGCAGCAGATCCTCGACGGGAAGAAGGTGCCGCATGACATCACTTTCCCGGCGCTCACCGTCGATCAGGCGCATCTGGACGAAGCATTGAAGGCGGCGCCCGTCGGCGGCGTCTACAACACCGAGTACAGTCAGGCGGACGCGATCAAGGCCATCGCCGCCAGCCAGTCCAAGTAACGATGGCGACCTAGACGGCTCATGCTGGACACTCCCCCGCCCATCATCGGGCTCGTCGACGTCACGAAGAGTTTCGGCGCCGTGCAGGCTTTGCGCGGCGTCGATCTCTCGATCCCTCAAGGCCAGGCGCTTGGCCTCGTCGGCCACAATGGCGCCGGCAAATCCACCTTGATGCATGTCCTCGCAGGGGCGCTCGCGCCCAGCACGGGCCGCTTCCATGTCTCGGGCCTGGAGGAGGGCGCGCGCTACACGATCACGGCCGCGCAGCGGCTCGGTATCCGCTGCGTCTTCCAGGAGCTTTCGCTCTGCCCCAACCTGACGATCGCCGAGAATGCCCGCATCATGCATCCGACGATCCGCGGCCCAGGCTGGCGCCGCCGCGCGGGCGCCCTGATCCGCGCGCAGCTCGACGAGATCTTCCCCGGGCACGGTCTCGCCATGGACAGCCTGGTCGCGGACCTGTCGCTCAGCCGCCGACAGATGGTGGAGATCGCCCGCGCCTTCAGCGTCTCAGACGCGGCGCCGCGGCTCGTCATCCTGGACGAGCCGACCTCCTCCCTGGATGCCGCCACCGCCGAACAGCTTCTCGCCTTCACCCGACGGTTCGTCGCCGGGGGCGGCAGCGTCATTCTCATCTCCCACATTCTGGGTGAAATCCTCAGCACCTGCGA
Source organism: Acidisoma sp. 7E03 (assembly GCF_054665075.1). NCBI lineage: Bacteria > Pseudomonadati > Pseudomonadota > Alphaproteobacteria > Acetobacterales > Acidocellaceae > Acidisoma > Acidisoma sp. 7E03. The sequence continues at coordinate 70,994 of NZ_BAAFHE010000005.1, forward strand.
CCGTATCGTGGTGATGCGCGACGGCCGGGTGGTGGCGGAGGACGCGGCTGCACAATTCGACCGCCATCGCCTCGTGGAGACCATGGGCGGCGCCCGCGCCCTCGATGCGGAGGAGCCGCCAGCCACCCGGAGCCAAAGCCGCGGCCAGACGCCGCTGATGGTGCGCGCCCGGCCCCGCGCCCAGGCAGGTGGCCTCGACCTGCTCGCCCATGAGGGCGAGATCGTCGGTCTCGCAGGGTTTTCCGGCCATGGCCAAACCGAGCTCCTCATGGACGTGCTGGAAGCCGGTCCGCGCGGCGCCCGTGTCAGCGCCCAGGCGGGTGTCGCCCTGGTCGCGGGGGACCGCCAGGTAGACGGCGTCTTCCCCTTGTGGTCGATCGCCGAGAACATCACGGTCCGCTCCCTCAAACGTCTGCGCCAAAGCCTGCTGCTGTCCCCGGCCAAAGAACGCGCGATGGCCGAAGAGTGGCGGACGCGGATCGGCATCCGCACGCCCGACATGGGGAACCCCATCCTCTCGCTCTCCGGCGGCAATCAGCAGAAGGCGCTCTTCGCCCGCGCCCTTGGATCGGATGCACGCATCCTGGTGATGGACGACCCGATGAGGGGTGTCGACATCGGTACCAAGCTCGACGTCTATGACCTCATCCGCGCCGAAGCTGCGGCCGGGCGGACCTTCCTGTGGTACACGACGGAACTCGAGGAGTTGCGCAACTGCGACCATGTCTACGTCTTCCGGCATGGCCGGATCGTCGCCGAACTGGAACGCGCGGACCTGACGGAGCAGACGCTCATCCAAGCCTCCTTCCAGGAGGCCGCGTGACATGAGCGCCCTCGCCACCCGACCCGGCTTCTCTCCCGCGCGCCTGCTGCGCACGCTGCTGCCCGCCATCTCTCTCGCGCTGGTTCTGCTCGCCATCGCGAGCTTCAACCCGCGCGCCATCAGCTACATGGGCTTCACCCTGATGCTGAACCTCGCGGTGCCGGTGGCGCTCGCCACCATCGCCCAGCTCTTCGTCATCACGGTCAACGACCTCGATCTGTCCATCGGCGCCTTCGTCGGCTTTTGCGGCTGCGTCATCGCCACCTGGATGCCACAGCAGCCCTGGCTCGCCAGCCTCGTGCTCATCGCCGCCATTGCGCTCTATGCCGGCCTCGGCGCGCTCATCCATCTGCGGCAGCTGCCCTCGATCGTGGTGACCCTCGGCATGAGCTTCGTATGGCTCGGCCTTGCCATTCTCATCCGCCCGACGCCGGGCGGCACCGCGCCGGACTGGCTGCAGAGCTTCGTGGGCCAGCGCATTCCCGTGGTGCCCTTCCCCGTGGTGGCCGCCGTCGTCATCGCTCTCGTCGTGCATTTCGGCCTGATGCGCACGACCTACGGCACGATGCTGCGCGGCGTCGGCGGCAATGCCCACGCCATTCAGCGCGCCGGCTGGTCGCTCTTGCGAGCGAGGATGACGGCTTATGGCTGCGCCGGCTTCTTTGGCGTGCTGTCGGGCCTGGCCCTGGTGGGCATTTCGACCTCCGGCGACGCCAATATGGCGAACGGCTACACCCTGCTTTCGATCGCAGGCGCCATTCTAGGCGGGGCGGAGTTCGTCGGCGGGCGGGTGTCGCCCATCGGCGCCGTCATCGGTGCGCTCACGCTTCAGCTGGCCGCGGTCGCCTTGAACTTCTTCCACATCGCGGCGCTGCCCTCCTTGCGCATCCCTCAGGAATGGCAGGTGGGGGCACAGGGAATCATCCTCATCGTCATCCTGGCCGCCCGCGCCCTGATCAACAGGAGCGAGGCATGAGCGCGTCTCTCCGCTGGCTCGGCCGCAAGCCCTGGCTGTGGTCCTTCCTGGGCGCCGCGGCCGTCTGGCTGCTCGCGATCGCCGTAGCCCATGGCCAGGGTGCTGGCGGTATGCTTTCCGCGGCCCTCGCCTTCTCGGTCTTCACCGTGCTCGTCGGCATGGGCCAGATGTTCGTCATCACCCTCGGGCCCGGCAACATCGACCTTTCGCTGCCCGCCAATATCGGGCTGTCCGGTGCCGTCGCCATGCAGGTGATGGCCGAGCAGGACGGCCGCATTGCCCTGGGCCTCGCCTGTGCCGTGGCAGTTGGCCTCCTGGTCGGCGCCTTCAACTACGCGCTCATCCGCCTGCTGCGCATCCCGCCGATCATCGCAACGCTGGCCGCGAGCTTCATCCTGGTCTCGGCCGGGATCAGCTACGGGCGCGGGCTGCAGATCACGCCGCCGCCCGCCTTTGGCCATTTCACGGTGTTGCGGGTAGCCGGCCTGCCCGTTCTGGCCCTGGCCGCGCTGGTGCTCACGCTGCTCGCCGCGGTGCTGCTGCACCGCACGCTCTACGGTCGCGCGGTCCTGGCAACGGGGCAGAACATGCGCGCCGCGCGACTGGCCGGCCTTCGCGTGGAGCGGGTGCGGCTGCTCACCTACCTGCTCTGCGGAGCGCTCGGCGGCCTCACCGGGGCCCTGCTCGCCGGCTTCACGGGTGGTTCCTCGCTCGACATGGGAGCGGAGTATCTGCTCAGCTCCATCGCCGTCGTCGTCATCGGCGGCACCTCGGTCGCCGGCGGTGCCGCCAACTTGCCCGGCATCTGGGGCGCCTCGCTCTTTCTCTTCATGGTGGTGACGCTGCTTAACACCGCGGGCTTCGGCGCGGGCCTGCGCGACGTGATGACCGGGCTGATCATCATCGCGGTCATTACCATCGCGGGCGGCAGGCGCCGCCTGCGCTGACCGCCCCGAGACGAGCAAAATAGTATCGGTTTGCCCAAGCCGCGTGATGTAGACTGACCCTCCGGACGCGCGATAGCCTGCGTCTCAAGAAGAAGGGCGCGACGATCAGACGCCCTCATCAGTCGGAGGAGGTCATGACTCTCGTCTCGGCACGCTCAGGTCGCGCATCACATGCAGCCTGACCTCGAAGTTGTCAGCGTTCACACGGACGTTTCCTTCGCCGCCTGGGCGCATGGTTATCCCTTCCGTACGGTTCGTTGGCATTTTCACCCGGAATACGAGATTCACCTTGTCACCACGACCAGCGGCCGGGCGTTCGTAGGCGACCATGTCGGCACCTTCGGGCCGGGCAATCTGATTCTCACCGGGCCGAATCTGCCGCATAACTGGATCAGCGATCTGCCGCCCGGCACCAGCGTGCCGGAACGCGGCCTCATCGTTCAGTTCGGCGCGGATTTCGTGAAACGGTGCAAGGATGCCTTTCCGGAGATGGCCTTCGTCGACGACCTGCTGCGGGATTCGACACGGGGCATCGAGTTTTCCGTCGAGGATGGCCGCGCCGCCGAACCGCTGCTACGCGAGCTGTTGAGCGCACAAGGGGTGCGCCGTCTGGCGCTGTTCTTCGCGCTCCTCGACCTGATGCACCGTTCGACCGCCAAGCGCGTCCTGTCCAGCCGCGCTTACCGGCCGGATCCTGCAACCTACATGGCTCAGCCGCTGAACATCGTGCTCGACCATATCGCCTCGAACTTTCACAGTGACCTGCGCGAGGCGGAAATGGCAGAACTCAGCGGCTATACGCCCGCCGCTTTCTCGCGCGCGTTCCGCCGCCACGCCGGCGTCAGCTTCGTGAGCTACGTTAACGGCATGCGCATCAAGCGGGCTTGCGAGATGTTGGCCGGGGACGAGGATATGCGTGTCGCCGACATCTGCTTCCGGGTCGGCTTCAACAACCTCTCCAACTTCAACCGGCAGTTCCTGGCACATAAGGGCATGTCGCCGCGGGCATTCCGCGCCCATCACCGTGCCGTTGCACGGCTTGCCGAAGCCACCGCCATTCCCGCGCCGCCACCGGCTGCCAAGCCGCACAGATACGGCGGTGCGGACGTTTCCGCCTATCCATAACAAGAGCAAACTGGGGGGATACCATGCACGAAAAAGCCAAAGATCTTTGCGATGCCTTCATGGCGCGTGGCATCGGCCGGCGCGACCTGATGCGCCGCCTCGCGGCACTCGGCGTCACCGCCGGTATGGCCGACATGATGGTCAACGCCGCGGCGACGAAGGCGCTGGCCGCCGATTTCGATTGGCAGGCCTACAAGGGTACCACGCTCAAGCTGCTGTTGAACAAGCACCCCTACGCCGACTCGATGATTGCCGATCTCGAGGCTTTCAAGCAGCTCACCGGCATGAACGTCACCTATGACATCTTCCCCGAAGATGTTTACTTCGACAAAGTCACGGCCGCTCTCTCCTCGCGCTCCACGGAATACGACGCCTTCATGACCGGCGCCTACCAGACCTGGCAGTACGGCCCGGCCGGCTGGCTTGTCGACATGAATGAGTTTCTGCAGGACAAGTCCAAGGTCGCGCCCAACTACAACTGGGACGATATTCTGCCCAATCTGCGCGCCTCCGACAGCTGGTCCGGCAAGCCGGGTGATGCGCTCGGTGGGCCCGGTGCGAAGCAGTGGGCGCTGCCCTGGGGCTTCGAGGTCTATATGCTGACCTACAACAAGCCCGTCTTCGACAAGCTCAAGCTGACGCCGCCCAAGAACATGCAGGAGCTGATGACGACGGCCGCGACCATCACCCAGCAGGGCGGCAACGGCATGTATGGCGTGGGTGTACGTGGCAGCCGCTCCTGGGCCACCATCCATCCCGGCTTCCTTTCGGGCTACGCGAATTTTGGCGCGCGCGATTTCGACGTCACCGACGGCAAGCTAAAATCTGCGGTCAACTCCAAGGAGTCGAAAGAATTCACCGCGCAGTTCGTCAAGATGGTGCAGGACAGCGGGCCGAAGAACTGGGCGACCTATACGTGGTATGAAGTGGGCGCGGACCTTGGTGCCGGCACCTCGGGCATGATCTTCGACGCCGACTGCCTGGGCTATTTTACCGATACCGGAAACACCAAGATGAAGGGTCAGCTCGGCTTCGCGCCGATCGCGCCCAATCCGGACATGAACCACCCGACCTCGAATGTCTGGATCTGGTCGCTCGCCATGTCCAACTTCTCGCAGCGGAAGGATGCGGCCTGGCTCTTCATGCAATGGGCGACCGGCACGGATCACCTGCTCTTCGGTGCGCGCGGCCATGACATGGTGGATCCGGTCCGCTCCAGCATCTGGAAGGACCCGGAATTCCAGGAGGTCATGAACAAGAAGGTGCCCGGTTACTTGGAGACCTATCAGGTCACCTCGCCGGACGCGAAGATCTACTTCACGCCGCAGCCGCTCTTCTTCAACGTGACGACGGACTGGGCGGCCGCCCTGCAGCGGATGGTCGCGAAGCAAATTCCGGTCGATGAAGGACTGGACCAGTTGGCGGAAGCCACCAACCGCCAGATGAGCGACGCCGGCCTCGGCTGATCGTCTTCAGGGCAGCCGGCGCGCGCCGGCTGCCCATGCCTTGGAGCAGAGCATGTCCCAAACCCCCGCCGCATCCTCCTCACCACCACGGCGGCCCTTCCTGCCGCGCGCCCTGCCCTATCTGCTGAGCCTGCCGGCGCTGCTGGTTTGCATCGGCATCCTCATCCCCTTCTTCACCGCCGTCTGGTACAGCCTGGAGCGCTACAATCTCTCCATGCCCTATCTGCGCGGCTTCGTGGGTCTCAAGAACTACGTCAGCCTCTTCACTGATCCTGACTTCTGGAACACCATCAAGGTCTCGCTGATCTACACGGTCTCGACCGTGGTGCTGGAGCTGCTGCTGGGTCTGGGTATCGCCCTTCTGCTGCGCGAGCGGAGCCGGCTCAACAACATCATCTCGATCGCGCTGCTGATGCCGCTGATGACGGCGCCCGCTATCGCCGCGCTGATGTGGAAGCTGATGACCAATCCCGGCTTCGGCGTGCTGAGCTGGCTGATTTCCCTGGTCGGGCTGACAGACTTCAAATGGGCCTCCAGCCCGCATACGGCCATGTTCACCGTCGTGCTGGTCGATATCTGGGTCTACACGCCCTTCATGATGATCCTGCTGCTCGCGGGCCTGCGCTCTCTGCCGCAGCAACCCTTCGAAGCGGCCAAGCTCGACGGTGTTCACGCCGGCTTCGTCTTCCTGCGCATCACCCTGCCGATGTTGACACCCTTCCTGTTCACCGCCGTGCTGTTCCGCACGCTGGACAGCATTCAGCAGTTCGACATCATCTATGCGATGACCCAGGGGGGACCCGGCAACAGCCTGCTGGTCTTCCAGGTGCGGTCTTATCTCGAGTTTTTTTCCTACACCAATGTCGGGCGATCCGCCGCCATCCTGATGGTGCTCTGGGCCATCACCTATGTGCTGAGCCAGGTCTTCGTGCGGCAGTGGTCCAAGCTGAGGGAGCGCGCCCATGGCGCCGCGTAACGCCGTTCTTCGGGGGTTGCGCGCGCTCGCGCTCACCCTCGTCGTCATCTTCTTCCTATTTCCGATCTTCTGGATCCTGCTGATGTCGTTCGAAACGAACGAGACGGTGCTGCAGGTGCCACCAACGCTGACCCCGCATCTCACCTTGCAGAACTACGTGGCGCTGCTGTCGGGCCAACTCGTCACCGCGACCGGCATCATGAACATCACGTTCCTGCACAATCTGTGGAATTCTGTGCTGCTCTCGACCTGCTCTGTCGCGCTCTCCCTCATCCTCGGCGTGCCGGCGGCCTATGCTTTCGCGCGCTTCCGCTTCCGTGGGCGGGAGGATATCGCCTTCACCCTGCTTTCCTTCCGCTTCGCACCGCCGTTGCTGGTGCTGCTGCCGCTCTCGCTCTATTTCCAGGCGATTCATCTCAGCAATACCTATGTCGGGCTGATCTGGATCTATCAGCTCATCTGCCTGCCGCTCATTCTCTGGATCGTGCGCGGCTATTTCGAGGATGCCAGCCCCGACATCGAATATGCCTATCGGGTGGACGGTCATTCCTGGTGGCGAGCCTTCACGCGCATCGCGATCCCGCTTGCCGGCCCCGGCATCGCCGCAGCCGGCCTGCTCTCCTTCATCTTCGCCTGGAACAACTTCGTCTTCGCGCTCGTCCTGGCCTCTGCGGATAAGCAGCCGGTCACCGTCGGCGCCCTCGCCTTCGTCACGGCCTCGGGCATCCAATATGGCATCATCGCCGCCGCGATCGTGCTCTCCATCCTGCCGACTTTGGCACTCGCGCTCTACGCGCAGCGCTGGCTGGTCGAAGGTCTCAGCCTGGGCGCGGTGAAGGGATGAGCGGCATGATCCCCACTGCAACGGACGGGCTCCGCATCGAGACGATGCGCACTGCCTTCGGCAAGACGGAAGTGCTGCGTGGCGTCTCCCTCAGCGTCGCACCAGGTGAGACGCTGGTGCTCTTCGGCCCCTCCGGCGCCGGGAAGACGGTGCTGCTCCGCGCCATTGCCGGCCTCGATCCGAACGCCATCGGTCGCGTTTTCATCGGCGGGCGTGACGTCTCGATGGTCGGGCCGGAGCGGCGCGGCATCGGCGTCGCTTTCCAGAACTTCGCGCTCTACCCGCATATGAGTGCCGCCGAGAACATCCGCAGCCCGTTGGAGGCGCGCAAACTGCCGGCAAAGGAGATCACCGAAAAGGTCGCGGCCGTCGCCAAGCTGCTGAAGATCGACCATGTACTGGGCCAGCAGCCGCGGGCCCTCTCCAACGGACAGAAGCAGCGCACCGCCCTCGCCCGTGCCCTCGTCGGCGCCCCCCGCGTACTGCTGATGGACGACCCTTTGCGCAACGTGGATGCGAAGCTCCGTTACGAGATGCGGATGGAGCTGCCTCGCCTGCTGCGCCGCGCCGGTGCCGCCTCGATCTACGTGACGCAGGATTATCGAGAGGCGATGGCACTCGGCGATCGCGTCGCGGTCCTCATCGGCGGGGAGATCGTGCAGCTCGCGACACCCGAGCAGATCTATGCCGCGCCGGCATCGGTCGCGGTGGCACGGCTCTTCGGCGATCCGCCGCTCAACCTGCTCCCCTGCAGGCCGCAGGCGACGCCCGCCGGACTCGCCGTGCAAGTACTCGGTCTCGAACTCACCCTGCCGGCCGCCCCCGGCATCGCGGGGCGGGAGGCGCTGCTCGGGCTGCGCCCGGAAAGCATCACCATTCTCGGCGCCCGCGCCCCTGGCGCCGTGCAAGCCACGGTGGCCGCGACAACGCCGCTGCACGGCAAAGTCGTCCTGCTGCTGCGCACGCAGGCGAACGACGAGATCCTCGCAAGCCTCGTCGGCAAACCGCCCGAGACCGGAAGCACGGTCTGGTTCCGGCCGGAGGCGGCCACTGCCCTTCTCTATGACGCCGCGAACGGGGGCTTGCTCAGCGCACCCGCGGCCCCAGCCGAGGAGGCCGCCTGATGCTCGAGCTTGACCATGTGAGCAAGACCTACGGCCGCGCCACCACTCGCGCGGTCAACGACCTCACCCTCGGGATCGAGAAGGGTGAGTTCGTGGCGCTCCTCGGCTCCTCAGGCTGCGGCAAAACCTCCACGCTGCGCATGATCGGGGGCTTCGAAGGCGTGAGCGAAGGCCGGATCACCCTGGGCGGACGCCGGATCGACGGCCTGCCGCCGGCCGAGCGCCGAGTGGCGATGGCCTTCGAAGGCTATGCCCTCTATCCGCCACTCTCCGTCGAAGACAATATCGGCTTCGGCCTCACCAGTCGCGCGGGCGTGGACAACCGGGCACGCGTGCGGGAATTGGCCGAGCTGCTGGAGATCACGCCGATCCTGGGCCGCAAGCCCGCCGGGCTTTCGGGCGGTCAGCAGCAGCGTGCCTCGCTCGCCCGGGCGCTGGCCCGCGATGCCGATCTCCATCTGCTCGACGAGCCGATGGGCCAGCTCGAACCGCAGCTGCGCGCCGTGCTGCGCGGGCGCGTCAAAGCGCTCACCAAGGCGCGCGGTCTCACCTCCGTCCTCGTTACACACGATCAGACCGAAGCCAATGCCATGGCGGACCGCATCGCCATCATGGAAGGTGGGGTGCTTCAGCAGTTCGGCCGGCCAGACGAGTTGCGCGAACGCCCGGCCAATCTCTTCGTCGCAACCTTTTTCGGTGAACCGCCGATGAACGCCCTCCCCGCGGTCATCGAGGGCGACGGACTGCGGCTGGAGGGGCGCGGTGCTCTGCGCGTCGCCCTGCCCGGCATGCCCCTGCCGCCCCCTGGCACAGCCGTCGTCCTCGGCCTGCGGCCCTATGCCGTGACGCTTGGCCAGGGGGAGTGGCAGGCGACCGTCATCTCCAATCACTGGCTGGGGGACGAGGCCCATGTCGCGCTCGACATGGATGGCCAGCTCCTCATCGCGGTCGCCCATGCGCGTGTGCCAGTGCGCAGCGGCAGCAGCATCGCCCTCGGCTTCTCACCGCGGGACCTTCACCTCTTTGACGCCGCAAGCGGCCGCGCCATCCTGCATGGCGCCGAGGTCGCGGGCCGCCTTCCATCCCTGGCTCAGGAAACTGCATCATGACGCGACCCAACAACCAGATGACTGCCATCGTCTGCCACGGCCCGGAAGACTACCGGGTGGAGCAGAAGACGCGCCCCGTGCCCGGCGCGGGGGAAATGGTCATCCGCATCTCGGCCTGCGGCATCTGCGCGAGCGACTGCAAGTGCTGGTCGGGTGCGAAGATGTTCTGGGGTGCGGACCCCTGGGTGAAGGCGCCCGTCGTGCCGGGTCATGAATTCTTCGGCGTGGTCGATGAATTCGGGCCGGACGCTGCGGCGCATTTCGGGGTGAAGGCGGGCGATCGCATCATCGCCGAGCAGATCGTGCCTTGCGACCGCTGCCGCTATTGCCGCTCCGGTAGCTACTGGATGTGCGAGGTGCATCACATCTTCGGCTTCCAGCGCGACGTCGCCGATGGCGGCATGTCGGACTACATGCTCATCCCGCGCACCGCCCGCGTGCATGTCATTCCACCAGAGCTCTCCCTCAACGATGCGGCGATCATCGAGCCGCTGGCCTGCGCCATCCACACCGTGCAGCGCGGCGACGTGCAGCTCGATGACGTGGTCGTCATCGCCGGAGCCGGGCCTATCGGGCTGATGATGGTTCAGGTGGCTAAGCTCAAGACGCCGAAAAAGCTCATCGTCATCGACATGGTGCCCGAGCGGCTGGAGCTCGCCCGCCGCTTTGGCGCGGACATCGTCATCAACCCGGCCGAAGAGGATGCCGATGCCATCGTCCGCGCCGCGACCGACGGCTATGGCTGCGACGTCTATATCGAGGCGACGGGTTCGCCCTCGGGCGTGACGCAGGGTCTCCAGCTCATCCGCAAGCTCGGCCGGTTCGTCGAGTTCTCCGTCTTCGGGAAGGAGACATCGGTTGACTGGTCTATCATCGGCGACCGTAAGGAGCTCGACGTGCGGGGCGCCCATCTCGGCCCCTATTGCTACCCCATCGCGATCGACCTGCTGAGCCGTGGCCTCGTCACCTCTGAAGGCATCGTGACCCACGCCTATGGCTTCACGGAATGGGACGAGGCGATCAAGCTCGCCAATTCGCTGAACTCGATCAAGGTGCTGATGATCGGTGGCGGTGCCGAGCCGCAGGCTTAAGACAATCTGCCGCACGGCCGGATCGGGCCGTGCGGCAGAGCCACATTACGCGCCGATGACGGCCAGGCGCTGGCCCGCGCGCACCACTTGGCCGGGTGCCGCTGTGATCTGGCGGACTGTGCCGCCGAAGGCCGCGCGCACCCGCACCTCCATCTTCATCGATTCCAGGATCGCAATGGTGTCGCCCGCCGCGACCGCCGCACCCGGCTCGATCAGAACCTGCCAGACGCTACCCGGGACGGGCGCGGTGACACCGCGTTCCCCTGGTGCGAGCGCCGCTTCGGCAGCAGCCGGCGGCGCGTCCGGCGCGTCGAAGGTATCGAGCCCCTCGGCTGCCCAATAGGCCCGCTCGGCTTCGAAGGCGGCGTGCTGCCGGGCCTTGAACGCCGTAATGCCCTCGGCCTGTTCGGCGCAGAAGCGCTCATAGGCGGCAAGCGAGAACTGCCCCTCCTCGATGCGCGGCTTGAAGCGGCCATGCGGGAAGGCAGCGCGCATCTCCTGCAGCTCGGCATGGTCGACCGGATAGAAGCGGATGCGGTCGAAATGCCGCAAAAGCCAGGGGCTACCGGGCGGAAAAGCCTCCGTCGTCTTCCAGGAGTTCCACATCTGGATGGTGCGGCCGAAGAGCTGGTAGCCGCCTGGCCCTTCCATGCCATAGACGCAGAGATAGGCGCCACCGATGCCGACGGCGTTCTGCGGCGTCCAGGTGCGGGCTGGATTGTATTTCGTCGTCACCAGCCGGTGGCGCGGATCGACCGGGGTCGCGACCGGCGCGCCGAGATAGACGTCCCCCAGGCCCATCACCAGATACTCGGCCTCGAAGACGATACGCTTGACCTCCTCCTCCGACGCAAGGCCGTTGATACGGCGGATGAACTCGATGTTGTCCGGGCACCAGGGCGCGTTGGGGCGCACGGTCTCCTGGTATTTGCGCATCGCCAGCATGATGTCCGGGTCGCGCCAGCTCAGCGGCAGATAAACCGTCCGGCTCGGCATCGGCTTGGCATGCGCGTCCGCGGTGTCGATCACGGCAATCGCGTCCAAAACGGTCGAGCGTGCAATCACGTGCGGATCGAAATGGACCTGCAGCGACCGGATGCCCGGAGTGAGATCGATGATGCCGGGAAGCTGGCGTGCGGCGAGCCCATCCCGCAGCATCTGCGCCCGCAGGCGCAGGCCGAGGTCGAGCTGCATGGGGCCAAATTCGACCAGCACATGCTCATCCCCCGCACGGCGCACCACGACGTCACGATGCGTGGTCAGAATGGCCGGCGCCGCGTCCGCGCGCTGGAAACGGACGGTATCACCGGGGGCGAGCTGGCCGAGCTTCCAGCGATCCTCCGCCGTCACGACCGCGGGGCAGACGAAGCCGCCGAGCGAGGGGCCATCCGGCCCAAGCAGGATCGGCATGTCGCCGGTGAAATCGATCGCACCCACGGCATAGGCATTGTCGTGGATGTTGGAAGGGTGAAGCCCCGCTTCACCGCCATCGGCCCGCGCCCAGGCAGGCTTCGGTCCGACCAGCCGGACGCCGGTGCGGGCCGAATTGTGGTGCACTTCATAGGCCGCGAAAAAGAGAGTTTGGATGTCGGCATCCGTGAAGAAATCGGGCGATCCGTGCGGGCCGTAGCGGACGGCCAAAGTCCAGTCCCGCGTCAGCGGCGCCCGTTCCGGGATCTCGCCCACCCCTTCCGGCGCATCGCCGAGCGGCAGCGAATCGCCTGCCTGGAGCGCAGCGCCGGTGAGGCCGCCGAAGCCGCCGAGCGTGAAGGTCGCGGTGCTGCCGAGAAATTCGGGCACAGCGAAGCCACCGCGCACGGCGAGGTAGCTGCGTTGACCAGGCCCCTCGATCGCGCCCAGCATCAGCACCTGACCCGCTGCCACCTCAACCGCCGTGTCATGCGGCAGAGGAACGCCGTCGAGAAGCGCTTCCATGGCGGCGCCGGTCAGCGCGATCCGCGCCGGCGCGTCGAAGCGCAGCGTGGGGCCGGTGAGGGTGAGTTCCAGCGCCGTCACCTCCGCCGCATTGCCGACGAGGCCGTTGGCGCGGGCGAAGGAACGCGCATCCATCGGCCCGCTCGGCGGAATGCCGACCTCCCAGAAGCCGAGACGGCCCGGCAGAGATTGCAGCGTGGTCTGTGCGCCGCCTTCCAGCACCGCGACGGCGCGCGGGCGGTAGTCGAAGGCACCGAGGGTGCGCGTCGTCATGGTGCCGGCGCGAAAATCCGGCAGGTCCAGAATGGCGTGCAGATAATCCAGGTTGGTGGCGATACCGGCCACGCGGCTGTGTGCGAGCGCCGTGCGCAGCCGGGCGATCGCCTCGTCCCGTGTGGCACCGGTGGCGATCAGCTTCGCGAGCATGGGATCGTAGAAGGGGCTGACCTCGGTACCGCGCTCCACCCACCGGTCCACGCGGATATCCTCCGGCACCGCGAAATCTGTGAGCAGGCCGGAGGCCGGACGGAAATCGGCCGCCGGATCTTCCGCATAGAGCCGGGCTTCGATCGCAGCGCCGTGCGCGACCAGGCTTTCCTGTGCGGGCAGTCTGAAATCGCCAGCGGCGAGCCGGATCATCCAATCCACGAGGTCGATACCGTAGACGGCCTCCGTCACGCCATGCTCGACCTGCAGGCGCGTATTCACCTCCAGGAAGTAGAACGCTTCTGTTGCCGCATCATAGACGAATTCGACGGTGCCGGCGGAGGCATAGGCGATGCTGGCGCAAAGCGCGCGGGCCGCCTCTTCCATCGCCGCCAGAATGGCGGGGCCGATGCCGGGGGCGGGCGTTTCCTCGACGACTTTCTGATTGCGCCGCTGAAGGGAGCAATCGCGCGTGCCGAGGGAGACGACACCACCCTTCCCGTCACCAAAGACCTGCACCTCGACATGCCGCGCACGCGCCACGAATTTCTCAAGGAAGAGCGCGGCGTCGCCAAAATTGTTGGCGGCAAGCCGCGCGATCGTGGCGTAGCGGTCCCGCAACTCGGCTTCATCCGCGCAGAGTGCCATGCCGATACCACCGCCACCGGCACTCGACTTGAGCATCACCGGATAGCCGATCACGGCCGCCTCGGCCGCCGCCTCGTCGGCCGAGGCCAGGACCTCGGTGCCGGGCAGCAGCGGCACGCCGGCGGCGCGCGCCAGGGCGCGCGCCGTGTGCTTGAGGCCGAAGGCCCGCAGATGCTCGGCCCGAGGGCCGATGAAGGTGATGCCGGCCGCCGCCAAGGCTTCGGCAAAGGCCGGTTTCTCAGAAAGAAAGCCGTAGCCGGGATGAACGGCCTCGGCCCCGCTCTCGGCGCAGGCAGCAAGAATGGCGTCGAGGTTGAGGTAGCTCTCGGCCGCCGACGCCGGACCGATATGCACCGCGTGGTCGGCAGCGAGCACGGGGGGCGCAAAACGGTCAGCGTCGGAATAGACGGCGACCGTCTCGATGCCGAGGCCGCGTGCGCTGCGCATCACGCGGCCGAGGATTTCGCCGCGATTGGCGACCAGGATACGGCGGAACATTATCCGGCCCACCGGATGGCGCGGACCGGCGTCGGGTTGAAGCCGTTGCAGGGGTTGTTGACCTGCGGGCAGTTGGAGAAGAGGCACAGCACGCGGGTTTCCGCCCGTAGCTCGACATAGGCGCCAGGCGCGGAAACACCGTCAGCGATCGCCAGTTCGCCGTCCGGGCTGATCGGCACATTCATGAAAAAATTGACGTTGGAGACGAGATCGCGCTTGCCCATGCCGTATTTGCCAAGCTCCAGCAGGAAGTTTTCCCGGCACGCATGCATGAAGCGTGTGTGGTGGCCGAAGCGCACGGTATTGGCTTCGCAGGAACAGGCGCCGGCCGAGGTGTCGTGCAAGCCGGAGGTATCGGCGATGACGGTGAGCAGAACCCTGCTCTCGTTGGAGAAAAGCCGGCTGCCGCTGCCGAGATAGGCGCTGCCGCCGGCCTTGGCCTGATGCGCGAGCGTGGTGTGGGCGCAATAGCGCTCGGTCATGTCATCGGCATTGTAGAAAAGCGCGTCCAGCGCCTGCTGCCCTTCGAGATCGATCAGGCGCAGGATGTCGCCGGGTTCCAGCGTCACCGAATAGGGCGCGCGGGCGGGGATGGTGATGTCGCTCAAGGGGGTCTGGGTACGGTCTGACATGGCGGGCCTCAGGCGAAAAGCGCGTCGGTATTGGCGTAGCCCCGCGCCGCTTCCTCGGTCGCGGTGCGGCAGGCGTCGTCGGCTGTCACCGGAGATGCACGATAGCGCGTGACCGCGATGGTCCCCGTGGCCGCCGCGACGGGCGCCAGCGCATGCGGCGCATTGGCGAGGGCGACGTAGAGCGGCATTTCGGCGCGAAGATCGACGCCCGCGCCCGCCGGCGGATTGCCGGTCCAGGAAAAGTGGCCCTCCGCGTCGGTCGCGACGGCGGAGAAAAGCGAGAGGGCCGGCCCGAGGTCGCGCCGCGTCAGGCCGAACTTGCCGGCGGCCAGGCGCAGCAGGTCGCGCCCGTTACGCGGGCCTTCACTGCCCGGCCCGAGGATCGTGTCATGCCCAGGGGCGGTATCGGCGGTGATGGCCGCCATCACACGGCCCATGTCGGAGAAGAGCAGGCGCCCGGCGGTCAGCCGAGCCGTCCATTGCAGCTTCACCGTATCGCCCGCGTTGTAGCGCTCGGCTGTATCCTCGGCATTCCAGAGGAAGAGCGCCACACCCGGCGTGCCGCTCGTATTGACGATGCGCAGAGCCTCGCCCCGACGCATGCGCCAGGCGAGATACCAGCCGGCGGGCACGGTTTCCTCGGCAATCACGCTGCTCGCATCGAGCGGCGGCAGGGCGCTGGCCGGCGCGAAGCGCGCCTGGTTGCCGCGCGCGGCCTGGCGCAGCGCCTCGTAGCGCGCACGGTGCTGTTCGGGGGTCTGCTGGTCGAGATCGAGCATCCCTCTCTCCTCACATCGGCGCCAGGTCGTCCTGGCGTTGCAGATGACGCGCCGGGTCGTCCCGGTGCGCTGCCGGCCTGCGCGGCCGGACGGGAATGTCATAGGTAATGCGGGCGCCGCGGGCGGGAGCGGTCGCAGAACGCTCGAAGACGAGCACGCGCGTGCCCAGACGGAAGGCCTCGCTGATGTCGTGCGTCACCATCACCACCGTCATGCGATGCTCGGTCCAGAGCCGGCGCATCAGCACGTGGATGTCGGCGCGCGTGCCCGGGTCGAGCGCGCTGAAGGGCTCGTCCAGCAGCAGCAGGCGCGGTCGCAGGATGAGCGCCTGCGCAAGCGCCAGGCGCTGCTGCATGCCGCCCGAAAGCTGCGCGGGATACAGCGCGGCCGCCGCGCCCAAACCCACCTCTTCGAGCAGGCCCTGCGCTTCCGCCTGCGCCCTTTTGCGCGCGGCGCCAAACAGACGGCCGAGCAGCGGCGCCTCGCGGAATTCGATGCCGAGGATGACGTTGCCGAGCACCGTCAGATGCGGAAACACCGAATAGCGCTGAAAGACCACACCACGCTCGGCCGTCGGCTCGTCCGGCAGGGCCGCGCCGCCCAACAGGATGCTGCCGCGCGAAGGCTTCTCCTCGCTCATCAGCATGCGCAGAAACGTCGTCTTGCCGCAGCCGGAGGGGCCGACGATGGCGACGAAGGACCCTTCGGCGATCTCCATCGAAATTCGCTCAAGCACCGGCCGCTCGTCGTAGATCTGCCAAAGATCCTGGACGAGCAGGAGGGGAGCGGTCGCAGCCACGTTCTCGCTCATTGCGCACGCGCCCCCGCGAACCAGGGGAAGGCGCGGCGCTGCAGCAGGCGCAGCGCCATGTCGGCGGCAAAGGCGAGCAGGGTGATCCAGGCGACATAGGGCAGGATGATATCCATCGCGAAATAGCGGCGGACGAGGAAGATGCGGTAGCCGAGTCCGTCCTGTGCCGCGATCGCCTCCGCAGAAATCAGATAGAGCCAAGCAGGGCCGAGCGAGAGACGCAGCCCGTCGATCAGCCGCGGCAGCATCTGCGGCACGACGACGCGAAGCGCGATCTGCCAGGAGGATCCGCCGAGCGTCTGCGCCTTGATGATCTGCGGCTTGGGCAGCTCCTCCACCCGGCCGATGAGATCACGGATCATCATGGGCGCGGTGCCGATGACGATGAGCGCGACCTTGGCGGCCTCACCAATGCCGGCGACGATGAAGAGGATGGGCAGCACGGCGAGCGGCGGCACCATGGAGAAGGCGGCGATGAAGGGCACGGCCGGCTTCTTGAGATAGGGGACCATTCCCACGGCGATGCCGAGCACGAAGGCGATCGCGGTTGCGATGGCAAGGCCCATCGCCAGCCGCTCCAAGCTCACCACCGTATCGTCCAGCATCAGATAGGTGCCGCTGGCGAGGTCCTGGGTGAAGGCCATGCGGATCATCGCGTCGCCCATCTGCCCGAGCGTGGGCAGAAGCTTGTCGGCCGGGTTCGCCGCGTGCCGTGCCGTGGAGGCGGCAAGATACAGCACGACGACGGCAACGAAGGGTAGCGCCGTCAGCAGACGTGCAGCGCCAGCACCCGGATGGCGATTGATGATCCGCATGAAGCGTCCTCAGAGCGTCTTGGCCGCGGCCTGCTGCATGAAGCTGTCGGTGAAGCGGAAGGTGATGTTCTGCGCGTCGCCCAGTACTTTGCCGTCGGGGAACTGGATGCCCACGACGTCCGCAGACGCGGCGCCCTGACCCATCAGCCCATGGGAGAAGAGGAACTGACGCACATGCTCCATGGTGGTGACGAGCTGGCCCGAGCGCGTAAAGTCTGCCGCCCCGGCCGGATCGGCGAAGAGATGCGTCGTCTTGAGCTGCGAATCGAAACCCGCCAGATCTGTGCCGGACAACTTGCCCATCTCGGTCCGCGCAGCGGCGGCCGCCGGCGTGTCGGCAAGCATCAGGCCGAGGGTTTCGTACCAGGCGCCGGTCAGCGCCTTGGCGAATTCGGGGTGCGCCTTGAGCGTCTTCGTGTTGACGATGACGAGATCGAGGATTTCGCCCGGAATCTGCGCGGAGGAGAAAACCTCGTGGGCGTTCTTGTTGCCGAGGATCTGCTCGACGATCGGGTTCCAGGTGGTCACCGCCGTCACCTGCGGCGTCAGATAGGCGGCCGCCATGTCGGCGTCCGAGGTATTGACGATGGTGACATCGCGCTCGGTCATGCCATGCAGTTCCAGTCCGCGCGCCAGAAGATACTGCGAGACCGAATACTGAACGATGTTGACCTTCTGGCCCTTGATGTCGGCGAAAGCCGTCTTGTCCTTGAGGATGACGGCATCGTTGCCGTTGGAATAGTCGCCGGTGATGATCGAGGTGGAGTCGACACCCCCGATGGCGGGCACGGCGAGCGTGTCCATGTTCGTGATGGTCAGCGCGTCGAAGGCGCCGGCAGTATACTGGTTGATGGAGGTGGAGTAGTCATTCACCTCGACCACGGAAATTTCGATTCCGTATTTGTCGGCCCATTTCTTGATGATGCCGGTTTGCGCCGCATAGGGCCAGGGCATCCACCCGACATAGATGGTCCAGGCAAGCGAAAATTTCTTCTTGGCCTTGGCGATGGCCGGCCGCGCGAGGCCGGTCGCGGCCAGGCCCATGGCGGCTGCGCCTCCGGTCAGGAACTTTTTGCGTGTCAGCATTCAAGAGCCTCCTCAGTCGATTTCACCACTCGACCGATGGGGAGGTTTCGGCGGCCACGAGAGCAGCCGACGCGTTTCCGCACCGATCGCTCTCCCGGGCTTTTGTCCCGCCGTGCACCACGCCGGATGTCTCCCGGCGGGCCGCGACTCTCGGACCAGCCACCTGCTCCGCGGGAGATCTGTATGCTCTCCACGCATCCTGCAGGCCGGAACCCTAGCCGCCTGAGCGGCTAATCAGCATAGACGAGCGTTTGGCGCAAGTTGATTGTGCAGAATAGCCTCGGGATTCTTAGGAAGTTAAGGTTTTGACGGTTTTTTGCTCATGTTGATTACATCTTGACCATCATCATGATGCTTCTCGAGGCAGCGGCGATCAGCCGCGCTTTGCGCGCCCTCAAGGAAACTTGAACGTCCTTCCTTCCCCAAGGCTTTCCGGGCCGGATTCTGGCCCGATGGTGCCGCAATCTTGCCCCGGAGCTTTGGAAAGGAGCTCCATCCACTACGAGGAAAGACGAATGATCGCCGTGCCGCTCCGGATTCTCACCCTTTTGCTTTGCGTCACCGCGCTCGCCGGCTGCTCGGGCATGACCCGTACCCAGCAGCGCACGCTTTCCGGCGGAGCGATCGGTGCGGCCGCCGGCGCAGGCCTTGAGGCGATCGTCGGCGGTCCGATCCTGCTTGGCGCGGCCGTGGGTGCGGG
Source organism: Acidisoma sp. 7E03 (assembly GCF_054665075.1). NCBI lineage: Bacteria > Pseudomonadati > Pseudomonadota > Alphaproteobacteria > Acetobacterales > Acidocellaceae > Acidisoma > Acidisoma sp. 7E03. The sequence goes on from NZ_BAAFHE010000005.1 coordinate 89,805, forward strand.
CGCAGGCGCCGTGGTCGGCGCCGTCACCTCGCGCTAAGCGCCGCGCGCGAGCGCAACGTCTTCGCCGGACGCACCTCCATCCCCGCTGCACGCACCACCTCCGCGACATGCACGAGATGGTCGGCGAGCGGCGAGGATTTGCGCCAGACCATGCCGAGCGTCCGCGCCGGCTGCGGCCGGCCGAAACGCGCGATCGAGACGCGCGCCGCCCGCGTCTCTACCGGCACCGCCATCTCAGGCAGGAGCGTCACGCCGAGGCCGGCCGCCACCATCTGCACCAGGGTCGCGAGCGAATTGGCATCGAGAGTGCGGCGTGCCGGGCGCAGATGCGGCTGCAGATTGCAGAAAGCGAGCGCCTGGTCGCGGAAGCAATGCCCTTCCTCCAGCAGCAGCAGCTTCATCTCGCGCAGCGCCTCGACATCCGGCACCGGTTTCTTCGCGTCCTTCCACGGGCGCACCAGCACAAAATTCTCCGCGAAGAGCGCGATCTCGGTCAGCGAGGGTTCGGAGACGGGTAGCGCCACGATGGCCGCATCCAGTTGGCCGGCCTCCAGCTCCTGAATGAGCCGCGGCGTCACCGTTTCTCGTATCTGCAGTTCCACGCCGCCATACTGGCTGGCGAGCCGCGGCACGAGCTGCGGCAGAAGATAGGGCCCGACGGTCGGGATGATCCCGATGCGCAGATGCCCGACGAGCCCGCTGCGTGACAGCCGCGCGACGTTTTGCAGCTCATCCACCGCGTCCAGAATGGTGCGCACGCGAAGCGCCACCTCCTCGCCGGTGCCAGTCAAACGGACCCGTCTGGCGTCGCGCTCGAACAGGGCGACGCCGAGCGATTCCTCGAGCTCCCTGATCTGCATCGAGAGCGCCGGTTGCGAGATGGCGCTGACGGCTGCGGCACGGCCAAAATGGCCATGACGCGCAAGTGCCTCGAAATAGCGGAACTGGCGCAGGGTGAGATTCTTCATAAGACGAGCTTATTGCATCCATCAGAAGTTCGAAATTAAACTGATGGTCGATCTCTGCTACCGGTGAGCCGTGAGGGACGGTCGTCCCCCGTCGCACCGCAAGAGCGTGCTTGGGCGCGCACAGAACGGAGGAACACGATCCATGGATACGCATGCCGATCCGCAGGCCGGAAAGTGCCCGGTCGCCCATTCCCGGGGCACCGCCCGAACCAACCGGGACTGGTGGCCCAACCAGTTGCGTTTGGACGTGCTGCACCAGCATTCCGCGCTCTCCGATCCGATGGGGGCGGAGTTCGACTATCGGGAAGCATTCAAGACGCTCGATTATGAGGGGCTGAAGGCGGATCTCCGCGCCCTGATGACTGACAGCCAGGATTGGTGGCCGGCCGATTTCGGGCATTACGGCGGGCTGTTCATCCGCATGGCCTGGCACGCCGCCGGCACCTACCGCGTGGCCGATGGCCGCGGTGGCGCCGGGCGCGGTCAGCAGCGCTTCGCACCGCTCAACAGCTGGCCGGATAACGTCAACCTCGATAAGGCCCGCCGCCTGCTGTGGCCGATCAAGCAGAAATACGGCAACAAGATTTCCTGGGCCGATCTACTTGTCCTCACCGGCAATGTCGCCCTCGAATCCATGGGCTTCAAGACCTTCGGCTTCGCCGGTGGACGCGCCGACGTGTGGGAGCCCGATCAGGACATCTACTGGGGGTCGGAGACCGAGTGGCTGGCGCTGAGCAACGATCCCAACAACAAATACAGCCGCTATTCAGGTGATCGCGAGCTCGAAAACCCGCTGGCGGCCGTGCAGATGGGCCTCATCTACGTCAACCCCGAAGGGCCGGACGGCAACCCCGATCCCGTGGCCGCCGCGCGCGACATTCGCGAGACCTTCGCCCGTATGGCGATGAACGACGAAGAGACGGTGGCCCTCATCGCCGGCGGCCATACCTTCGGCAAGACCCATGGCGCCGGGCCTGCTACGGCGGTGGGCGCCGACCCCGAAGGTGCGACGGTGGAGCAGCAGGGCTTCGGCTGGCACAGCAGCTACGGCAGCGGCAAGGCGGGTGACGCCATCACCAGCGGCCTCGAAGTCATCTGGACGACGACGCCGACGCGCTGGAGCAACAATTTCTTCTGGAACCTCTTCGGCTATGAGTGGGAGCTGACCAAGAGCCCGGCCGGTGCCCATCAATGGGTCGCCAAGGGCGCCGGCGCGACTATTCCGGATCCTTTCGATCCCGAGAAGAAGCGCCTGCCCACGATGCTGACGACGGACCTCGCCCTCCGATTCGATCCCGCCTACGAGAAGATTTCCCGTCGCTTCCTCGAAAATCCCGACCAGTTTGCGGACGCCTTCGCCCGCGCCTGGTTCAAGCTCACCCATCGCGACATGGGGCCCCGCGCCCGCTACCTCGGCCCGGAAGTGCCGGCGGAAGAGCTGCTGTGGCAGGATCCAATTCCGCCCGTCGACCACGCGCTGGTCGAAGCGGCGGACACTGCCGAGCTGAAGCAGCAGATTCTGGCCTCCGGCCTCTCGGTCTCTGATCTGGTCACCACCGCCTGGGCCTCGGCCTCCACCTTCCGCGGTTCGGACAAGCGCGGCGGTGCCGATGGCGCGCGCATCCGTCTCGCGCCCCAGAAGAATTGGGAGGTCAACCAGCCGGACAAGCTCGCCAAGGTGTTGAGCGTCTACGAGGACATCCAGAGCCGCTTCAACGCGGCTCAGACGACCGGCAAGAAGATCTCGCTCGCCGATCTCATCGTCCTCGCCGGCAATGTGGGCGTGGAGCAGGCGGCGGCGAAAGCCGGTGTCTCCCTCGCCCTGCCGTTCACGCCCGGCCGCATGGATGCAACGCAGGAGCAGACGGACGTTCAATCCGTGGCCTATCTGGAGCCGGCCGCCGATGGCTTCCGGAACTACGTGCGCGGCCGCCCGCCGGTCGCGCCCGAAGCACTGCTCGTCGACAAGGCACAGCTCCTCACCCTCACAGGGCCGGAGATGACCGTGCTGCTCGGCGGCATGCGCGTGCTCGAAACCAATGTCGGCGGTACGCGCCACGGCGTCTTCACGGAAAACCCGGGTGCGCTGACGAATGATTTCTTTGTCAACCTGCTCGACATGGCCACGGAATGGGCGCCGGTTGAAGGGGATGTCTTCGAAGGGCGGGACCGCAAGACGGGCGCCACCCGCTGGACGGCGACGCGGGTCGACCTCGTCTTTGGATCGAACTCCCAGCTCCGTGCCTTCTCCGAAGTCTATGGCGCGAGCGACGCTGGCGAGAAGTTCGTGCACGACTTCGCCGCAGCCTGGACCAAGGTGATGAACGCGGGCCGCTACTGAGCGCGCCTTGATTGTCTGGTCACCGCAGCTGCGGTGACCAGACAGACCGGCGGGGAGGTGCCCCCGCCGCGTCAACCGTGCTTGAGAACGACCGTCTTCAACCGGGTGAAGCCGGCCAGAGCCTCGAAGCCCTTCTCTCGACCATGGCCCGACTGACCCATGCCCCCGAAGGGCAGTTCCACACCGCCGCCCGCACCGTAGTTGTTGACGAAGACCTGGCCGGCTTTGAGGCGGCGGGCCAGGCGCATCTGGCGCCCGCCATCCTGCGTCCAGACACCGGCGACGAGGCCGAACTTGGTGCCGTTGGCAATGGCGATCGCCTCCGCCTCATCGGTGAAGGGAATGGCGACCTGCACCGGGCCGAAGATTTCCTCCTGCGCCAGCACGTGGCTCGGCGGCACGTCCCGGAACAGCGTCGGCGTGACATAGTAGCCGCCAGCAGGCGCCACTGGATCAATCCCGCCTCGGGCCGCGACGGTGAGGTCGGCGCCTTGCGCCAGGAAGCCCTCAACCGTCTTCTGCTGCTTGGCGGAAACCAGTGGGCCGACCTTGAAATCCTGCTCGGCCGGGCCGCAGATCATGGTCTCGTAGATCGAGCCCATGCGGCGCAATACCTCCTCGTAGATACCGCGCTGGATAAGCACGCGGGAGGCTGCCGAACAGGTCTGCCCTGCCCCCTGCATGCAGGCGCCGACGAGGGTCGGCAACGCCATCTCCAGGTCGACGTCGTCGAAGACGATGTGCGGAGATTTGCCGCCGAGTTCGAGCGTGACCGGGACCACGTTTTCCGCCGCCATGGCCTGGATGCGCTTGCCGATGCCGACGGAGCCGGTGAAAGAGATGTGATGCACATCCGGATGGGCGGCGAGCGCCGCGCCCGCTTCGGCGCCAAGGCCCGTGACGACGTTGAGCGTGCCTGCCGGAAAGCCCGCCTCCTCCATCAGCCCGGCAAGGGCGAGCGAGCTCAGCGACGCTTCTTCGGCAGGCTTCAGCACGCAGGCATTGCCCGCGGCGAGCGCCGCACCCACGGACCGGCCGACGATCTGCATGGGATAGTTCCAGGGCACGATGTGACCGGTCACCCCATGAGGCTCACGCAAGGTGAGGACGGTATGGCCGTTCTGATAGGGAATGGTCTCCCCATGCAGCTTGTCGGCGGCACCGGCATAGAAGTCGAGATAGCGCCCGAGCACGGCCACATCGGCATGGCACTGGCTGATCGGCTTGCCAACGTCGAGGCATTCGAGCATCGCGAGCGTATCCCCATGCGCGCGGACGAGGTTGGCCAATCGCGCGAGCAGGCGGCCACGGCTTGCTGCATCAACCTGCCCCCAGCCACCATCGAAGGCCTCTTGCGCCGCGGTCACGGCGGCATCGACGTCGGCTGCAGTGCCGCGCCCAAGCCGGCCGATCTCCTCGCCCGTGGAAGGATTGAGGATGGCGATGGTCTCGCCGCTCGCCGGCTTACGCCAGGCGCCCCCGATGAAGACCTGGCGCGTATCGAACCAGAGTGTGGGCAACATGAGCCTATCCCTTCGCGTCTCGCGCATCACGCGCCGGAGCTTCCTCCATTCCGGCCTAGACGGTCAGCCCTGCCGGTTCAACCCTGGCCTGACCGCCGGGCTTGACCTTCGATCGGCCGGCTGCCTAAGCAGGGTGCGGCCTCATTCTCCGTAGAGACGACGGAATCAGCCCGCACGTCCCGGAGCCGCACCGGGCACGCCGTAGGAGGAGCGCATGAGCAAACCACACATCGGCATGGTGGGCGTCGGCCTGATGGGCCATGGCATCGCGCTCAACATCCTCAAGCACGGCTGGCCCCTCTCCTTTCTGGAGCATCCCGGCAATCAACCGACCGGGGAGCTGGAGGCGCTGCACGGCCAGGGCATGACCGACCGGGCGACCTTCGCCCGGCAAAGCGACATTCTCATTCTCTGTGTCAACGGCACGCCGCAGGTCGAGGCGATCCTCCTCGGGGAAGACGGCCTGCTCGCCTCCGTCCGGCCCGGCACCATCATCATCGATTGCTCGACGGCCGTGCCCAGCAGCACCATCCGCCTGGCAGGGCTGGCGGCCGCCGCCGGCGCCCGCATGATGGATGCGGCGATGACGCGCACGCCGCTGGAAGCCGCCCAAGGCCGGCTCAACCTGCTGATCGGCGCCGACGCCGCGCTCTATGAGGAGGTAACCCCGCTGCTGTCGGCGTTTTCCGAGAACCGGTTCCATGCCGGCCCGGTGGGCGCGGGCCATACGCTGAAGCTGTTGCACAACTTCGTCTCCCTCGGCTTCACCACGCTGTTGGGCGAGGCCGCGGCCTGCGCCGCCGCCGGGGGCATAGAGCCTGCCATCCTAGTGGATGCACTGCAGAAGGGCGGCGGCAGTGGCGCCGCGCTGGACCGCGTCGCCCCCTATCTGCTGGAAGGGGATGTCAGCCGCATGCGCTTCTCCATTGCCAATGCACAAAAGGATCTCGCCTATTACGTGCGCATGGCGGAGGATTTGGGCAGCGCGCACAGCATCGCCTCTGGCACGCTCGCGGCGCTCACCCGGCTCACCGAGGCGGGATTCGCGCAGTCCTTCGTACCGGAAGCCGCCAGCCTCTTCCCGCGCGTCGCGGGCTGACCGGCGCCGGTCAGCCTTCGGGCGTCCCAGCCCCATCGCCCGACCCATCGATCGGCGGGCGCGCTGATTTCGCCCAGCCTTGGGCCAGAATCTCGCCCTCCTGCTGCCAGAAGGCCTGGTCCGCCAGCAGAACTCGCGTCGCGGCATTCTCGACATGGCGATGGGCCGCAATCCGCGCCGCATCGGGGTCCTGATCGGCGATCGCGCGGAAGATCGTGCGGTGCTCCGCCCGCACGGCGCGCGCGAAATCCGCCCGCCGCGCCTCGTTCGCCCGCGTCAATCTGATCGCGGCGCGCATGGGTTCGGCGAAGAGGCCGATGAACTGGGTCCAGTAGACGTTGGCGGTCGCGCGCCCGATGGCGAGATGAAAGGCGAAGTCTTCATCGACACCGCTCGATCCCGTTGATTGCGCGACTTCGATCGCGTGCACGGCGCTCTCGATTTCGGCGCATTGCGCGGCGGTCCGCCGCTCGGCCGCCAAGGCCGCAACCTCCGCCTCCAACACCCGGCGCACCTCGAGAAAGCCGACCAGCCCCTCGATCGAGCGCGGCAGGATGAGTTCGCGCGGCGGCGGCGCCTTGGCCGCCGTCACCCGCGCCGCCGAACCCTTGCGTGTTTCGATCAGACCCTCGGTCTTCAGCCGGGTGACCGCTTCACGCACCACGGTCCGGCTGACCTGGAACTTGAGGGCCAGCGCCTGCTCCGAAGGCAGTTTACCGCCGACGGGGAAAATCCCGCGGCTGATCCGCGCCCGCAATGCCTCCGTCAACTGATCCGTCCGGGTTGCGGCAGGCATGGCGTGATCGGTCCTCGCGGCTGCGGCTTGGCGAAAGCTTCGGTCAATCACCGCCAAAGCACCACAGGAAAGTGAGCATGCGGCCTGCGTCGGACGCGCCACGCCTCCCGGAAATAGGGGCTTGCACATCGTCCGAAAGCGCGCAAAGCTGTCATACAGCTTGTACCTGACGAAGAGCAGGACGGGAGAAACGCATGAAACGGATCGTGTCCACGGTCGCGCCTGTGACGGACCGCAAGCCCTCCACGGCGGCGGAGCCGCAGCGATGACAGCACATATTCCCAGCGGCGGCGCCCAGGGCTTTGGCGCCTATGCGCGCCTGCCGCTCGGGCCGCTCGAAGGCACGCGCTACCCCGATCCCCGGATCGAGAGCCTCGATGCACGATTCACCGCCCGGCAAGGCAATGCCGGCATCGAACGCATCGCGACCGGCTTCCGGTGGGCCGAAGGACCGGCCTATTTCGCAGCCGGGGGCTATCTCGTCTGGAGCGACATTCCGAACAACCGCATGATGCGGTGGCTGGAAGATGACGGTCATGTCAGCGTCTTCCGCAGCGACAGCAATTTCTCGAACGGCAATACCGTGGACCGCGAAGGCCGCCTCGTCACCTGCGAGCATGACAGCCGCCGCGTGACGCGCACCGAGGTCGACGGGCGCATCACCGTGCTGATGGACCGGTTCCAGGGCAAGCGCCTCAATGGTCCGAACGATCTGGTCGTCGCCTCGGACGGCGCGATCTGGTTCACGGATCCCGGCTACGGCATCGACGGCCCCTATGAGGGGCACACGGCTGAGGCAGAATTGCCTTGCCACGTCTACCGGCTGGACCCTGCGACCGGGGAGGCGCGGGTCGTTGTCGACGACTTCGTGCGGCCCAACGGCCTTGCCTTCTCACCGGACGAGACGAAGCTCTACGTGGTCGATAGCGGCATCACCCATGGCGGCCCCGCGCATATCCGGGTCTTCGACGTCACGGGGGGAAAGCTGTCCGGCGGCCGTGTCTTCGCGGATGATTTCCGCCCTGGCTTCACCGACGGCATGCGTGTCGATGCGCAAGGCAACATCTGGTGCAGCATGGGCTGGGCGGACCCCGCCGAAGATGGCGTGCGCTGCTACGCCCCGGATGGCGATCTCATCGGAAAAATCCATCTGCCCGAATGCTGCGCCAATCTCTGCTTCGGCGGCAAGCGGGGGCACCGTCTCTTCATGGCGGCCAGCACCTCGATCTACGCCGTCTATCTCAACACCGTCGGCGCGGTCTGGCGGTGACACGTACAGCGTCGCCGCCGCGTCTTCCTTGCCCCTCTTGCCGATAAAAACAATAATCGGAGGAACTTCCGTGAAGACCCTGAACCGGACCATGGCCGCCGCCGTCGCGGCCTCCTGTCTCGCCTTCGCCGCATCGCCCAGCCAGGCCGCGGAGTACGTCGTCGGCCTGAGCGTGGCGACCCTCGCCAATCCCTTCTTCCAGGGTATGACGAAGGGCGTTCAGGAAGGCATCGCCGAGCACCCCGACCTCAAGCTCATCAACACCAGCGCCAATGGTGATGCCAATACTCAGACCAATCAAGTGACCGACCTCATCAACCAGCATGTGGCGGCGCTGATCCTCAACCCGATCAATGCCAACTCCATCGTGCCTGTGGTGAAAGAAGCCAACAAGAAGGGCATTCCGGTCTTCACGCTGGATCGCGGCGCCGCCTGCGGTAACTGCCAGGTCAACTTCCTTGAGACGAACAACGTCGAACTCGGCAAGGAAGCGGCGGACTTCATCGCGCAGAAGCTCAAGGCGCGCTACGGCTCGATCAAGGGCAACGTCATCGATCTCGAAGGCCTGCTGGGCACCACGGCGGGTGATGAGCGCGAGCAAGGCTTCTCGCAGGAATTCGCGGCACTTCAGAAGGACAATCCGGATCTGAAGCTCGTCGCCCGCCAGGCGGCCGATTTCGACGCGGCGAAGGGCTTCAACATCACGACGCAGCTCTTGGCGGCGAACAAGGATATCGACGCCATCTTCAATGCGAACGATGACAATGCGGTGGGCGCGATGCGCGCCATCCGCCAAGCCAACCGCTTCTACCCCATCGGCAATCCGAAGCACATCATCATCATCGGCATCGACGGCACCGAGCAGGGCCTGGCCGCCATCCGCAAGGGGCAGATGGACGCGACGCTGTCGCAGAACCCGGTGACCATGGCGAAGCAATCCGTCGCCTACGTGGAGGACTATCTGAACGGCAAGAAGGATCTCGTCCCGGCCCACCAGTATTGGCCGCACATCCTCATCACCAAGGATAATATCGACAGCGCCGAGGTGAAGGCCTACGGGCTCTGGGGTGACGAAGTGACGAAGTAGACGCCGCTCTGGGCTGCATCCGGCGCCCACAGGTGCCGGATGCAGCCGCTCCGACGATCGATACAGGAAGCGCAGGCATGACACGGCTGCTGGAGATGCAGGCCATCTCCAAGGGATTTCCCGGCGTCAAGGCGCTCTCCGACGTCAGCATCCAGCTGAGCCGGGGAGAGGTTCTCGGCATCGTGGGCGAGAACGGGGCCGGCAAATCGACCCTGATGAAGATTCTCGCCGGCGTCTTCCCGCCCGACGGCGGCAGCCTCTTGCTGGAGGGTGCCCCTTTCGCGCCGCATAGCCCGCGCGACTCCCTCGACGCCGGCATCATCGTCATCCATCAGGAATTGAGCCTGGTGCCGGATCGCTCGGTCGCCGAGAACATCTTCCTCGGCAATCTGCCGCGCGGCGCCCTGGGCCGCGTGCGGCGCGCCGAACTCAACCGCCGGGCGCGCGATCTCCTGACCCGGGTCGGGCTTTCGGTATCCCCGACGCGGCGCGTGCGCGATCTCGGCATCGCGCAGCAGCAGCTGGTCGAAATCGCCCGCGCCCTGTCGCGCGCCGCCCGCGTCATTGTCCTCGACGAACCAACGGCGACGCTCACCACCACCGAGCAGCAGATTCTCTTCAACACCATGCGCAATTTGCGCGACCACGGCGTCGGCCTCGTCTTCATCAGCCATCATCTCGAAGAGGTCTTTGAAATCTGCGACCGGGTCACGGTGCTGCGCGACGGTGCGGCGATCGAAACCCGCGCCGTCGCCGATTGGACGCAGGATGGTCTCATCCAGGCCATGGTCAATCGGCCGATCGACGCGCTATTTCCGCCGCGCCAGGCGACGCTCGGCGAGGTGCTGCTCGAAGTCGAGGGGCTGACCACGCCGGGCGCCTTTCAAGACGTCTCCTTCACGCTGCGCGCCGGCGAGGTGGTGGGGCTCGGCGGCCTCATCGGCGCCGGACGTACGGAGGTGCTGAAGACGCTCTATGGCGCCTTGCGCCGCTCGGCCGGCCGCGTGCGCATCGCGGCGGAGGAGCGGCCGATCCGCGCGCCGCGGGACGCCATCCGAGCGGGCCTCGCGCTGGTGCCGGAGGATCGCAAGGCGGAAGGGCTGGTATTGCCCTTTTCCATCCGCAACAATCTGGCTCTCTCCACCCTCGGCCGGCTGTCCTGGTTCCGCAGCATCCTGGCGCCCCGCCGGATCGACCGTCTGGCCGAGCAGACGGTGCGGGAGTTGCGCATCCGCACGCCCCACATCCGCCAGGCCGTGCAGTCGCTCTCGGGCGGCAATCAGCAGAAGGTGGTGCTGGGGCGGGCGCTCACCACCCATCCGCGTATCTTCCTGCTCGATGAACCCACCCGCGGCATCGACGTTGGTGCCAAGGTGGAAGTCTATCGCCTCATCAACCAGCTCGCCGAGGCAGGCGGCGCCGTGCTCGTCGTCTCCTCGGACATGATCGAGCTGCTGGGGCTGTGCGACCGCATCCTCGTCATGCGCGGCGGCCGCCTCGTCGGCGGCGTACCGCGCGAAGCCTTCAGCCAGGAGCGCATCATGCAGCTCGCGGCACTCGGCTGACCGAACTTCAGATAAAGGGCCTGCGATGTCCTCCGCTTCAAATCCCCCGGCGCGCCGCGACTTCGGCCTCACCTCCCTCACCCGGGCGGTCAACGAACTGACGATCATCGTCGGCTTCGTGCTGATCTCGCTCTATCTCGCCCTCACCACCCGGGATTTTCTGACCTCCGCCAATCTGCTCTCCATCCTGCTCGCGAGTTCCCTCATCGGCATCGTGGCGGTGGGCGAGACCTTCGTCATCGTCACTGGCGGCATCGATCTTTCGGTCGGCTCCGTCGTCGCCTTCACCGGCGTCATGGCGGGTCTCGCCCTCAACGCGCATTGGGGGCCGGTCGCGGGCGTCGTCATCGGCGTCGGCATCGGGGCACTGTCCGGCGCCTTCATCGGCTTTGCCGTGACCGTGCTCAACATGAGCCCCTTCATCGTCAGCCTGGCTGTGCTCGCCATGGCGCGTGGCCTCGCCTTCATCGTGACCAACGGCAACACGCTCTTCTCCTTCCCCGATGCCTTCGACAATATCGGCGGCGGCAATCTCGGCCCCTTCCCGGTCGCGGCGCTCATCACGCTTCTCGTCTTTCTCGTCGCCGGATTGGTGCTGGCGCGCACGGTCTTCGGCGCAGAGATCTATGCGGTAGGCGGCAACCGGGAGGCGGCACGGCTCGCTGGTATCCCGGTCAACCGCACGCTCGCCATCGTCTACATCATCTCGGGCGCGCTCGCGGGCCTCGGCGGCGTCATCCTGGCCGGGCGGTTGGACAGCGCCCAGCCGATCGCCGCGGTCGGCTTGGAGCTCAACGCCATCGCCGCCGTCGTCATCGGCGGCGCCTCGCTCTTCGGCGGCAAGGGCAGCATGCTCGGCACGCTGCTGGGCGTGCTCATCATCGGCCTCATCAACAATGGGCTCACCTTGAAGAACGTGCAGCCTTTCTGGGTGCAATTCATTCAAGGTGCCGTCATCTTCGGCGCCGTTCTCATCGACAGCCTCAACCAGAAGCGCCGCAAATCCGCCTGACAAGGAAACGAGCCATGAGCAGTGAGACGATCGAACGCGGCCTCGGCCGCATGGCCGGCAAGTCCGTCCTCATCACCGGCGCAGCCAGCGGTATCGGCCGGGCGACCGCGTTGGTCTTCGCCGGGGAAGGCGCGCGCCTCGTCGTGAGTGACGTCGATGCTGCGGGCCTCGAAAGCCTGGCGGCCGTCATCACCAGCGCGGGCGGCGAGGTGGTGGTGCAGGTGGGTGACGTCGCCGATGCCGCGGCATCGGAGGCGATGGTCATGGCCGCCGTCCGCACCTACGGCCGCATCGACGCCGCCGTCGCCAATGCCGGCATCATTCCCGAGAAGGATCTGGCGAGCGCCACCGCCGAGGATTTCGACCATGTCATGGCAATCGACGGGCGCGGCATGTTCCTCACCTGCAAATATGCGGCGCGCGAGATGCTGAAGACCGGGGGCGGCGCCATCGTCTGCCTCTCCTCCATCTCCGGCGAAGCTGGCCAAGCAAGCCAGGCGGTCTACGGCCCGGCAAAATTCGTCGCCTCCGGCATCACCAAGCATCTGGCGGTGGAACTCGCGCCGCAGGGCGTGCGCGTCAATGCAGTTGCCCCCGGCACCATCGCGACTGCCGGCCTGATGAAGATGTCCAAGGAGTATATTGCGGGCGTCACCTCCCGCCACCCGATCGGCCGGGTGGGTCAGCCTGCAGAAGTCGCGAAGGCGATCCTGTTTCTCGCCTCCGACGACGCCTCCTTCATTACCGGCGCCGTCCTGCCGGTCGATGGCGGCTACCTCGCGCAATAGGCATGGAGATGAAGAACACGGCCCTGCCGCCGTACCGCTTGGAAGGCCAGGTGGCGCTCGTCACCGGCGGTGCCCAGGGTATTGGCCTTGCGACGGCGCAGACGCTCGCAGCACTTGGCTGTCGCGTCATCATCGGCGATCTCGACGGCGCGGCTGCCAGCGAGGCTGCAGCGGCCACAGGCGGCCGTGGGATCGCGCTCGATGTCAGTGCCGAGCACAGCGTGCAGGCGGCTTTCGCCGACATCGGCGAGGCGGAAGGCCGGCTCGACATCCTGGTCAACAATGCGGGGCGCGCCATCCGCCGCGCCTCGTTGGATCTGGCGCTGGCGGATTGGGATGCGGTGGTGGCCGTCAACATGACCGGCGCCTTTCTCTGCGCACGGGCGGCGGCGGCCCTGATGATCGCGGCTGGCCGCGGCGGCGCCATCGTCAACACCGCCTCGATCATGGGTCTCTCCGGCGGCGGCCTCTACCCCAACATCTCCTATCAGACGACGAAGGGCGCCATCGTCAACATGACGCGGGCGCTGGCGGTTGAATGGGCAGCACATGGCATCCGCGTGAATGCGGTGGCGCCGACCTGGACGCGCACGGGCTTCATCGGCCAGTTGGAGGAGAACGAAGCGCTGATGGCCCGCATCCGGGCGGTGACCCCCCTCGGGCGACTGGCGGAACCCGAAGAGGTGGCCCATGCCATCGCCTTCCTCGCGAGCCCCGCCGCGAGCATGATCACCGGCCACACCCTCGCCGTGGATGGCGGCTTCCTCGCGCAGTAGCCACCCATGCCGCCTCAATACAGGGGCGGGGTGATGATCCAGAGGACGTTGGTCATGCCGTCGGAGGCGCTTTCGAAGCGATGCGGCGTCGTGCTCTTGAAGCGGAAGCTATCCCCCTCGCGCAGCAGGAAGCTTTCCTCCTCCACCCACAGCCGCATGGCGCCGCAGATGATGTATCCACACTCCTCGCCCTTGTGGGTGTAAAGTTCGGTACCGGAGCGTCCGCCCGGCGCGATCTCGAGCAGCAGCATCTCGAGCTCGCCCGATAGATCGGGCGTCAGCAGCCATTTCGAAACGCCGTTGCCGGAGAGGCGCAGCTGCCGTCCCTTGCCGCGCCGCACGATGCGGCCGATCTCGTTCGGCGGTGGTGGGCTCTCTTCATGGAAGAAGCGCGCCGGCGTCACGCCCAGGGCTTCGCTCAACTGCCGAAGGGAGCGAATGGAGGGCGAAGTCAGCCCGCGTTCGATCTGGCTGAGAAGGCCCACCGACAGGCCGGATTTCTCCGCCAGTTGCTGAAGCGAGAACCGGTTGGTCTTGCGCAGATCGCGCACTTGCATGCCGAGCCAGAGATCAGCCGCTTCCGTCACTCGATTACCGTTCCTGCCGTGATGGGTGCGATGGAGAGCCATGTCACTCTGGGTCAGATTGAAAACGCTGTCAAATATTCACTCTAGATGAAGCCATTTCGGTAAAAACACCTAATCGACTAAAATTTCTTTGACATTTTCAAAACATTGAACCTAGCTTGGCGCGGTGGGAGACAGCCGGAAGGCTCGCTCGAGGAAAGCCGCATGCGCCGTCGCAGTGCCTTCGATTATTGGGTGAACCTGCCCGCGGGGCTGATCGCGCTGACGGGCGTGCTCTTCGCCCTGGCACTCGTCCTGGTGATGAGCATCCGCGTGAACGACGGCGATTTCCTCACCTTGGCCTTCACCTCGGACAATTTCACCGATGCATTGACCGACCCGCTGTTCCTGCGCATCGCCGTGCGCTCGGTGGTGATTGCGGGGCTGGCCGCTCTCGCCACCGTCGCCCTCGCCTATCCCACGGCCTATTTCATCACCTTCTACGGCGGCGCCCATCGCAACCTGTGGCTGACCTTGATCACGCTGCCCTTCTGGACGAGCTATTTACTGCGGATTTTTGCTTGGCGTGTCATCCTCGGCTATCATGGCATCCTCAATTCGGGGCTGATGGCACTGCACGTGCCGGGCGCCCCCTTCAGCGGCCTGCTCTATAACCCGCAGGCCGTCGTCATCACCCTCGCGCACGCCTATGCGGCCTTCGCCATCCTGCCGATCTATGTGAGCCTCTCGGCGATCGACCGGAAACTCGCGGAAGCTGGGCTCGATCTCGGTGCGGCGCCCTTCACCGTCTTTCGCCGCATCATCCTGCCGCTGTCGCTGCCCGGGGTCTTTGCCGCCTTCGTCCTGGTCTTCGTACCCACGCTCGGAGACTACGCAACGCCCATTCTGGTGGGCGGGCCCTCCAGCCTCATGCTCGGCAATCTCATCAAGGACCAGTTCGGTGAAGCCGCGAATTGGCCAGGGGGCGCTGCCATGGCGGTCATCGTGATGACGACGCTCGGTCTCGCCTATGGTGCGGCGCGGCTCGGCCGACGATTCCGGGGGGCCCGCGCATGATGGGCCAGGAACCGCGCTTGCTCAAAGCCTATGCGCTTCTCTACCTCTGCTTCCTCTACGGCCCCATCGTCATGCTGCCGCTGTTTTCACTAAACGATGCCGTGGCCGTCGCCTTTCCCTTGCACGGCTTCACCCTGCATTGGTACGCGCGGCTGTTCCAGGATCAGAGCCTGCACGCCGCTTTGCGGCACAGCCTGCAGGTCGCGGTCATCGCCTCTCTCGCCGCGACCGTCGCCGGCACGCTGACCGCCTATGCGCTGACCCGCGGTCTCGGGGTGCTGACGCGTCCCGTCGCGGGCCTTGCCATCCTGCCGCTCTTTATTCCGGGCATCATCCTCGGCATCGCGCTGCTGATGGTGGTCAACCTCATCGGTATCGGCCCCTCTCTGACGGCCGTCACCATCGGTCACGTCGCCGTCTGTCTGCCGCTCACCATCGTCATCATGCGCGGACGGTTCGAAGCCCTCAGCCGCTCGATCGACGAGGCGGCGATGGACCTCGGCGCCACGCCCTGGACGACCTTCCGCCGGGTCTCCCTGCCGCTTGCCCTTCCCGGTTTCGTCTCGTGCCTGATCCTGAGTTTCACGACGTCGATCGACGAATTCATCGTCAGCTTCTTTCTGGTCGGCACGCAGGAAACCCTGCCCCTCTACATCTGGGACCATCTTCGCTTCCCCGAGCAGCTGCCGCAGCTTCTCGGCCTCGGCACGCTCATCCTGCTCGGCTCGGGCGTGCTCGTTCTCTGTGCCGAATTCCTCCGCCGCCGCGGCGCGGCGCAATCCGCCTGATCCGAGACCCATGCAAGGAGATTGCGTATGAGACAGATGTTCGCCCGATCCTTCCGCCGCGGGGCGCTGCGCGCGCTGGCCCTCGCCGGCCTTTCGGCCGCCGCCTTCCTCGGCCCGCGCGCGGCCCAGGCGCAGGACAAGATTACCTACTACACCTGGGACGGCTATGAGCTTCCGGCCTTCCATCAGGCCTATCTCAAGGAGCATCCGGAGGGTCTGAACATCAGCGTCTTTGGCGATGATGACGAGGCTTTCGCCAAGGTGCGCGCCGGCTTCCATCCCGATATCGCCCATCCGTGCGTGGACAAACTGCCGCAATGGCGGAAGGCGGGGCTACTTCAGCCGATCGACACCAAGCGCATTCCCAATTGGGACAAGATCTACCCGATCTTCCGCCAGATGCCGGGCGTGATGGCCGACGGCAAGGTCTGGATGGTGCCCTGGGACTGGGGCAATACCTCCATCCTCTACCGCACGGATCTCGTGAAGAACCCGGAGGCGAGCTGGAACCTGCTGTGGGACAAGCAATATGCCGGCAAGCTCGCGGTGATCGACGCGATCCATGACACCTGGATCGTCGGCGCCATCATGGCAGGCGTCGATCCCTTCGATGAAAATGCCGACGACATCAAGAAGGTCGCCGCCAAGCTGCGGGAGCAGCGGCCGCTCATCCGCATGTATACGACGGACATGACCTCGGTCGAGCAGGCGTTGGCCTCTGGCGAACTCGTCGCCGCCATGACCTGGAACGCGTCCTATGTCGATCTCACCAAGCAGCACGTGCCGGTCGCGTTCATGCATCCGAAGGAGAAGATGCTGACCTGGGCTTGCGGCATGGTGGTGCTGAAAGGCGCCCATGACCTGGACAAGGTCTATGACTTCATCAACGCGCGCCTCGCAGACGACGCGGGCGAGGCACTCGTCACCAACTACGCTTATGGCACCGCCAATGCCGAAGCCTATGCAAAGGTGCCGGCAGATGTAAAGGCAAAGTTCGCACTTCCCGCAGATCCGGCAACCGAGCTGAAGAACACCGTCTTCACCTCGGCCATGAAGAACCCGCAGGCGATCGCCGCAGCCTATGCCCGGGTGAAGGAAGGTGGCTGAGGCGGCGATCCTCTCGAACCACACCGGCGCCGCCCCACAGGCCGCGCCGGTCGTCGAATTGCGCGGCGTCGAGAAATACTATGGCGCGGCGCTCGCGGTGCAGCGCATGGATCTGCAGGTCCGCCAGGGCGAGTTCCTCGCCCTGCTCGGCCCTTCCGGTTGCGGCAAGACGACGACACTGCGCATGATCGCGGGCTTCGAACGGCCGAGCCAGGGCGACATTCTCATGCATGGCCGTGCCATCACCGACGAACCGCCGTATCGTCGCCCGGTCAACACCGTCTTTCAGGACTATGCGCTCTTCCCCCATATGTCTGTGGAGGAGAATGTCGGCTTCGGCCTCTCGGTCGCGCATCGCCCCAAGGCCGAAATCCGCAGCCGTGTCGCAGAACTTCTCAGCATGGTGGGCCTCGCCGACAAGGCCGAGCGAAAGCCGGGGGCGCTTTCGGGCGGCCAGCGGCAACGCGTGGCGCTTGCCCGCGCCCTGGCCCGCGCGCCCGACGTCCTGCTTCTGGACGAGCCGCTGTCCGCGCTTGATGCCCATCTCCGCCAGCAGATGCAGATCGAGCTGAAGCAGATCCAGGCGCGTCTCGGTCTCACCTTCATCATCGTGACGCATGACCAGGCGGAGGCGCTGACCCTCGCGGACCGTATCGTGGTGATGAATCACGGCGTCATCGCGCAGGTCGGCACGCCGGCAGCACTCTATGACGGCCCGGCTTCCCCTTTCGTCGCCCGCTTTCTGGGGGCCGCCAATCTGCTGCCTGCCCGCTTGCTGCGGCAGGATGCGGCGACCGTCACGCTCGATCTCGCCGGCACGGCGGTGACGCTGCCGCATGACGGCCAAGCGCTTCCGCCCGGGCCCGACCTGCAGCTCTGCGTCCGTCCCGAACGTCTTCTGGTGCTGCCCGAGGCTGTGCCGGGGCGCTCGGTCACCGCGCGGGTCGAGAGCCGGATGTTTCTGGGGCTCGTGGAGCGCGTGCAGCTCCGTCTTGCCGATGCAACGGTGGTGATGCTCGATCTCGCCCATCGCGACGCGGTTCCCCCCGCGATCGGGGAAGTGGTGCATCTCGGCTTCGAGCCCGGCACCACGCGGCTCTTCCCTGCCGAAGCGGCCTGATCACCAGCCACTCGAGGGCGGGGCCGAGACCCCGCCCGCGATGATCAGGCACCGTGGCCGACGATGCCCTTGATCTCCATGAAGTCGCGCAGGCCGAAATCGGCATATTCGCGCCCATTGCCGGACTGCTTGTAGCCGCCGAAGGGCGCGAAGAGGTCCCAGTCCGGATAGTTGAGATAGACAGACCCGGCGCGCAGCCGGCGCGCCACGCGGCGGGCTTCCGTCATGTCCGTGCCCTGGACATAGGCCGCCAAACCGTAGGGTGTGTCATTGGCGATGGCGATCGCCTGCTCCACCGTCTCGTACGGAATGATGGAAAGCACGGGGCCGAAAATCTCCTCGCGCTCGATGCGCATGCCGGGCTTCACGTTGCCGAAGACGGTCGGCTTGACGAAATAGCCGGCATTGATGCCGTCCGGCTTGCCGGTGCCGCCGACGACGAGTGTGGCGCCTTCGTCGATGCCGGACTGGATCAGCGCCTGCACCTTGTTGAACTGAACCTCGCTGACGAGCGGCCCAAGCTCCGTCGCCTCGTCCTGCGGATCGCCAGTAACGACGGCCAGCGCCGTCCGGCGCGCAATCTCGAGCGCCGCGTCATGCTTGCCAGCCGGCACCAACATGCGCGTCGGCGCATCGCAGGACTGGCCGGTATTGCCGAAGCAACCGAGCACGCCTTGAGAAACCGCACTCTCCAGATCGGCGTCGGGTAGGATGATGTTGGCCGACTTTCCGCCCAGTTCCTGCGCCACGCGCTTGACCGTGGCGGCCGCGTTGCGGGCGACGTCGGTGCCCGCGCGGGTAGAGCCGGTGAAGGACACCATGTCGATATCGGGGTGCGAGGAAAGCGCGGCCCCCACTTCCGGCCCAGTGCCGTTGACGAGGTTGAACACGCCCTTCGGCACGCCCGCTTCATGCAGGATCTCGGCGAAGACCATGCCGGAGATTGGCGCGATCTCCGAAGGCTTCAGAACCATGGTGCAACCGGCGGCAAGCGCCGGGGCGACCTTGCACATGATCTGGTTCATCGGCCAGTTCCACGGCGTGATGAGGGCCACGACGCCGACCGGCTCGTGCGTCACGACCGTTGTGCCCCGCTGCTCGTCGTAGACGAAATTCTTGAAGGCCTCGATCAGCGCTTCGAGATGGCCCTGGCCCGCATAGGCCTGGGAGTCCCGGGCCCGGGCGATGGGGGAGCCCATCTCGCGGCTGATGGCCTGCGCCATGTCCTCGTAGCGGCGCTTGTAGATGTCGAGGATCCGTTCGAGAAGGGCGAGCCGCTCTTCCCGCGTGGTCTGGGAGAAGCCGTCGAAGGCGGCCCGGGCAGCCGCGACCGCACGGTCCACATCGGCGGTGGTGCCGAGCGAGATGGTGGCAAACACCTCTTCGGTTGCCGGGTTCACCACGCCGAGTGGCCGCGATTCAGCCGGCGCGACGAAGGCGCCGTCGATGTAGAATGTCGTGTAATCGGTCATGCCCATCCCTCTCTCGGCCGCGGCCCGTGAGGCCGGCGCCGCCCGGCATTGAAGATGGACGATTTCTATATGGGAAAACTGAAAATGACGAGGTGATTTTCAGAAATTCAGCACGGGGGAGGAACGACGGCCGCCAGCCGACCGCGGTTCCTCCCAGGGTCCTCAGGCGGCCGGCTGGTCGCCGCCTTCGGGGCGCTCCGCGGCCGGTCTGCGACGTTCAGCCATGAACTGGTCGAACTCCGCCTTGTCCTTGGCAAAGCGCAAGCGGTCGAGGAAGCTCGCGAACTCGGCCTGCTCATCCTCCAAGCGGCGCAGCGTCTCAGCCTTGTATTCGTCGAAGGCCTGATTGCCGCTGGAACGGCCGGCGCCGCCGCCGAATCCGCCCATGCGGCCGCGGCCACCGCTCCAGGGGCCCGCCCAACCGGCACAGCCAAAAGCGCGCGGTCCGGCGGGACCTTGGGAAAACAGAACGCGCCCGAGCCGCCTATTCCAGATCGCGAGACAGAGCAGGACGATGCCAAGCGGCCACCAGAAGACGAAGCCGAGAATGGTGCCCGCGATCAGCAAGGGGCGGGAGATGGACCAGAGGGCAAAGGTTCGGTCGTCGTGCAGCCAGCTTGGTCCCTGACCGTAAACGCCCGGGTTCGCCGCAGACATGATGTGGCTCCATGTGAATGTAAGGCACATTTACATTGGCAGCAGCCCGTCACGCCGTCAAGAAAAACAGAAGCGGCTCCTCATCGCCCTCCTACCAGCCCCAATCCTTGCAGATAGACAAGGATACCCGCCTCCAGCAGTTCTTCAGCAGACATCGGCAGCTTGCGCCGGCCACTTCCGCCGCGTCCGAACAGGGCGCCGACACCATGCGCCATCGACCAGATGTGCAGAGCTACCATCAAGGCCGGTGGCCGTTGAGGCTTCGGAACCGAGAGGGTCACGGCCTCGGCTGCTTCGCGGATCACGGCGAAGGCGCGCTCGCTGGCCGAAAGCAGGCCCGGATGCTGCTCCGCGTCGAGACGGGCCTCGAACATGGCGGCATAGAAGGCGGGCTCGTTCCGGGCGAAAGCGAGATAGGCTCGCCCAATCGCTTCCAGAGCGCGCAGGGGCGTCGGCTGGCCTTCCGCCCAGGCGCGCGCCAGCACCTCGGCCAGATGGTCGAAGCCGCGCAGCGCTACCTCGGCGATCAGCGCCTCGGCGTCGCGGAAATGGCGATAGGGTGCGGCCGGGCTGACGCCCGCGCGCCGTGCCGCTTCGGCAATGGTGAAAGCCGCAGGACCCCCTTCGGCAATCAAGACCTGCGCAGCCTCGATCAAGGCCTCTCGCAGATTGCCGTGATGATAGCCCCGTCTTTGTCCCGACCAGCTCATGCTCGCCCCTTACGCCAAGGGCCGCGGTTTCGCACCCCCTTTCGTGACCTCGCGCGCCACCACGGCAGCGCGAACATCACGTCCCATCCGCCAACGCTTGACGGGCCGGACCGGTCCGGCTGACCTCCGTTGAGCAGGCAGGCACCAGCGGCCGCCTGGAACACTCAGGTCAGGGAGGAAGAGAGTGAATCGGGACAAAGGCGAGACGACGCAGTCTGGCTGGGCGGTGGCTCTTGGCTTGCGCTTCACCACCTGGGCAGAAACCTGGTTTCCAGATGCCTATATCTTCGCCGCCTTGGCGCTGATCGTCACCGCGGTCGCGGCGCTTGCGATCGGAGCCCGGCCGACAGAGGTGGTGGACGCCTTCGGCAACGGCTTCTGGAGCTTCATCGTCTTCAGCCTGCAGATGGCCTTCATCGTCATCACCGGCTATGTCGTCGCAACCTCCAAGCCTGCGGCGCGGCTCATCACCTGGATCGCCAGCCTGCCAAGCACCGGGCCTTCCGCCGTTGCCTCCATCGCCTTCGTCAGCATGGCGACCTCCTTCGTGAACTGGGGCATGAGCCTGATCTTTAGCGGCCTGCTGGTGCGCGCCATGGCCGCACGTGCGGACCTGCGGATGGATTATCGGGCCGCCGGCGCCGCCGCCTATCTCGGCCTTGGTGCCACTTGGGCGCTCGGTCTCACCTCCTCCGCCGCGCAGCTTCAGGCCAACCCGGCGAGCCTGCCGAAGCCGTTGCTGGCCATCACCGGCGTGCTGCCCTTCAGCCAAACCATCTTCCTGTGGCAATCCATCGTCATGGCGCTGGTGCTGATGGTGGTCTCCATCCTGATCTGCCGCTTCTCCACCCCGACCGGGGGGCGCGTCGTCACCGCGGAAAGCCTGGGTATCGAGACCGAACTGCGGTCCACCGAACTGCCACCGCGCACCCGCCCGGGCGAATGGCTGGAATATTCGCCACTGATCACGCTCATCATCGTCGCGATGGGTGCCGGATGGGCCATCCGGCAGTTCGCCGCGCACGGCGCGAACGCCATCGCCAACCTCAACACCTACAACCTCATCTTCCTGATGATCGGTCTGCTGCTGCACTGGCGGCCGCGCTCCTTCCTCAACGCCGTGGCGCGGGCGGTGCCGGCCACGACCGGCGTGCTCATCCAATTCCCAATCTACGGTTCGATCGCCGCGATCATGACGACGGTTCATGGCGCGAGCGGACACTCCCTGGCGGATGCGATCGCCCATGCCTTCGTCAGTGTCAGCGCAACGGGCAGCTTTCCGGTTGTGATGGGCGCCTATTCCGCCGTGCTCGGCTTTTTCGTGCCCTCTGGCGGCGGAAAGTGGATCATCGAAGCGCCCTACGTCATGAAAGCCGCGGCGGATTTGAAGGTGCATCTCGGCTGGGCAGTGCAGGTCTACAACGCCGCGGAGGCGCTGCCGAACCTCATCAACCCGTTCTGGATGCTGCCGCTGCTCGGGGTCTTGTCCCTGAAGGCGAAGGACATCGTGGGGTTCACCTTCCTGCAGCTCATCGTGCATGTGCCCCTCGTCCTGTTCATGCTGTGGCTCTTCGCGCAGACGCTGAGCTTCGTGCCGCCCATCCACCCCTGACGAACGGATGCAGGCCCGCTGCGCCCTCAACCCAGCGCGTAGCGGGCGAGGCCGGCGGTCGCCACGCCGAGCAGGACGGTCGGGAGCAACGGCAAGCGGGCTGCGGCGACCAGGGTGACGCCGAGCGCCAGCAGATCGGCGAGCCGTCCGGAGAGGAAGGCGGGCGTGATCACTGCGATGAGCACGCAGCCCGGCGCCCTCTCCAGCGTCGCCATCGTTCGCGGCGACAAATGGCGGTTGCCGAGTAGCAGATAGCCGCCGATGCGCGTCATATAGGTCACGCTGGCCATCGCCAGGATGGCGACCAGGGTCCGATGATCGATCATGACCGCGCACCGATCCAGGCGGCGAGCAGGCCGGCTGCCGCGCCCGCAGGCACATACCAAGCACCAGGCAGAAAGAGATAGGCACAGCCTGCCGCGAGGAAGCTGACGAGCCATGGCACGGCCGCAGCCATACCCTTCCACATGCCACGCATCAGAACCAGAAAGATCGCGGGAAAGGCCATGTCCAATCCCCAGCGATCGAGATCCCCCAGAACCGGGCCGACAAGGGCACCAGTGGTCGTAAAGAAGACCCAACTGACGAAGAGACCGGCCGATACCCCCAGGAAATAGGCGGTGTTGAAGCGCGCGGGGATCGCCCCATCCCGCCTCTTCACATCGGCGAGCGCCATGGCCCAGCTCTCATCCACCATGAAGAAGAGGGATGGCAAAGCACGGCGGCGGGGCAGATGGCGCATCACCGGCGCCAAAGCCGCACCCATTACCAAATGCCGGCTATTGACGAGCAGGGTGACGCCCGCGATCAGCAGAACATGCGGCGGCCTGGTCCATAGGCCGACGGCCGCAAATTCGGAGCCACCGGCGAAGTTCAGGCCCGCCATGAGCGCGACGGCCAGCGGCGGGATCCCCTTGGCGGATGCCTGCGCCCCGAGAACGAGGGCGGCCGGCACCAAGCCGATGAGGATGGGGACCACCCCACGCAATCCGCGACGAAAGTCCCGCATGAGGCGCCCCGCTCTATGGTCTGGTTCCCGATCTATCCCCGATGCACCCGCAGGTGTATGCGAAATGAGTGGAATTTTTCCGAAATTGAGGCAGTTTCTGCTCACATTTGGGCCAACGAGGGCGTTATCTGCCATGGACCTTGATGCGATCGACCGCCGCATCCTCGCCGTCCTTCAGGCGGACGGGCGGATCAGCAACAATGACCTGGCTGAGCGGATCGGCCTTTCCCCTTCGCCCTGTCTGCGCCGGGTCCGGGCGCTGGAGGCCGCCGGAATCATCAAGGGCTATACGGCGCTTCTCGACTCGGCGCGCCTCGGGCTCGGCACCAGCGTCTTCGTTCGCGTCTGGCTCAAGGGCCAGGATGAGGAGACGGTGCGGCGCTTCAGCGAGAGCATCCTCGCGCTGCCCCATGTGGTGGAATGTCACATGATGGCCGGCGACTGTGATTTCCTGTTGCGGGTGGTCGCGCGCGATTTGGACGCTTATCGCCGCTTCCAGGCGGAGAAGCTTGCGCGCATCGTGGGCGTGCAGAGCCTGAAAACCGAGATTCCTCTGCAGCGGGTGAAGGAGGCGAGTCCGCTGCCGCTATGATGGATCATCGTCACGCCTCTGGCGACGGCCGTTTGTCACGGGCCGGCTGAAATACCGACCCGTAACAAACACGTTGGACCTTCGTCCGAACGTTACCAGCTGCCCGAGGTCGGCGCCGAGTTAGAGCCGGAATTCGAGTTTTCAAGCTTGTGAGGGAAAGGCTTCTCTGCACAAGCAGCCAACGCAACCATCATGGACAGAAGCACGGCGGCAGCACGGATCATTCTCGTAGTCCTTTTCGTTCCAGTACAACGTTTCGAAACAAATCACACCCCTGCGGGATCAAGCAAGCGCTTCCTGCGCGCCCCCGCAAGCTTAACGGAAGCTTAACGGTTTGGCGGCGGACAGACGAGAGCAAACTTGCACCCCCGTGCCGTGGCGTCCCGCTTCGCGTTTCTCTCCGCGATGGTCGCACATGCATCCCGCAAGCGTTTGTTTGCTGTTAATTGATCGAACAACTGACAGTCGCCCCTGTCCCTGCGCGCGGGATCCGCAGGAGACATGGTCGTGGCCAGGGTTCCGGCAGCCCAATTTGGCCGGCGCCCACCACCCGCGCTTCAGGCCGGGCATCGCGCCAGCCCGGCGAAACCGGCCGCCCTCCTGACCCTTCAAGCCATATAAACTTCACCGGCCCATCTTGCCGAACCCGGGCTCCGTCTGATTTTCGTCAGACGACGGGGCAGCAGGGCCGGGTTTGTCCCGAGCCGCCAGGCGGAGAGGAAGAGAGTATGGGCGGAGAGAGAGCGGCAACCAGCGACAACCCGGCGGATCGGCCGGTCACGGCATTGGGCGCCCTCACGGCCCTGGGCATTGTCTATGGCGATCTCGGCACCAGCCCCCTCTACACCTATCAGACGATCGTCGCCGATGTCGGCGGTCACCCCTCGGCGACCGCCGCACTCGGCCTTCTATCTCTCGTCGTCTGGGCGCTCGTGGTTACCGTCTCGGTCAAATATTGTGGCTTCGTGATGCGGGCGGACAACAATGGCGAGGGCGGCATCCTCGCTTTGATGTCCCTGGTCACGCGGCGGCTCGGCGAAGCGCGGGGCGGCACTACGGCCATCCTCGTAGCCATGGGCCTGTTCGGCGCCGCGCTGATCTATGGCGACGGTATCATCACCCCAGCGATTTCCGTGCTCAGTGCACTCGAGGGGCTAGAAATCGTGACGCCCAGCCTCACGCCCTATGTCTTGCCCGCGGCGATTGCCATCCTGCTTGCGCTTTTCACGGCGCAGTCCTTCGGCACCGCACGCATCGGCAAGCTGTTCGGGCCGGTGATGCTCCTCTGGTTCATCGTCATCGCCCTGCTCGGTCTCACCGGCATCGCCCGTCATCCGGCCGTCATCGCCGCGGTCAACCCCGGCTACGCCCTGGGCTTCCTCCTCCATCATGGCGCGCAGAGCCTCTTCGTGCTGGGCGGCGTGTTCCTGGCAATCACCGGCGGCGAGGCGCTCTACGCCGATATGGGGCACATCGGGCGGGCCCCCATCCGGGTCGCCTGGTCCTTCATCGTGCTGCCCGCCCTGCTGCTGAGCTATGCGGGGCAGACGGCGCTTCTCATCCAGAACCCGAACCTGGCGGGCAATCCCTTCTTCACCCTGGCGCCCGGCTGGGCGGTGGTTCCGCTCGTGGTGCTGGCGACACTTGCCACCATCATCGCGAGCCAGGCGATCATCACCGGCGCCTTTTCCCTCACCCGCCAGGCCATGCAGCTGGGCTGGCTGCCGGGCGTCAACATCCGGCAGACCTCGGACGAGGAGTATGGGCAGATCTACGTGCCCTGCGTGAACTGGCTGATGATGGCCGGAACCCTGGCCCTCGCCTGGGGGTTCGGCAGCTCCGCGAAGCTCGCCGGCGCCTACGGCACCGCGGTCTCCACCACGATGCTGCTCACCACCGCCTTGCTCTTCAACGCCATGCGGGACGTGTGGCGCTGGCCGCTCTGGCTCGCCCTCGGCGTCAGCGCTCTCTTCCTGGTGGTCGACCTCGCCTTCTTCTCGGCCAATCTGATGAAGATCGCGGAAGGCGGTTGGATCCCCCTCGTGCTCGGCGCGGCCATCTTCACCGCGATGCGCGTTTGGCGCACGGGCACCCTGGCCGTGAAAACCCGTCTGCTCGCCCTGGAAAAGGGACCCGTCGAATTTCTGGCCGATCTCGCCGCCCACCGCATTCCGCGCGTGCCGGGCACCGCCGTGTTTCTCAGCCGGACCGACACCACGGTGCCCGTCATGCTGATGCGCCACGTCGCGCAGATGGGCGCGCTTCAGGAGAAGGTGGTCACCCTCACGCTCCTCTTCGACGAAGTGCCGCGCATCGCCCCGGCGGATCGCGCGATGGTGGAGGAAATCGCACCCAACTTCTGGCACGTGCGGGTGCATTTCGGCTTCGTCGAAGTGCCGAATGTGATCGTCGCGCTCTCCAGCGCGAAGGCGGAAGGCTGCCCGGTAACGCTGGACGACGCCGTCTTCTTTGCAGCGCGAGACCAGGTCATCCGCGCCAAATCGGCGCCGCGGATGCCGGCCTGGCAGCGCAGCGTTTTCAGCTTCATGTATCGCAATGCCGTCCGCTCCTCCGATCGCTTCGACCTGCCGGCTGACCGCTTCCTGGAGGTTGGACGTCAAGTGGAGCTTTGAGGATGCGCAACCGGTGCCCTATCCACAGAGTGCTCGCCTGCGTGGAGCGCATTCTGGCTCCAGCGCAGACAGATGACCCGAAGAAGAGAGGCAAAGTTGCGCACCTCTCCTTGCTCTTCCATGATTTCTCTATGTAGAACCGAAACAAATCGGTTAACCGTCATTCCTTCATGTTCTGAAATTTCTTCAAGCGTCTTCCAGAAGGCTGATTCAAGACGAACCGAGGTTGCATAACCATCCAGCCGTACGGCGCGGGTTTCCCCTGCATAGGCCGCAGCGGGCTGGCTCCGAAAAATCTTGCACATATTCCACCACTGGCAATTTTTATCGTTGATATTGGCCTCTGCGGGCTGAGCGGACGGTCCTGTATTGGAGAGGACGCGTCATAGCCAAATACTACCCGTGGATATCTCTCCGGTGTAGTAGAGTATCCCAAAATAGCTGCCGCAGGTCAGCACGCACTGATTTGTGCGAAGCAGCAGGCTGGATTGAGAGGAAATCGGTCGTGGTGGATATTCTTTCCAAGCGCTCCGGTCCCCGCAGGGAAGATGCGCAGATAAAGCGGATTATTTCCGAAAATCAGGGGACGATCACGCGCCTCGCGGATCATCTCAGCAGCGGCGCCTACTCCGCCAGCAGGAAGCCCAAACAACAACCTCAGCCACGCAATCTGGTGATCGTCCACGGCCCGGCGACCGCCTCGGATGCACCGCCCTCGCCCTACGTCCGTGTAAGCCCCAATGGCCGCGTCGTCGTGATGGATGGGAATACGGGCCGCCAGCTGCATCATCTGGGAGATCTGCGGGGGGTCGAAGGCCGCACCTGCTTCCGCTTGGCGACGAGCGGCAATGGCTATATCGCCCCGCTCGACGGCGCACTGGCGAGCGCGCTCGCCGCTCTGGATGGCAAGGCGCTCGAGCCTGGTGAATCCGACGCACGGTTCGCCGCCAGGGTCGAGGCTGCCCTTGGCCTCGCTTAAGCATCCAGAGACGGGGCACGGTCCCGCCCCTCCTCCCCCTGCCGTCCTCGCCGATTATGACGAGCGGCGGGTGATGCGGGCTTGGGAACGCTTCCTCTCAGGAACCCCCGACCCCGGGCAGGCCAGCTTTCCCGTGCGGCGTGACATCCAGGATTCCTGGGGGCGCTGCGCTTCCATCGGTGTCGACTGCCGCCAATGCGAAGCCCCGATCGATAATGACAAAGCGACGCTCGCTTGGCTGCACGAGCGGAATGACGAGCTCCTGCTCGCGGCGCGGCCGTCCTTCCTCACGGTCGGGCACCTGCTGCACGACGCGGGGGCGATGCTGGTGCTCGCCGATGGCGACGGCGTGCTGCTCGACGTGATCGGCGATAAGAAGACGATCCATGACGGCATGGACATCCATCTCGGCATCGGCGGCCGCTGGACGGAGGATGTTGCCGGCACCAACGGGATCGGCACCGCGCTCTGGTCAGACCGGCCGGTTTTCGTGCATGCGGCCGAGCATTTCTGCGCCGGCATCAAATCCTGGACCTGCGCTGCGGCGCCGGTGCACGACCCCTTTGACGGCAAGGTTGTCGGCGTGATCGACCTGTCGGGCCATCCCGACATCTTCAGGCCGCACAACATCGCCTTGGTCGCGAGCATCGCGGAAGAGGTGACGCGCCGCATCGCGGAGCACCAGAACAGCGAGCGCATCCGCCTGCTCGAAGCCTTCGTCGATAGCGCACCGCGCTATCGACGGCAGGATGGCGTCATGATCATCGACCGGCAGGGCCGGCCGCTCTACATGAACAATGTCAGCGCCGAACGGTTGGGGGCGCTGCTCCCGCACGAAGCAGGCAACGCCACCAAGGCGCCAACCCGGATGCGTCGTCGGCCGGAGATAGACCTGCTGGCCGACATCACCGCCAATCTCTCCCCGCATTTCGGCGAATGCGATCTCAGCCCGCTGCGTCTCGACGGCGATCTGCAAGGCGTGGCTCTCATTTTCCCCGAAGCGCGCAGCCCACGCTCCACCAGCGTCGCCTTTGGCGCCGCCGTCCAGCGCCGGGTGGGAGCGGGGGAGGATGGGCCGGAGATCATCGGCCACAGCCGCGCTCTTCGTGAAGCGGTGGAGCTCGCGCAACTTGCCGCCGAATCACCGAATGTCTCCTCTCTCCTCATCGAGGGGGAAACGGGAACAGGCAAGGAACTCATCGTCAGGCTCATTCACGCGCATGGCAAAACCAGCGCGGACGCGCCCTTCGTCGCACTCAATTGCGGCGCCATCACGCGCGAGCTCTTCGGCAGCGAGCTCTTCGGCCATGTCGGGGGCGCCTTCACGGGGGCGACGCGCGAGGGCAAGGCAGGCGTCTTGGAGCGGGCGCATGGCGGACTGCTCAGCCTCGACGAAATCGGCGAGATGCCGCTCGATATCCAGCCCTTCCTGCTGCGCACGCTGGAGGAGCGGACCATCCGCCGCATCGGCGATAGCCGGGAGCGGCCGGTGAATGTCCGCGTCGTCGCTTCCACCAACCGCGACTTGCGGCAAGAGGCGAGCGAGGGCCGGTTCCGCTGGGATCTCTACTACCGCATCAGCGCCATTCTCATCCGCATTCCGCCGTTGCGGGACCGCGAAGACGACGCGCTGCTGCTCGCCGACTTCTTCAGCCATCGCCTGGCGCGGCAAACCGGCGGGGAGCCGCTGCAGTTCTCGGACGAGGTGGAACGCGCGATGCGCGCCTATGCATGGCCAGGCAATGTGCGGGAACTGCGCAACCTCGTCGAGCGGCTGCACCTCACCTGTCGCGACGGGGTCGTGACGGAGCGGGACCTGCCGCCCGATATGCTCCGCGAGGCGGCGGCCGACTCAGGCGCCCTCGCACCGCTGGCGGACGCCACTGCCAACCCGGAAAGCCAGGCGCTCCGCGCCGCGCTGGAGGCCGCGGGTGGAAATCTCAGCCAGGCTGCGCATCTGCTTGGCATCTCACGCCCGACGCTGTATCGCCGGCTCGATCAGCACGGCATCCGCCGCAGTTTCGTGCAGCGATAACCCCCCGAGCGGGCAGGCCCGACCGGGAGGGGGTCTTCCTCATCTCACGGCACGATCACCCCACGGCCGGAGAACCGCCGCGCCTTGAAGTCGGCAATCGCCGTGTTGATGTTCTCCAAATTGTATTTCGTGTAGTGCATGCGCACGCGGCCGTCGGCGTTGAGCTCCATGAGTTCCACGAGCTCGGTGAAATTGCCGACGAGGCTGCCGCCGATGTTGATCTCTTCGGTCACGAAATGCAGCGTCGGGATCTTGATCATCCCGCCATAGCCCACCACGAGCAGCTGGCCCCCTTTGCGCACCATCTGCCAGCACAGATTCTCGATGCCGAGTTCGCCCACGAAATCGATCACCACCTGGGCGCCGCCGCCCGTTGCCTCGCGCACCGCCGCCACCACGTCCCCACTGCCCTCGATGGTGATGTCGGCGCCCAGTTCCTTCGCCAGGCGCAGGGCAGACGCCTCGCGGTCTACCGCGACGATCCGGCACCCCGAAAGCGCCCGCAAGGATTGCAGGGCAATGTGGCCGAGGCCGCCGATGCCGAGCAGCACGCAATAGGCGCCTGGGCGCAGCAGCTTGGCCGCTCGCTTCGCCGCGCGATAGGCGGTGATGCCGGCGTCCGCCAGCGGCGCGACATCGATCGGCATGACATTGGATTTGAGTTTGATGAGGGACCGCTCGCTCGTCACCATGTATTGCGCAAAGCCGCCGTTGAGGCCAAGACCAGGAAAGAGGCCGTTGTCGCAATACATGTCTTCGCCGTGCCGGCAGTTCAGGCAGATGCCGCAGGACCGGAAGGGGTGACAGATCACCGCGTCCCCGCGCTTCACCGTGGTGACGCTGCTGCCCACCTCCTCCACCCAGCCCGCATTCTCATGGCCCATGATGTACGGCAGAAGCCGGCCCTCCGGGTCCATCACCGAGCGCCAGACCCCCTCGATGATATGCAGATCGGTGCGGCAGAGACCGGCGGCCCCGACCCGCACGATGACCTCGTCCGGCGAGGAGATCTTGGGTTCCGGCACCTCGTCGATCTTGAGCTGCACGTTCATCGCCGGATCGTATTCGTAGAGCCTTGCCGCCTTCATGGCGTTTCTCCTTCTTCGATGTTCATGCGCGGCCGAGCCGCTCCGCCCCGCCGCCCCGCGCAGGCCCTTCGGTGGGGTCTTCGCCCTCCGGCAGGTCTGCGACCAGCGTTTCGGTGGACAGGATGAGCTTGGCGACGGAGGCCGCGTTGGTGAGGGCCGTGCAGGTCACCCGTGCAGGGTCCACCACGCCGGCCTCGAACATGTCCTGGAAGCGGCCCGCGGCGGCGTCATAGCCGAAGCCCGCACGGGCGTGGACGACCTCGGCTACCACCGCCTCCGGATCCCCTCCGGCATTGGTGACGATGCGGGCCAGCGGCCGGGTGAGCACGGAGCGCAGCAAGCGGATGCCGGCAGCCTCATCCCCCTCCGCCGCGTCGAGCAGCGGGTTCAGCACGGGAGCAATCTGCGCGAGGGCAGTGCCGCCGCCGGCGAGAATACCCTCCTCCACCGCCGCCCGCACGGCATGCAGCGAGTCCTCGATCAGTTGCGCTGTGCGCCGCTGCTCCACCGGGGTCGCCCCTCCGGCGAGGATCACGGCGGCGCCGCCCGAAAGCTTCGCGAGCCGCTCGCGCAGCTTGTCCTGCTCGACATTGGGGGGCGCCACCTCATACTGCCGCTGAACCTGGGCGCGCCGGGCAGCAATGGCGGCCGCACTTCCGCCCCCGCCGATGATGGCCGTCTGCGCGCTCGCGCTCCGCACCCGTTCCGCGGTGCCGAGATCCTCGCGCGTCACCTCGTCCAGCCGGCCGCCGAGGTCGCGTGCGATCACCCGGCCACCTGTGAGAATGGCCAGATCCTCCATCATCGCCTTGCGCCAATGGCCATATTCCGGCGGATGCACGATGAGATAGCGGCCCGGGCCGTCCCGGCCGAGCAGCGCGACCACGACCTCCGGCGCCACCTCCTCGGCGACGATGAGGAGCGGCCGCCGCTCGGCCTCGGCCATCCGCCGCGCTGCCGAAAGCTCCTCCGCCGCGCGGATCTTGAGATCCGTCATCAGGATCAGCGGACGCTCCAGCACCGCTTCCATGCGGTCCTGGTCCGTCACCATGTGGTGCGACAGATAGCCGCGATCGAAGGACATCCCTTCCGCGACCTCCAACGTCGTCTCGGTCGTCACGCTGAATTCTGTCGAGATCACGCCATCCGCACCGACACGGCGGAAGGCCTCCGCCACCAGAGCGCCGAGACGCGGCTCGGTCGCGGCGATCGTCGCGACGGCGGCGAGCGCCGCGTCGTCGGCCGCCGGACGAGCCTGTCGCCGCAGAGCGGTGGTGACGCATTCCACCGCGCGATCGATACCGCGGCAGAGATCGACCGTGCGTGCCCCCTGCTCGATTGCATCGACACCCTTCTGGATGAGCGCATTGGCCAGCACGATCGCTGTCGTCGTGCCATCGCCCGCGATGGCGTTGGTCTGCATGGAGACCTCGCGCACCACCTGCGCCCCCATATTCTCGAAGCGGTCTGGCAGCTCGATCTCGGTCGCGATGCTTACCCCGTCCCGTGTCACGATCGGCGTGCCGATCGGCCGGTCGATCATCGCGTTCATCCCCTTGGGGCCAAGCGTCGGTTCGACCGCGGCGGCAAGCTGCTGGACGCCGCGCGCCAGCAGCCGCCGCGCATCCTTGCTGTGAATGAGCCTTTTCGGCATTGGCTGTTTCCCCAAAGATTGGCCGGGGCGTCTTGCCGCGCCCTCGGCCCATGGTTCAATTTCGGTGACTCTGCATCCCGTCCCTCGTCACACGGCCGAGGATGAAATCGGCGAGACCTGGCCCGGGAAGGTCCGGCTCTCCGGTCGAGACGTCCACCTCCCGGTAGCGGCTCTCCTTCAACCCCCGGCACAGCGCGCCGTTGAACTCCATGTTGATCCTGACCGCGCGCAGGGCTGCGAGGTGCTGCGATAGCTCATCCGGGCGGAGCGGCTCGCCCTCCCAGGTGAGAAAGGCCGGGCCATCCTTCTCCGAGTCCGGAAAGCGACTGGTGAAGGCCGCGCGGTAAAGAGCGACGGCCGCGGCCTCCCCGCTCTCGCGTTGCAGCCCGGCCCAGGTGAGGCCCGACATCGCCACGTTGCTGAGGCCGCTCTCCCGCAGCGCGAGCAGCACCGTCTCCTGCCGCCGTTGAAACGCCTTTTTCGTGAAGATCGCGCGCAAGGCGCGGATATCCGCATCGGGCGCGAGCCGCCCCACGATCTCGTCGAAGCTGTGCCCCGCCGCCAAGGCGGCGTTGATCTCCTCTCCCATGAGATGATCGAGCAGCGTGATCGAAAAGCGCGGACGCCAGGACAGTGCCACCAGGGCACCGCGCAAATCCTCGAGCATCAGGAAGGCGAAGTTGGGAGAACACCAATAGGTCGGCAGCCGGAACGCGACGGCGACCGCACCATCCTCGGCAACCGTGGCGCTCTCGACGAATCCCATGGAAACCACGGATTCGTCGAGTTCCGGATCGGTCACCGCCTTGAGGCGCCGCCAGAGTTCCCTCTGGCGGTCCTCGTTCATCCCAGCGGCGGCCACGCGCCTACTCCGCGGCGATGCTGAGCGGCGCGCGGGCGAGATTTGCCCGCTTCGCCGCGATGTCGATGTCGTAGAGACGCGCCGCGTTGAGACCGAGAATCTTTTCCTTGATCTCGGACGTCAGCTGCACGCCGCGCTCCTTGGCGATATCCTCGGGCAACTCGAAGGACCAGAAGCGCTCCACCAGCCAGCGCGGCGTCCAGATGGCATAATCCGAACCGAAGAGGATACGATCGGGCCCAAGCCAGAAGAGCAGTTCGGAGATGACCTCGGCAAAGTAGCGCGGGCGGGAATGGATGAAGGGCAGCGCCACGGCCAGGCCACCATAGACGTTGCTCTCCTGCACTGCGATCCAGCAGAAATCGTCCAGCCGCGGCAGGCCGCAATGTTCGACGATCCAATTCAACCCTTGAAAATCGGTCGCTGCGTCGTCGACGTCGGCGACATCGAAGGCGTCACGCGTCAGCGGCGTGATCGTCGGGCCCTTGTGGACGTGGATGTTGCGGATTCCGAGCTTCTCGCAGAGTTCGAAGCATTTATACGCGGCCGGATCGGTGAGCTTCCACCCGCGCGAGGCTCCGTTCCACTCGGCCGTGTACATCTTCACGCCCTTGATGTCGTACGTCTCCTTCATGAAGTGGATGTATTCGATGGCCTTCTCGCCATCCCGCGGATCGAAGGAGCCGTTGACGATGAAGCGTTCCGGGTAGCGCTGCGCCACCTCGAAGTTCCGTTCGATCGTGTTGAAGCCGTTCTTGTAGAAATCCTTCAGATAGGTGGACTGTACGATCGCCACATCGTCCGGCCCATCGATGAAGAGATCCCGATAGAGATCGTCCGCCGTGTACTTCTCGAACTTCTCCTTGGCCCAGAGCTGTTCCTTCGGGCTCAGCGCAGTGTGATAGCCATAGAAGCACTCGATGAACTGCTTGCCGTGAATATTCTTTTGGTTCTCCGGGCTGCCATCCCAGAAATGGGTGTGCCCATCGACCACGAAGATTTCCTTGCCGTCCGGCGTCTTGAACATGCTCGTCCCCTCTCTGTCGTCTTCTTTGGGAGGCGCCGCGCCAGGCGGCGCCTCCATCGGCCGCACCGTTGATCGGTGTCAGATGTATTCCATCACCTCGTCCATGTTGCCGAAGAGGATGACGGTATTGTCATCGACCCGCACCATGCGGCCGTAATGAGTCGAGGTATTCACCTCGAAAATCTCCGCCGTCATCTCTCGGCCAAGAAACTCGCTGATCTCGTCCATCTTGAAGATCAGCTTGCCCTCGCCGTCGATCCGGATGAGCGCGGGCTGGTAGGTAACGATGACACCCTCCTTCTGCGCCATGAACTCGGCGATGGCGCGGGCCTCCACCGAATCGTTCATAGTGACGCCGCATTGGTGCGAAATCGTCTGCTCGAAGGTGATGTCGTGCATCGACTTGAAGATGTTCGACCCCGAGGAGCCGCGTGTGCTGACGGACATGGTGGTCTCCCTTGTGCTTACTGTTCGAGGCCGAGTTCGCCGATGATCTTGCCGAGCCGCTCCTGCGCCTTCGCCATGATGTCGCTGAAGGAAACGGGCTTCGAGTGCGGCATGGACCAGATTGGCTGCAAGCCGTGCGCCGCCTTCTCCGCGAGCGCGCCATGCTTGGCGAGCCAGGCATGGAACAGGCCACGGTTGTGTACGGCGAACTGATTGTCATGCGCGAGCAGGTAGATGAGGTCGACGGTGTTCGCGAGGTTGCGCTCGTAATCCGCTTCCGCCGCCGAGATGACGGAGGGCGTGATGAAGTCGTTGTTCGCCGCCGCCACCTGCATGAGGAAGCCCGAGCGGAACAGCTCTCCCACCAGCGGCTCGAAGACGACGTTGATGGCGAAATACTGCTCCAGGTAGTCAGTCGAGCCCATGATGGTCTCCACCGCCTCCCGCGTGCCCTGCCAGACTGGGTCTTCGAGCCAGACCTTTTTGCCGGCCTCGTCGTCCCAACCCTCGAGATCCATGCCGATTTCGGCGAGATACAGGGTGATGTCCTGGGCGAGCCGCAGCTTGTAGGAGGAGTTGGTCAAGGTCGCGTTGTTGATCATCTGCGTATAGCCGTAGCGCTGCGCCTGCATCAGCGAAGTGCCGAGGCCGAACTCCGCATGCTTCCAGGCGCCGAGATGGCTCTGCAAAATCTTCACCCAGGCGCGATCGAAGTGCTGCGGGGCGCCGGCCTTCCGACCGTTGGCGATGACGCTCTGCACCATGGTCTCGATGCGAGACTGGCGTTGATAATGCGTGCGCTCCCATTCCTGGTCGGGCGCGCGGAAGGCATGCCAGTTGGAGCTGCGCGCCGCCGTCGCGTCCTTGCCATAGGCGCCGCGGCCGTCCGCGAAGGAGATGATCCAATCCTGAATCAAATAGCGTTCCGGATCGGGCTGTACGTCGACCGTGACATCCTCGTAATGCGTCGCCCTTTGGCCGCGCGGTTCGAAGTAGCGGTATTTGCGACTTGTCGAGTCGACGAAGGCCGCGGCGCCGGCGGCACCCGATCCGACCGAGCTGGAAGTTGCAGGCATGTTTCACTCCTTCATGTTTGTCTTTGCGGCGCAGGGTCAGTGCCCAGGCGCCGAGGGAGCAGCCGTTGTGAAGCGGTCGAAGAAGACGCGTTCGGGCTCGAAGCCGTTCATGAACAGCACGGGCTGCAGCGCGTCGATCATCGGCGGCGGCCCGCAGGCATAGACATCGCCATTGCCCGCGATCCCGAACTCCTTGAGAAGAGCGTTCACCCGGTCGTGCACGAAGCCGCGCTCGCCGCGCCAGTCTGCATCCTCCGCGGCATGGGACAGGACCGGGATGAAGCGCAGCGCGGGATGGATGGCGGTGAGCGCCGCGATCCGATCAAGATAGAAGAGGTCGGCCTGGGTGCGGGCGCCGTAGAAGAAGTAGACCGGCCGCTTCTCCCCGCTGTTCAGGTGATCGTTGAGGATCGCCCAGATCGGTGACATCCCAGAGCCGGCCGCCACCAGCACTAGCGCTCCGTCTCGTCCTTCCCGCCGGAAGCAGGAGCCATAGGGGCCGGTGAGTTGGACCTCGGCGCCGACGGCGATGCCTCCGGCGTCGAGCTCGCTGGAGAATTTTCCGTTGGGGTATTTTTTGATGATGAAGCTGAGGGTTTTGGTTTCGTCCGGCGTATTTGCCATGGAAAACGAGCGCGTAATCGTCTCCCCTTCTTTCGTGGTGACCGTGATGTCGGCATATTGCCCGGCCCAGAAGCGGATCGTTGATGCGAGTTCGATCTGCAGTCCCCGAATATCGTGGGTCAGTCTTTCCACCGCGGTGATCCGCCCCTGGTAGCTCTTGACCGGGATCGACTTCGCCAGAACCTCTTCGTCATAGTTGAGCAGCTCGACTTCGATGTCCGAATAGGCGAGCGTCCGACACAGCAGGACGTGGCCGCTCTCCTTCTCGAAATCGTTGAGGGCGAAGGTCGAGTATTTCATCATCTCCACCTCGCCGCTCAGAAGCACGCATTTGCAGGCGGAGCATTGACCTTCCTTGCAGCCATGCGGCAGAGAAATCCCCTGCCGGAAAGCGGCGTTGAGCACGCTCTCCCCCGAACCCACCTCGAACTCCACACCGACGGGTTCGAGCCGCACGGTATAGGTCTCCCCCGCCACGGGCTCGCCACCACCCTGTTTCTGTATCGTTACCGTGGACATCGTCCCTCCTCTCGCCCGGGTTGCGGAGGCGGCCATGTAGCCGCCTCCGCGTCTCGGAACCTCGTCAGTGGCAGGGGTTGATGGTGAAGCCCGCGCGGTATTCGGCGAGGTGCTTTTCGCGCTCGGCAGCGTCCATTCCGCGCAGCACCACGAGCGGCGCCTTCACGGTGTGGCCGCGCAGATCGTCAAGCGTCCACATCTCCTTGTCGTCGAAGCGCAGATGCGGCTGCGGGATCAGCGTCTTGCCGTCCGAACGGACGAAGTTGAGATCCTTCAGAATGTCGGCGAGATCCCAGTCGTGATACAGCGTCTCCCACTGCCGCTTGCCGCTGAAGCGGCCCATGGCAGGGGTTGGCCGGCCCTGATATTCCTCGGCGAAGGCCTCCACCGCCGTCCAGCGGTCGAGTTCGTGCGCGAAGGTGTAGATCTCACCGTCGATCTCGTCCGTCACCATATCCTCGCGGATGAGACAGGGGACCAGGCAACTCCAGCAGCGGTGTGGATAGACGTAGCCGACGTCCGAGTTGAACATCAGCACCGTCTCGCCGCGATGGCTGAGCTTCTCGTACCACTTCCAGTATTCGCCGAACTCGGCATACCAGCCGGGATACTTGGTCTCGAACCACTCGAAGTCCTTCTCGGTCTGTGCCTCGATGCGCCAGAAGTTGACCGGCCAGCCGACGGAGAAGAACTGCGCCACCTTGTGCACGTAGTTCTTCTTGGTGATGCGGTTCCACGCCTCCTGCACGTCGTCGTGGTGAACCTTGATGCCGTATTTCTCGAGCGGCAGCATATAGGTCCGGTAGTAATCCTCGAAGATCCAGCGGTGCCACATCTCCGCGTAGGATTCCTTGTTCTTGTTGCGGTCGGTGGTGCCGTATTCGATGAAGGTGCCGATCGCGGCGTCGACGATCGCGTGGTTCTGCCAGAAGGCGTAGCGCAGGTCGCGCTCCAGCAGCAGATGATTGTCCGGCTCCTTGAGGGCCGCCATCAGCATCGAATGCCCGTTGCCGATGTGCCGGCTCTCGTCCGACTGGACGGAGAGGAAGACGGTCGGCAGCGCATAATCGCCGTTGCGCGCCGCTTCCGAGGGCATGGCGACGAAGAGCGTATTGGTGAAGGCCGTCTCGGCGACCACCGTCAGATACATGCAGGCCGCGGTCATCGTGTCGCCGGTGATGAAACCTTCACCGAACTGGCGGCCGATCGTCGTCGCGTAGCACTTGCCGAAGGCTTCCTCGGTGATGTCGAACCCGGCCGGGTCGATATAGTTCTCCATGTACCATTTCTTGAGGTTCATCTGGATGGTGGAGTGCCGGAACTCGTCCACCATCTGCATGGTGAAGCCCGTGCGCAGGTCTTCACCCGGCGCAAGGCGCGCCACCATGGCCATGGAGCGGGCCGCCGAGATTTCCGGGAAGGGAATGATGGCAAGGAAGAGCTTCATCCACTCCACCCACCGCGGCTCGACATTGCGGAACATGTCGCCGCGGAGCGCTGCGTCGAGCGCGCCGTACACGCGATTGTCCTTCTCTTCCTGCATCGGGAAGTAGGAGCGCAGCACCTGCTTCATCGGATCGCGCGGGGCCTTGGCAATCTTGTAGTCCGTCGGGAAGGTCATCGCCTCCTGAACGTAGCTCGGGTTCCAGCCGAGATCGGCGATCTTCTTGGCGGCTTCCCCCACGGGAATGCCTCTTTGCGCTGTGATCTTGTTGAGCGTTAACGACATCAGACAAATCCTCCACTCGTTTCTTGCGACGGGCATAGCCCGGGATCAGGCGGCGCATGCCGCCCGGGTTGAGGTTGCAATGCCGATGCGCGGCGGTTTCAGCCGCGCATACCGGCGACGTCGATCACGGCAAAGGTTTCCGGATGCGTGCCTTGCACTTTTGTTTTCCGGCCCTTCGTTCTTTTGTCATCGCGTCGAAAGCGATGTCTTT
The DNA here is from genome assembly GCF_054665075.1 of Acidisoma sp. 7E03. Classification (NCBI taxonomy): domain Bacteria; kingdom Pseudomonadati; phylum Pseudomonadota; class Alphaproteobacteria; order Acetobacterales; family Acidocellaceae; genus Acidisoma; species Acidisoma sp. 7E03. Next base: position 128,624 of record NZ_BAAFHE010000005.1, read on the forward strand.
TTCTGTTGATCTGCTCATACGCAAATGGCGTGCCAATCGGAGCGACCATACTTTCAAGTATTTCTTGCAGTCTTCGCCAGGCGCGCGCTTTACAGACGTAAAGCAGCGTTACAGCTGTAACGGACGGGTGTAACGACTGCAGTGCAGCATGATCGTCTGTACTGTTCGCGCGAATCTCTGTTGCAATGAGACGGGCAGCTTCTATTCTTCGTTGCCCTATCTGGGAGAGACATCAATGGCAGCCGAGACGGGAGACGGCGATATCCCCGGCAGTTCGGACTCTGCGCGCGTTGCCGCCGATCTCGTTGCACTCATGGGCCAGGATCTTGTATTCGTGCCGCGATTTCTCGGCGAGAGCCAGGAGCGGCTACGGCGCCATTTTCGGGATTTCGCAGTTTCGGAAATGACGCGCAGCGGCTTGACGGTTGACGCGCATCCTCTGCTGGCGGCCTTCGCCGATCAACATGCAGCCGTGCTGTGTGACTTCGTCTTCACCGGCGTCGCTCTGCCCTATCAGCTGCGCATCGCGGATGTGGAGCGGCTGCGGGGTGATCACAGCGGGCTGCTGCGGGTCGATCTTTGGGATCAGCTGAAATGCCACATCATCGCCGCGGAAGCGAAGTTTCGCGCTGAGCTGCCACAGCTCGCCGACAATATCGTGCAGCTGGCGCCCGGCCCGCATGAGGCCAACGAGGATCGACACCGATGAACCATCACGCCACGTCTCCGAGCCAGGGTCTGTTCGACGCGATCGCGCGCAGCTGGCAGTTGCCTGCGGTCGCGACTGCATGGAGTTGCAGCCGCGATGGCCGGTGGGTTTCTTTCGCCCGCGCGGATGGCGCGGTCGCGCTCGCGCCCCTCGCGGACCCCGAGCCCGCCGAGGCGCGGCTACGCGTGAGCGGCGATACCGGGCGCGCCACCATCCAGAGCCGCCGCGCCCCGCCTCCCCCGCTGATCACGACCGAGCCTCTCGGCAAAGGCGCGCCCCGCCTGCTACCCCACGGCCAGGCCGGTTTCCTCGCCGGCAACGAGGATGGGTGTCTCGTCCACATCGCGGCGGACGGCTCACACACGCCCTTCGGGCCGCGGCTCGACGGCCCCGTCGCGGCACTGTCGGCACTCGCCCGCGGCTTCGCTGCGGCTTGTGGCGAGGAAGTCCTGTATGTGTCGGAAAGCGGCGCGCTCATCGAGCGCATCGCCGGCCTCCCCGGGCCCGTTACCAGTCTTGCCGCCGCACCGGACCGGGAGCGTCTTGCCCTGGCCTGCAGCGATCAGGTGCTGGTGCTCACACCCGGCGGCGGCGCGCCGCGGGTGATCCTGCCAGGGGGTGTGGTGTCCGCCCTCCGCTGGCGCCGGGACGGGGCCTATCTCGCCTGTGCGCTCGGTGAGGCGGGCCTTGCCATCGTCGATCTCGCCCGCGGTGAGGCGACGCGTTTCGGCGACTTCCCGACGCCCGTCGCCTCCATAGATTGGAGCGAGCCAGCCCAGGCCGTCCTCGCCGCAGGCGCCTTTCGCATCACCGCATGGGGCGCGGCCGCGCAGGAACGTCCGTTCCGCGACAGCCGTGCCGGCGCGCTCCAGAGCGGCCGCCCCAGCCTCGTCCCCGTCGAATGGGTGTCAGCGCACCCGACGCGGCCGATCGTCGCGGGGGGGCTGGTCAACGGCCAGGTCATCGTAGCACCCGTGGGCGCCGCGGAAGAACTGCCCGTGAAGCCGGTCGGCGCCTCGCTCACCCTGCTCGGCTGGTCACCAGGCGGCGCGCTGCTCCTCGCCGATGCCGCCGGTGGCCTTGCGATTCTCGATTTTCCAAGCAGATTGTTCAAATAGCCAGGCCGCAGGGAACGACGCATGAGCAAGATGGTCCATTCCATGATCCGCGTGTTGGACGAAGCACGCGCGGTCGCCTTCTACGAAGCCGCGTTTGGTCTGCGCATCGCCGAACGCTTCGCCTTCGAGAGCTTCACGCTCATCTACCTGCGCGGCGAGGAGGTGAGCTTCGAACTCGAGCTCACCGTCAATCACGGGCGGACGGAGCCTTACGCGCTCGGTGACGGCTACGGTCACCTCGCCGTCGTCGTCGAAGATCTCGATGCCGCGCACGACCGCATCAAGGCCCTCGGCGCCGTCTGCACCGATCCGCGCAGCCTCGCGCATGCGGGCAAGCCCCTCGCTCGCTTCTTCTTCGTGACCGATCCCGACGGCTACAAGATCGAAGTGATCGAGCGTGGAGGCCGCTTCGGTTGAGGCGGCCTCATCGTGCTAGCCCCTGGCCGTCGCCACCCGTAGAAAGGTACTGACGATCTTGGTGCCTGCACGCAGCGTGCCGGGCAGAGAGCCGGCAACCTTTGAGCTGCCGGCCGCCCGGCAGCGATAGGGCATCGGCACCTCGAGAATGCGCAGACCCGCGCGTGCCGCCCGCATCTGCATCTCGATGTTCCAGCCATAGGTCATTTCGCGGAGGTTCAGGCGTGCCAGAGCTGCACGGTCGATGGCGCGAAAGGCGCACATGTCGGAATAGCGCACACCGTACAGCGCCCCCATGCCGAGCCCGGCCATCCGGCCGGCGAGCACCTGGTGCCAGAGCATCGCGCCTGGCTCTCGCTCTCCCCGCGTACGGGAAGCCAGAACGAAATCCTGCGTGCCTGCCAGTACCGGGCCGGCGATCCTGTCGATGAGGTCGCCGCGGTCGGCGCCGTCTCCGTCCATGAAGGCAATCACGCGGCTATCCGGCAAGGCCGCTGCGGCACCCAGGGCACAGGCGCGGCCATAGCCCCGCCCCGCATCGATCACACGGGCGCCCGCCGCACCTGCGGCCGCCTGGGTGCCATCCGTGCTGCCGCCATCCGCGACGATGACGTCCCGGGCGAAGGCCGCAGGAATCTCCCGGATGACGTCGGCAATCGTCCCGGCCTCGTTGAAGGTCGGGATGACGAGGCTCAGAGGCTCCATCGCATACCGCAATTCTGGCACGGAGCGGGCGGCGTGTCGGACAGCAGGCTGTCACGGAACGCCCGGTAGGCGTCGCCGTTCCAGATCTCGCGCAGGTCCTGCTGCGTCGCATCCCCCAGCGTGTAGTTGCTGTATCCCCGCACGGAGAAGGGAGCGATACAGCACGGCAGTGCCCGGCCGTGGGCGGTGAAATACATCAGCGACCACGGCCTGCGGCAGGTGGACCAGGCGCGATCCTCCTGCCGCTTGAGGCTGAGGCCCGGCTCCGTCGCGCCGGACGCGTCCAAGGTCACGCCCAAGGGCGCGGCCACGGCCTGTGCCGCTTCGATGGCGCGCAACTCTTCGGCCTGGGTATTCTCGAACAGCGACTGCTCGGCCTGCGCCATGCCGTAGCCTTGCTCGTCGAAGACCAGGCGCTGCAGATGCACCTCGCGGATGCCCATATCGGCCGCCAGCCGAACGAAGGCGGGCAGTTGATCCACCGTCTCCTTCAATCCTGTGAGCCACAGCGAAACGCGCGGCGTGGTCGCACCCACCTGCTTCTGATAGGCGACGAACTTGCCCACATCGCGCACGATGCGATTGAAATAGTCCTTGCCGCGCACCTTCAGGTAAGACTCACGGTCCGCCGCATCGAGAGAGACACGGAGTTCGTCGAGCCCCGTGTCGATCAGCGCCTGAAAGCGCTTCGGCTGCAGCAGCGTGCCGTTGGTATTGAAGAGCACATAGGTGCCCCGCGCCTTGAGGTAGCGGATCATCTCCGGCAGTTGCTTGACCAGCATCGGCTCGCCCACGCCATGCAACACCACGCGCGCGACGTCCGGCACCTGGTCGACGATCTTGGTGAACAGCTCCCAGCTCATGTCTGCCGGGGGTTCCAGCGTCTCGAAAGTCCGCGGGCAGGTTTCGCACAGCAGGTTGCAGCGGTTCGTTACCTCCAGGTAGAGGCAGACGGGCGGCTTTGTCGCCACCGAAGCACGGCTGGCGCCGACCTCTTCGAAATAGCGGCGCGGGTCTTTCAGCGCGGCGGCAGTGGACATGACAACTCTCCAGGAACGGGGGCCACGGCGCGCCTCTGCGCGCTGCGGCGAAGATCCCGCAGCAGCAGGGCCGCCGCGGGCAGGTAGATGAGGGAGGGCCAGAGGAACCGGCTGTGGCCGATCGGGTCGATGATCAGCAGCAGTGGCGCGGTCGCGAGCCAGATGAGGGCAGCCGAGGGCGCGACCACGGCGGGCAGCGCGGCCCAGGCGAAATACCAGTGGTAATGCGGGCTCAGCAGCACGAGCGTGACGCCAATCAGCAGCCCCGTGTCCTGGCACAGCCTATAGGCATCGTTCGCCGGCGCCGGGCGGTGCAGCAGAACCAAAGACAGGAGCCCATAGAGAATGGCCGCGGCACCGGCATAGAGCGCGCTCGCGACAGGCGGCAGCGGCACAAGGCCGCCGAGACCCGCGAGCAACCAGAAGCCCTGGCCGCTCTCCAGCCCCTCCTCGCTGCCATAGGTCGGCAGGAAGCCCAGCACGTGCCGGCCGGCGCCGCTATAGAGGGCGTAGCCGAGGAGAATGACGAGAAGCCCCGCCGCGGCCGGCCGCCAAAAGCGTCCGCCGCGCAGCAAGGCGGGGGCGACGACGACCGGCAGGAACTTCGCCATGACGGCCGCTCCCAAGGCGGCGCCGGCCCAGCCGTCGCGATGCCGCGCGCGCAACAGCAGCGCGAGTCCAAGAAAGCCGACGGCGATGGCATCGACATGGCCGTCGCTCGCGAAGGACCAGAGGGCCAGCGGATTCCAGGCATAGATGAGGATGCGGCTGCGTGGCAGGCCCGCGAGCGGCAGCAGCAGCAGCATCGCGCCGATCCCCAGCCCCTCGAAGCCGAGCGCCATGAGGCGGAAGCCTGTCACGCTGTCCCACAGCCGTCCGGCTGCGGCGAAGGCCATTTCCGCCACCGGCGGATAGATGGTGCGGGCATATTCCTTGCGATTGATGTGCGGATAGACCGTCGCGTCCCGCAGCGCCGAAAGCGCCGGATCGGCGGGGATGTAGCGATAGGGATTGATGCCCTGTGCCTGCACCCGGCCATCCCACACATAGCGGTAGATGTCGGTCGAGAGCATGGGCGGCACGGTGAGCAGCGCGACCCGCAGCAGGGCGGCGACGCCGAGGACGAGCCACAGCATGTGCCTCGGGCCGTCCTCACGCAGCACCAGGCGCACGGCCGCAAAATAGGTGCCGGCACTGACGCAGAGCAGGATCACCAGCCAGCCCAGTCGCGCGACATGCGGAACCCCCGGTACTGCCGGTGGGTCGATCAGAATCCCGGCGATGGTGAGGGCCAGAAGCAGCACACCGAGCGCACCGAGGCGGAGAACCGGCCGCCTCACGCCGCGGGCTCGGCCTGCATCAGCGTGGCCACGTCCAGCGCGGCCAGCGCCCGCCGCGTGAAAGGCGCGGCATAGCCGCTCGTGTCACCGAGCAGCCGGTGCAAGGCGGTGGCATCATCGATGTCGTACCAGGGTTCGAGTTCGACGACATCGAGGCCGAGGGCCCGGGCGCGTTGCCGTGTCGCCTCCGCGACCGTCTCCGTACTCCAAGCGATATCGGCGAAGAGCCCAGCATGCGGCACCGTCATCCCGAGCAGGTAGTAGCCGCCATCATCACAGGCGCCGAGGACCACGCGGCGTTCGTCCCCCTCCGCAAGACTCCGCGCCGCCGCAATGAGAGCCGCAGTCGGCAGATTGGGCGTGTCCGAGCTCAGCACGCAGGCGCTGGCATGGCCGCGGGCGAATTGGCCCAGAATGGCATCCAGCAGGCAGCGCCCGAAACCCTCTATGCCGGGCGGCGCCCCGGCTTGGCCGTGCGCGAGGATTAGCGGCGTCTCCGCAGCGAGATGCGGTGCGATCCCAGCCTCGGTGCCCGCCGGCGCATAGGCGGCATATCGCGCAATCGGAATGGTCTCCGCCGCCAGCCGCAGATTCTCCGTGGTATCGCGCAGGAAGGCGGCACTCAGGCTCGCCGCCTGAGCGGGCTGCAGCGGCGGACAAAGGCGCGTCTTGGAGTGGCCGGGCCGGGGCGACTTCGCCATCATGGCGATGCCACAGCCGCCCTGCTTGCCTGCATCTCGCTCGTCCATGATCCGGTCCCCGGATTGTTTCGTGGTTATACGATGCAGCACGGTGTCCGGTTGCACGTGCACGGGAACGTGAGCACCCTTCAGTGAGACGGCTTCGCGAGGCCCACCTTGATTGTCGCATCATCTGGAAGCGGCGTCGTTCCGGTATCGGTGAACCGTGGAAAGGTCGCAAGCTGCGCAGGGGTGAAGGCCACCACCTCCATATCCTCGCCGAGCAGCACCATGGCATCCACCGGGACGGCGATCGGGCGGCCGCCGAAGCCCATGAACCCGCCATAGGTCATGACGACGAGAATATCTCCGTCCGCCGCACGCACGACGCTGCGCACGCGGCCGAGAATGGTCTGCGCTTCCACTGGACGCAGCACGAGGCGCTGCCGCAGGTCGCCGACGCGCACGGGCTGGGGAAAGCGCATCGCCGCCGACTGCGCGAGGCTCATCCCCGTGGGCGGGGGCATGCCGCCCGGCATCGGGCTTTGCGCCCAGGCAGCCGGCACGCAGAGGCCGAATATCAGGAGCGCCGCGGGAAGAGAGCGGTGCATCGGCGTCAAATCCCCGCAAACCAGGAAAAGCCGCGCGATTCCCAATAGCCGCCGGGGTAGGTATTGGTCACTTCGATCGCCGTGACCCATTTCGGATTCTTGTAGCCGAGCTTGGTCGCCATGCGCAGACGCAGCGGGAAGCCAAAGGGGTCGGCGAGCGGATCACCGCCGTAATCGAGGGCGAGAAGCGTCTGCGGATGCAGCGCCGTCGCCATGTCGATGCTGCTCGGATAATTATCGGCCGTCTTGAAAGCGACATATTTCGCCCGGGTATCGGCACCCACCCGCTCCAGGAAGGTCTTCAGCGGCACGCCGCCCCAGCCGCCGATATAGCTCCAGCCTTCGACGCAGATGTGCTTGATGACCATGGACTGCTGCGGCAGGGCCTGCAGTTGGGCGAGCGTCCAGGGCCGGCGGTCCGAGACTAGGCCGGAAACGTCGAGCCGCCAGGTTTGACCATCTACGGGCTTGACCTGCGTCACGTCGTAATAGGCGTTGAACTTCGGCGGCCGCAGGATTCGGGATGCGGGATAGGTCGGCGCCAGCCGGTCAGGATCGAAAAGCCATGCCTGCACCCGATCGTTGAAACGGGAGACGGCGAGCAGCGCGGCCTCGACGGATTCCGGGCGCTTGACATCGCATCCGGTGAGCATCACGAGCGCCCCGAGCGAGAGACCTCCGCGGATCAGACCGCGCCGCTCCAGGCTGCGAATGAGCGGCCGGTGTGTCTCGAGAACCTCCGCACCTGGCGCATCCTTGGGACGAAAGGGAGAGGATGTCATTCGCCTGCCTCCTGTCGCGCGGCTGGCTTCAGCGTAGGGCCGCCCAGGACCATCGCTCCGATCGTCCTGGGAACGAGAAGGGCCAACAGGGTATGGACCAGAAGAAAGCCGACGATCACGGCCATGCCGGCGAAGTGCAGCACGCGAGCGGATTGGAAGCCCCCAAGCAGACTGACGAGCGGCGCGAATTGCACGGGCTTCCAGATCGCAAGCCCCGTCACGACCTGCGAGACGCCGGCGAGGATGGCGACGATGTAGAGAAGCTTCTGAACCGCGTTGTAGACGGTCAGATCCTCATGCGCGATTTTGAAGCGCAGCGTGTCCCGGACCGTGTGCACCAGGTCCCGCAGCCGGATCGGCAGCAGCCGCTCGCGCAGCCGGCCGGTGGCGACGCCGTAGATCACATAGGCGAGGCCGTTGAGACCAAAGATCCACATGCCGGCGAAATGCCACTGCAGGCTTGGCGCCGCCCACTCTCCGAGCCGCCAGAAGCCACTGAAATGAAGCCCGTGGATGATGACGTCGTCATCATAGATGCCCCAGCCCGAGGTGATCATCACCAGCATCACCCCGGCATTGACCCAATGCATGATGCGAATGGGCAATGGATGGAGGCGGCGCGGTCGCACCGGCCTTTGGCTCACATGAGGTGGACGCACGACTCCTCCTTTGGCTCGGATCGACTTCATCCGTTACATGGCCATTTCGCGGTGGGCGCGCTCATGGTTACCATGGAATCGGCTTGTTGAAGCGGTCGAGGTAGCGCAGCCCCGGTTTTCCGCGGTTGGCCTCCACGGTGTCGACGACGAAGGGAATGCTTTCTTCGATCGACAAGGCGGCGTCGCTGCCTCCCATTTCGGTCCGCACCCAGCCCGGAGCCAGCAGCAGCAGCGCATGGCCATCGGCACGGTAGCGGCTCGCGTATTTCTTCATGAGCATGTTGAGCGCGGCTTTGCTGGAGGAATAGAGCTGCCAGCCGTCTCCCGCCTGGGCGATGCTGCCGAGTTCGCTCGTCATGATCGCGATCGTTCCGTCCTGCGGCAGAAGGTCACGCAGGATTTCCGCGGCACGGACCGGGGACAGCGCATTCACCAGCATCATGTCGAGGAAATCCCGCTCGTCGATGCTCTGAGGCGTCGCTTCAATCGCCCGCGCGATGCCGGCATTGACGAAGAGCACGTCCAGGCGCCGCCCTTCCAGCCTGCCGTGGAGGGCCTGCACCGCCTCGGCCTCAGCGATGTCCACTGTTTCAATCTCGAGACGGGCCGGGTATCGCCCCGCCAAGGCGTCCAGGTCTCGGGAGGGCGTCCGCTGGGTCGCGATGACCTGCCAGCCTCGCCCCAGGAACGTCTCGGTCAGGGCAAGCCCCAGTCCGCGCGATGCGCCAAGGATGAGGACGACTTTCTGTGACATTGTGATCTCCGCATCGAAAAGGGCGTTGGTCAAAAGGCGGCCTTGCCGACCGAGGCGCCGCCATCGACATGCAGTGTCTGGCCGGTGATGAAACCTGCTTCATCGGACAGCAGGAAGGCGATGGCCGCCGCGATGTCATCGGGCGTCCCGAAGCGGCCCATCGGCACCTGGGAGAGATAGCGGCGCTCACCCTCGCTGCCGGGTGGATTATTGGCGCGGAACAGCGCGGTCTCGGTGGGGCCCGGAGAGACCGCATTGACCGTGATGCCGGAGGTCGCGAGTTCCAGCGCCCAGCTTCGGCTGAAGCTGACCAGGGCAGCTTTTGCCGCCGCATAGGCCGTGCGTTCGACCGCGCCGAGCACGGTGAGGCTGGAGATATTGACGATCCGCCCCCATCCCCGCTCCCGCATGCCGGGCAATGCGGCCTGCACGCTCTGCAGAGCAGGATGCAGGTTGACCCGCAGCACCTCCTCCAGCACCGGGAGGTCCACCTCGCCCAGCCGCTGCGGGCGGACCAGCCCGACATTGTTGACCACGCCATCGAAGCGGAACCGGGCCGTGAGATCGGCAAGTGCATCATCCGTCGCACGCGGATCCGCAAGATCGACGGACAGCAGCCCGCCAGGGAAATGCGGCGCCGGACCCCGCGCGAGACCAACGACCCGATGACCGTTTCGGGTCAGGCGTTCCGCGAGCGCCAGGCCGATGCCCTTGCTGGCGCCGGTGATGAGAAAAGTCCGGGACATGGCAAGCCTCGTCGAAGATGGCCGGCCGCTGATGCGGCCGGATCATGGGCTCAGGCGTTGACGGAGGTCGCGCGGCGCAGCGCCGGCAGCATGTCTTCGGGCTCGGGGCGGCGCGTGTAATCCGGATTCACCTCGGCATAGAGGATCGTCCCGTCTTGGGCGATGACGTAGCGCGCCGGCATCGGCAGGGTCCAGCTCTCATCTCCATTGAAGGCCGGCAGATCGTTCTTCAGACTCTTGTAGAGATCGACGAGATAATCGGGCAATTGGAACCGCAGGCCGAAGGCATCGGCCACGTCGTTCTGTGTGTCCGAAAGGATCGGGAAGCCGAGCGCGTTCTGCCGAACGGATTTGCGGCTGTTCACCGGCGTCTGGGGCGAGATGGCGACGAGGCTGGCGCCCAGCTTCTCGAATTCGGGCAAGGCCGCCTGAAGGGCTTGCAGTTCCATGTTACAGTAGGGGCACCACACCCCGCGATAAAAGCTCACCACGAGCGGCCCCTGCGCTAGCAGCTTGGCAGAAGAGACGGGCTTGCCGTCCGGGTCGTTCAGGGTGAAGCGGGGTGCACGGTCACCCGCCTTGAGCGCACGCGTGGCGGCCCCGCTCGCGATCAACGCGGCCGTCGCGCGGTGCATGATCTCGATGACGGCGGGCGGCACGTTGTAGGGCGGCTTGCCGGCTTCGAAATCGGCCTTGAAGGCGTCGAGCTTGGCTTGAAGGGTCATGAGTCTGCTCCTTGAGCGAAAGGGGTTCAGGCGGCCGGCACGAGTGCGGTGACGCGGTCCATGGCGCGCTGCACGGCGGGGCGGGCCTCGATCTCGGCGTACCAACGGGCAAGATTTGGGGTGTCTTCCAGCCCGACGCCCGCGAACTCGCGACGCCAGAGCCAACCAAAATGGGCGATATCGGCGATGGTGAACGCCGCGCCGGCAACGAAGCGATGCTTCGCAAGGATCGCATCCAGCACGGAGGCAGTGCGCTTCGCTTCGGTCAGGAAACGGTCGATCGCGAGCGGCTGCGGCTCGGCCGCGAAGCGCTGAAAAAAGCCGGACTGGCCGAAGGCAGGGCCAAGGCCGGAGGCATGGAAGAAGAGCTGCTCGAAGACGCGGGCTCGGCCCTCGCCCGACTGAGGCAGCAGTCGGCCGGTCTTCTCGGCGAGATAGACCAGGATGGCCGCGGACTCCGTCAGCACCAGGCCGCCGTCGACCAGAACCGGCACCTTGGCGTTGGGGTTGAGGGCGACGAAAGCGGTTGCCTTCTGCTCACCCTTGCGGACGTTGACGGCGCGCAGCGCATAGTCGAGCCCAAGCTCCTCCAGCGCGATCGGCACCTTGATGCTGTTGGGCGTGGCGAAGGCGAAAACCTCGAGCATGATCCTATCCCTTGGGCTCCGGCGCGCGATGCTGGTACCGGCGCCCCTCTTCCTCGGTCCTCCGATGGGTCTGGAGGCGTCACCATCAGATGCCTCTGTGCGGCTCGACATGGCAGCCGGCTCTAAGAGATAACGTTCATTCCAGAGGGGAATGGCGTTGGACCGATATCAGGCGATGGCGACCTTCGTGCGGGTCGTGGAGACGGGCTCCTTCTCAGCCGCGGCGCGGCAGCTCAACGTCGGGCAGCCGGCGGTGTCGAAGACAATCGCCCAGTTGGAAGGCCGGCTGCAGGTCAACCTGCTGATCCGGTCGACCCATGGGCTGAGCCCGACGGAAGCCGGTCAACGCTTCTATGAGCGGGCAAAGGCCGCGATCCAGGAGGCGGACGAGGCGGAACTCGCCGCGCGTGGCGCAGGGGCCGGCCTCTCCGGCTGCCTGCGCATCTCGGCCGCCACAACCTTCGCCCGCCTGCACATCGTGCCGCTGCTGTCCCGCTTCCTCGAAGACCATCCCGATCTCGAGATTGACGTGATCCTCGATGACCGGGTGATCGATCTCGTGGCAGAGGGCGTGGACGTGTCATTGCGCATGGGCGCGCTGCCCGATTCCTCGGCGCTTGCGCGCAAGCTGGCGACGGGCGGCCGCTCGGTCCTGGCGACCCCGGCCTATCTGGCACGCCAAGGCGCGCCGCAGAGCCCGGCCGATCTCGCGGAGCATGAAGCGGTGATCTACAGCCAGCTTCCCAACGTCTGGTCCTTCACGCGGGATGGCGCGGAAGCCTCGGTTTCCGTGCGCGGTCGCGTGCGGGTCAGCGCCGCCGAAGGGCTACGCGCCGCCGTGCTGGCCGATATGGGGCTGACCATCGCCTCCGACTGGATGTTCAGCCCGGAACTAGAGAGTGGCGCGGTGCGCCGCGTGCTGACGGACTGGGCGCTGCCGCCCCTCGATCTTTGGGCGGTGTTTCCCGGCGGGCGCATGGCCAGCGCCAAGGCGCGCGCCTTCGCCCGCTTCGTCGAAACCGCCCTTGGCCGCCGCTATTCCGGCGGGGAATGATCTTTATCGCCACGTGCCCTCGTCCGCCCTGGGTCGGCCGCGTGTAGCTCAAGGACACGCCGCCGCTTCTGGCCGGCCCTGAGATCGAGGATCCGCATCATGGCAACCTTCAGCACCTACCGCGACGCCTTCCCCAATGCTCGCCTGACCCGCAAGGAGAACGGCGTGCTGGAAGTGGCGCTCCACACCAATGGTGGCAAGCTCGTCTTCAACGGACATACGCACGAGCAGTTCGTCGACCTGTTTCACCAGATCGGCGAAGATTCCGACAATCGCGCGGTGATCCTCACCGGAAGCGGTGACGCCTTCATGGACACGATCGACCCCGAGGGCTTCGATTTCTTCACCCCCCGCGGCTACGACAAGATCCTGCGCGAGGGCCGCAAGGTGCTGTCGAACATTCTCGACATCGAGGTGCCGATGATCACCGCGCTGAACGGGCCCGTGCTGCTGCACAGCGAATATGCGCTGCTGACCGACATCATCCTGGCGACGCCGCAGACTGTCTTCCAGGACAAGCCGCATTTCGAATTCGGCATCGTGCCCGGTGACGGCATGCACCTCGTCTGGCCGCATGTCATCGGCTCGATCCGCGGCCGCTACTTCCTCCTCACGCGTCAGGTGCTCGATGCCGAGACGGCGAAGGATTGGGGCGTGGTCAACGAGATCGTGCCGGCCGACCGCCTGCTGGCCCGGGCGCATGAGATCGCGGACGGCATTGCCGCCCTGCCGCCATTGACAGGCCGCTACACCCGCATGGCGATGACCCAGCCGCTCCGCCGCCTGATCGACGAAGGAACCGCTTACGGCCTTGCCCTCGAAGGCATCAGCGCGGCCGACGTCGCGCGCAGCATGGCGTCTCAGGGCTGATCTCGCTGTGCCGCCCGGTCTTCATCGGGCGGCATCCTTGCGCTGCCGAATCGCGCGCCCTTTCTCAAACCCCGCGGATGAGGCAGCATCCCGCTTTCCTCACGCCTCGCATCTTCCGGGAGGCCTCTATGTCCGAGCCGACGAAACCGTCTTCCGTTGAACCCATCCCCTATACGACGGCGACGACGACCTACAACACGGTCGAGGTCGGTGGGGTGAGACTGTTCTATCGGGAAGCGGGCCCGCGTGATGCGCCTGCGATCGTGCTGTTGCACGGCTTCCCGTCGTCGTCTCGTATGTGGGAGCGGCTGATTCCGCTGCTTGCCGATCGCTACCACCTCATCGCCCCGGACTATCCAGGCTTTGGGTACAGCGCCGCGCCGCCGCCGGATCTCTACGCCTATACCTTCGACAGTCTCGCCCGCACCACTGGCCAATTGCTGGATCATCTGGGCCTCACCCGCTACAGCCTCTTCATGCAGGATTATGGTGGCCCAGTGGGCTTCCGCATGGCGCTCTCGGCCCCCGAGAGAGTGGCCGCGATGATCGTTCAAAACGCCAATGCCTATGCGGAGGGGTTGGGCCCGAAATGGGCCAAGATCGCCGCGTATTGGGAAGACCCGGAGGCGCATGCCGATCAGCTCGACGCCTTCCTCAGCCATGCGGCCACGAAGGCGCGGCATTTGGGCGTAAGTCCTCATCCCGAACGTTACGATCCGGACGCCTGGAACGAGGAGTTCGCGATGCTATCCCGGCCGGGGCAGCGCGCCATCCAGGCCGCGCTCCTTTTCGACTACCGCACGAACGTCGCCGCCTATCCGCGCTGGCAGGCCTGGCTGCGCGCGCATCAGCCGAAGATGCTGGTGATCTGGGGGCTGTATGATCCATCCTTCATCGTGCCCGGCGCAGAAGGCTACAAGCGGGACGTCCCTGGCGCGGAGCTTCACGTGATCGACGCCGGCCATTTCGGACTGGACGAGAAGACGGAGCACATCGCGCGTCTCGTGCGCCGCTTCATGGAGACCGTCTCCGCGGCAGACGGGTGAGGCAGCCGCATCCGAAAGGCGATCAAGGCGTGCGACGCCTCACGCCCCAACCGATCGGCCGGCGGCGCAAATTGCCCGGATGCTCGGTGGCCGGCCCCCAAATCGCCTGGTAGGTGTCGATGCAGAGCCCACGCCTCTGAGCCCAGACGAAGACGGCCAGGAAGACGCACCACCACAGGGTGATGACCACAGCCATCCACCGCGGTGCGTTGACCATCCACAGCCCGAGGAAGACTTCCCCGACCGCCAGCATCAGCAGCAGCCAGCCAAGCGATTTGTGCAGATACTCGAAAGCGACGCGCCGCGGCGTCATGTCGTAATGGTCGCCGCGCAGTGTCGCTTCAGTCGGGCCACCCTTGGTTCCGCGAAAGAGCCCTGCCAATACCTGGAGTGCCAGGCCACCGCTGATCACCCAGCCGAGCCAGCGATGAAGCGCCATCAGCCGGTTGCCCGGGCCGGCACCGAGCCAGGCGAGCGCAAGCGCGGCCAGGATCGCCAACAGCGCGGCATCGATCAAGCGCCGGTGGCTGTACCACCATAGCTTCGAATCGAGCGTATTCGGCCAGTCCTGCCACGCGGTAATCTTGACGAACCGCGCGATGAAGACACCGCTCGGAATGAGGATCGTCCAGCCCAGCACCATCAGCCGGGCGTGCCAGGCGAGTAGCGGCGGCGGCGGAATGTGCAATTGTCCGGTCATTCCCGTCATCAGCCAGGCTGTCAAACCGTGCATCCCGCCCCTTCCGCTCCCGGCGCTTCTGACGGCGCCTGTTTTCGGCATATTGCGCGGCTGCGATAGTCCCGGTCTCTCCCCCCGATTGCAAGATGCGGGAGGCCGATGGTTCAGCTTTCTTCGCCGACGCGGTCGATGAAATGCTGCAGCGCGATACTTGCCGCGCCCATGGCCCACATCTTGTCCCAGCCCGTCAGGAAGGTGAGCGGCGTCGGCTTCCGCAACACGCGGAGGCGGTGGGCGGCATAGCTCTGCTCGATCGCCTGCAGCAGCAGGGGGGCGGCATTGTCCGGCTCCATCGCGAGGCAGACCGTATCCGGGTCGAAGGCCGCTGCGAGCTGGGCCAGGGCGAGGCCGATGTGATCTCCCGCCGCCGTGATGACTTTTGCCGCGGCCTTGCCGGCGACGTCGAGGTCGGCGAGCCGCCGGTCCCCGAGCCCTGCCGCGAGCTTGATCGCGCGGACGGAGGCGACACTCTCCAGGCACACCGGCTGGCCACAGTGGCAGGCGAAGGTCGCCTTGCCTGCGACCGGAATGTGCCCCACCTCGCCGGCCGCGCCGTTCCGCCCGCGATAGAGCCGCCGTCCCTCCAGCACCCCGACGCCGAGGCCGCGCCCCACGGTCATCACCACGGCGGAGGAAACCTCGGGCGGCAACAGCGTCAGCAGCATGGTTGCTAGCGCAAAGGCATTGGCGTCGTTTTCGACCACCACGGGCAGGTTCAGCCGCCGGGAGATGAGATTGGCGATCGGCACGTCGGTCCAATCGAGAACGGAGGAGAGGCGGCACAGGCCCGTCTCCGGCTCGATCAGCCCAGCCAGCGCCAGGCCAAGCACCGCAACCGGCTGGTCCCGGCAATCGGCCATGAAGGCCTGCACCTCGCGCGTCAGATCGTCCGGCGAAAGCGGGCCGGACGGCAAGGGATGTTCGCGCAACAGAGAGCCAGCGAGATCCGTCAGAACGATGAGGTTGTGGTCACCATTGAGCTGCACACCCACCACATGGGCGTAGCGGGCGGCGATCCCGAGCAGGGTCTGCGGCCGGCCCATGGCTTCCCGCCGCACGCCACGCTCCTCCACCAGCCCCGCCTCCAGCAACGGCCGGATCGACGCCGAGATCGTCGACATCGACAAGCCCGTGCGATCGCGCAGATTGGATTGGCTGAGCGGCTGCTGTTCGAAGATCAGCCTGAGCAGCCGCGCGGTGACGCTCATTGCCCCATCAGCGCCCTAAGGCCGCATCGAAGCGTGCCCAGGTATCCGTCAGATCAACCATGCGGCGGGTGACGCGCGCTTCCTCGATCTTGATTGCGGTCAGCCCGGCCTCCAGCGCGTCGATCACCCCCACCGGCAGAGAGAGCTCGCCGTTCATGTGGCGGAAGATGTCACGGGCCATCTGCTCGTCCGCTCCGTAATGGCTACCGATTTCCGCAGGCTGGTAGGAGGTGTCGATCAGGCGGCGGGCCGAATGCGAATCCGTCACGCGGAAATAGTTGCGGACGAAATCACCCTCCGCCTGACCCCGTCTGCCGATCACGCAGAAGCGGCGGAACTCGTCCGGCACGTTCAGATTGCAATGGAAGGCCATGCTGACGCCGTTGGCGTATTCCAGGATCGCCGTCTGATAGTCCACGATGTCGGCGTCGCTGTCGAAGACGTTGCGCGTCTCCTCCCAGCCGACGGGCTTGCGGTGGTAGACGTCGAGATCATTGACGCCGCGCCGCTGCGGCGCGTTTTCCGGAATGAAACTGCGCCGACCGCCGAAGCTCGCGACATGCATCGGCCGGCACCCGACGAGCCCCTGATAAAGGTCGAGGTCGTGGCAGCACTTCTCCAGCATGTAGTTGCCGGAATATTTCTGGTAGCGGCGCCAGTCGCGCATGAAGAAGGCGCCGTGATAGGTCGCGATGTGCTCGCAAGCCTCGATGGAGACGACCTCCCCCAGCATGCCCGCGGCTTGCGCCCGGCGCAGATCGACATAGAGCGGCGCGTAGCGCAGCACGAGGCCGACCATGACGCTGTCTTCGCCATGCTGGCGCAGCAGGGACGCAAGCTCCAGGCTGTCCGCTTCGGTGGTGACGACCGGCTTTTCGGAAAAGACGCGGACACCGTAATCGAGCCCTGCACGAATATGCTCGAGATGGAGATGATTGGGCGAGCCCACCATCAACAGATCGAAGCCACCGGCCGTGATCAGGCTGTCGACGTCATCATGCGCGACGCCCGTATCGATGCCGAGGGCGGCCAGTTCCGGCAAGCCCGAGGGAGACGGGTCATGATAGCCGACGATCTTGAAATCGGGGTCGGCGGCCAGGAAGCAGCGCGCGACCGACGCCATGCGGAAGCCAAGACCGATGATGGCGACTTTCATGGCGTGGCCTCCCGCGGGGCGCCTGTGCCCGTGTTCCGTCCCAGATAGATGCAGTGGCTGCGGCTGATCTCCGTGAAGCCGAGCGAACCATAGAAGGCAAGGCCGGCATCGTTGCCGAGGCTGACGCCGAGATGGAGGCGGGGCGCCCCCGCCTCGGCCAGCGCCGCAAGCTCGGTTTGGATCATGCGCCGGCCAAACCCCTTGCGTTGAGCCGCCGGGAGAAGGTTGATGTGCAGATGCGCGGGGTAACCCGCCGTGATCTCGGCAGGCGTGCGTTCGACATCGCGGATGCGCTCCATCACGCTCACGTCCTGCGGTGTCACCGGCACGAAATCGCGCAGCCTCTCCCGCCAGGGTGGCAGAAATTCGCTGTCCAGTCGCGCGCGAAAGCGCTCGCTATCCGCCGTTCCCAGCACATAGCCGAACACCGTCTCCCCTTCGGCCAGGACGAAGGCGAGATCAGGCTCCAATTCGAGATAGGGAACGGCCCACAACAGCCCCGGCAGCACCGGCAGCGTGTAAAGCTCGGTCCCGTCCTGCCCGGCGCGTGCGGTTTTCAGGCAGATGTCGAACAGGGCCTGCCGATCGTCTGGTCGTGCCTTCCGGATGTCCACCCCTGGGGCTCCTTCTTCTCTCTGCCGCGCTTCGCCGAGCATTTCCATTGACAAGCGTCCGTAGTTTCTTCGACTATCGAATAAAGTAAGTCAAGCGCCCGCCGGTTGAGAGCGTGGGCCGCAACCAAGAACGGAGGTCTTCATGCGTCTGCGCCTCTCCAACCGCACATCCCGCTCGCGGCACGGATTAGCGGCCACCAGCCTCGCGGCCCTGCTGATGGCGGCCTTGCCCCTGGGCGCGACCTCGGCCGCCACCGTCAGCGTATGGGACAACTACCCCGAGGCCGAGCGCAGCGCGGTGGTGCAGACCTTGATCTCCGAATTCGAAAAGGCCAATCCGGGCGTCACCGTTCAGCGGACCGCCCGCAGCTATGACGACATCACGCTCACCGCGAAGCTCGTGCTCTCCTCCGGCAAGGGGCCCATGGTGATGCAGACCAATCAAGGGCCCGGCGACATGGGCGTGCTCGTGGCGAACGGGCTGCTGCGGCCGCTGGACCCTTGGTTCAAGCAATATGGCTGGGACCATCGCGTCTCCACCAGCTCCCTGCAACGCAACCAGTGGTCGAAGACCCATGAGTTCGGCACGGGCGAAACCTATGGCATCGCCCCGCTCGGCGAGTTGGTCGGGCTGTACTACAATGCGAAGATTTTGAAGGACGCCGGCCTGACCGTCCCCAAGACCTATGACGAGTTCACGGCCGATCTCGCAAAGCTGAAGGCGAAGGGCCTCGTGCCCATCATGATCGGCGATGGCGATGGCGTCGGCGCCATGCAGATCTTCGCCATCCTGCAGCAGCTCAACGTGCCGGCCTCCGATCGGATGGTCGAGGATGACCTCATCTACGGCCGCCGCGGCAGCTTCAAGGGGCCGAGCTTCCTCTGGGCCGCCAATACCCTGCTAGACTGGCAGAACAAGGGCTACTTCTTCCCCGGCTATCAGGGCATTTCCCGCGATGATGCGGCAACCCTGTTCCTTCAGGGCCAGGCCGCCTTCATGATCTCCGGCAGCTGGTACGCCGGTCTCCTCAAAGGCAATCCGGACATCGGCTTCGTCGAGGTGCCGCACCTCGCCGCCGTGCCCACCCCGCTGGTCGAAGGCGGCACCGATCTCGCCTACAGCATCACCAGCATCGCGAAAACCCAAGCGGAGATGGATCTCGCTGCCAAATATATCGACTTCATGCTGTCGGAGCAGGCGGCAGAGACCTGGGCGAATGCCGGCTTCCTGCCGGACAAGCCGCTCGACCACCCCGAGCGAGTGAAGCTCAACCCCCTGCTGACGGACATCTTTGCGGCCTGGGGGCAACTGAACCGCGACAACGCCCTCGGGCATTATCTCGATTGGGCGACGCCCACCATGTTCAACACCTTGAGCCAGGGACTTCCTGAAGTGCTCGCGGGCCGCATCACCCCCGCCGCCTTCGTCGATCGGGCCGATGCGGATTACCAAGCCTATCTCGCGAAGACGGCCAAGAAGTGACCTCGGCCGCATCCGTGACGCCCGGTCGGCGCCAGCGCCGGCCGGGGAAAGGCGAGGCGACCGAGACGCATCAAGCAGCGATCCGCTTGCTGAGCGGCTCCACCGGTATCGGCGCCGCCTATATCCTGCCATCGGCGCTCATCTATGGCCTGTTCATTTTCCTGCCGATCCTCGCCTCCCTCCTTCTCAGCCTCGCGAATTGGGATGGCTTGTCCTGGCCGCATTTCGTGGGACTCGGCAATTACCTGCGTCTGGCCGAAGACCCGCAGTTCTGGAGCGCGCTGAAGAACAATGCCGTGTTCGTTCTGTTCTACGCCGTCCTGCCGCTCGCCTTCGGCTTGCTGCTGACGGCCGCGATCGGCGCCGTCACCCCGCCCGAGCGCACGGCCTTCCGCTTCCTGCTGTTCCTCCCCTACGTGCTTCCCATGGCGCTGGTCGGGATCGTCTGGCAGTGGCTCTACAACCCTGCCTTCGGGCCGATCGCGCAAAGCCTGCGCCAAGTCGGCCTCGGGTCTTGGGCCATCCCCTTCCTGGGTAGCTTCGATGCGGCGCTGCCGGCGGTGGGCTTCGTCGCGACCTGGTCCTTCTGCGGCTTCTGCATGGTGCTGCTTCTCTCCGGCGTGCAGCGCCTCGACCCGCACCTGGCCGAGGCGGCGGAGCTTGATGGCGCAACGCGCCTCGGGGTTTTGCGCTACATCACCTTGCCTGGCCTCGTGCCGGAAATCCGCATCACGCTGCTGCTCACGGTCATCGCCAGCATCAAGGCCTTCGATCTCATCTTCGTCATGACTCGCGGCGGCCCGGGCACCAGCACCCTGGTCACCAGCATCTACATGTACGAGAACGGCTTCCGTCTCGGCGCCTTCGGTTATTCCGCGGCCGTCGCGGTCATCGGCACCGTGCTGGTGCTGATCGTCAACCAGGGCATCCTCGTCCTGCTCCGAGACCGCTGATGACCCGACGTCCTGCTTTGACCCCCCGGCTCCTGCTCGGGATTTTCGCGCTGCTCACCATCGGGCCTTTCGCCCTCGTCATCATGACCTCGCTCAAGAGCGAGGCCGATGTCTTCGCAGGCCCCTTCGCCTTTCCGGCTCATCTGCATTTCGAGAACTACGTGACAGCCTGGGAGCAGGGCCGGTTTTCGACCTACTTCGTCAACTCCCTCATCGTCGTGGTGGGCGTTCTGCTGCCCAGCATGCTGCTCTCAATCCTGTCCGGCTTCGCCTTCGCCTATCTGCGCGTTCCGGCCCGCCGCGGCCTGACGATCATCCTCCTCCTCGGCATGGTTCTGCCGACGGAAGCCTTCATCATCCCCCTGTGGTACGAGTTGCGCGCCCTTGATCTGCTCAACACCTACTGGGCCTTGATCATTCCCCAGATTGCGCAATCCATTCCCTTCGGCACTCTGTTCATGGCAAGCGCCTTCCGCCAGGTGCCGCTGGAGCTCGTTGAAGCGTCCCTGCTCGATGGTGCGGAGCGGCGGGACGTGCTGTGGCGCGTGCTGGTGCCGCTCGTCATGCCCGCGGCCTCCACCTTGGCGCTCTTCCTCTTCATCTGGACCTGGAACGAGTTTCTGATGGCGCTGGTGCTGGTCACGGATGATTCCGTGCGCACCCTGCCGACGGGCCTGCTCTTCTTCCAGAGCCGCTATACGGTGAACATCCCGGTACTGACGGCCGGTGCGGTCATCACCTTGGTTCCCATCGTGCTGGTCTATTTCCTGTTCCAGCGACGGCTCATCACCGGATTGACGGCAGGCGCGGTCAAGTGACCCGCCGGCACGCCGTCAGGCGGCCATAATCAGGCGCATGAGGTTGTCGTTGAGCTGGCACGCCATGCGCCGGAACGCGGGCAGTCTGGGAACGACCTGCGTCGCGAGGTCGCGCGCGCCGGCAGCACCGAGGGCATGCTCCAGACTCGCCTTGTAGGCGGGAATACGCTGCCAGTCTGCGATCGTCTGATCGAGAATCTCGCAGTGATACTGAATGCCATAGGCGTGGCGGCCCCAGCGCATGGCCTGAACCGCACAGCCTCCGCTGGAGGCGAGCACCGCAGCCCCCTCCGGCAACTGCGTGACCTCCGCCCCATGCCACTGCAGGCTGTCGAAGCGCGCGGGAAAGCCCGCGAGGGCCGCATCCGTCTCCCCGTCCGGCGACAGTGTCACCGGAACCAGCCCGACCTCCGGTTCCGCCATAGGGCCGACGCGGCCGCCGAGCGCCGCGCCCAGAAGTTGGTGGCCCAGGCAGATTCCGAAATAGGGCCGCGCCATCGCGCGCACCCACTGCCGGATCGCCGCCTTCTCTGATCCGAGCCAGGGATAGATGTCTTCCTGCCAGACATCCTGCGGGCCGCCCATCACCGCCATCATGTCGAAGGGCGCCAGATCCGGGATGGGCTCGCCGGCATCGAGGGCAACGACCTTCACCTCGTGGCCGGCATCCCGCCAAAATTCACCGAAGACCCCCGGTGTCTCGACGTCCAGATGCTGAAAGACGAGGATGCGCACGGCTACTCCTCGCCACG
Source organism: Acidisoma sp. 7E03 (assembly GCF_054665075.1). Taxonomy (NCBI): domain Bacteria; kingdom Pseudomonadati; phylum Pseudomonadota; class Alphaproteobacteria; order Acetobacterales; family Acidocellaceae; genus Acidisoma; species Acidisoma sp. 7E03. Next base: position 150,250 of record NZ_BAAFHE010000005.1, read on the forward strand.
CGGATAGGAGATGATGGAGAGAAAGCGGATCGGCAATTTCACCATCTCCTCCGGACCGTGCGGTGCATCCGCATCGAAGAACAGGCTGTCGCCCGGCGTCATGGTGTAGCGCTTGTCGGCATGGCGGTACACCACCTCACCCTCCAGCATGTAGAGGAACTCCTTCCCGGCATGCTGGAAGAGCGGGAATACGTCCGACTCGGTGGTGAGCGTGATGAGATAAGGTTCCACAACCACGCCCGACGTCTGGTCACCTGTATAGCCCAGCAGATGGTATTGGTGGCCGTTGCGCGTGCCGCGCCGTTCGATCGCTAGCCCTTCGCCTGCTTTGACGAAGATAACCTCTCGCTGTTCTTCATAGCGCTTGAAGAAGGAGGTGATGGGAACGCCCAGGGCTTTGGACAGGGCCTGCAGCGTGGTGAGCGACGGCGAGGTCATGCCGTTCTCGATCTTTGACAACATGCCCAAGGACAGTCCCGCCGCCGCCGCTAGGTCGGCGACCGTGATGCCGAGCCGTGTCCGGCAGGCCCGCACCTCCCGGCCAATCGCGACTTCCAGGATCGCATCGCGGGCGCCCACCAGCCCATGCGGGTCCTGGCCACTGAATTTGCCGAGGGTGGGGTTGAGCGGAGCTGAAACGCCGGTTGAATGCGCAGAGGGGATTGGCGGGGCGGGCGCATCCGCCAGAGAGGCCTCGTTGTCGGTTTTTCTCTGTCTAGCCATAGCCGTCGCGCTCTCCCGGGGAAGCCGGGCGGAAGAGCGTTTGAAACCCAGCCAGGCCTCCTCCGAATTCCTCCGCCGCATCGAGCAGGCAGGTTAGCATGTACGCAGCCGCACTGCTATCGGACAGGAGGTGGAAGCAAGGCCGGCCCTCGCGGTCGGCCCGCAAGACGACGGTGCTGAGGCGGGCAACCGAGGTCTGGGCGATGGTGAGATCGGCAAAGCGGTGCAGCCGGCAATCCACCGCGCATAGCTTCGCGAGGACGTCCGGCGCGGCCGCGCCCTCGATCGCGAACCAGGCATGGCTATCTCGGCGCGGCAGCGGATAGCACCGCGTCTCATCCTCCATGCTCCAGCCCGCTTCCAGATCGGCGAGGACCGCATTCTCTTCCGCAAGCGCCCCGAGCAGGAAGACGTCCCCGGCGCCGAGGACGAGGCAGAGGCTGCCATCGGCTTGCCGGAAGGCGTGGTTGGGCTGCGGCTCCACGGCCACACCCCGCGCCTGCATGGCGGTGATCGTGTCCCGCCCTTTGAAACCCAGCCGCGGCAACGAAGAAAGATCGACAATGGCCAGCTCACCCGCCATGCGTCACATCTCCTGCCGCGTGTTCGCTGGGTCGTAGAAAGGCAGGGGAACGATCTCGGCGATGACCATGTGGCCGCCGTCGGTCCGAATCTCGAACCGCGTGCCGGGGCTGCTGGTCGCCGCCGGCACATAGGCGAGACCAATCACCTTGCCCAAGGCTGCCGAACGGGTGACGGAGGTGACTCTCCCGGCGATCTCGCCTCCTGCGATGACGAGATGGCATTCCTTGGGCATGGGCGCCGCAGGGTCCACCAGCGCAAAGCCCACGAGCTTGCGGGTGATGCCCTTCGCCGCCTGCATCTCGATCGAGCGCTTGCCGAGATAGAAGGGCTTGGTCTTGGACAAGGCCCAGCCCATGTCGGCCTCGAGCGGATTGGTCAGCCCGTCCGTATCCTGGCCGATGATGATATGTCCCTTTTCCAGTCGCAGGACACGCTGCGCCTCCACGCCGAAGGGTTTGAGGCCGAAAGGCTTGCCAGCCTCTGCCAGCCTGTCCCAGAGGGCGAGGCCGAACCGGGCCGGGCAATGGATCTCGAAGCCCAGTTCACCGACGAAGCCCACGCGCAGCACCCGCACCGGAATGCCCGCGACATGGCCGGTGCGCACGCCCATGAAGGGGAAAGCCGCAGCCGAAAGATCGATGTCCGCCTCCAGGCTTTGCAGCACCGCGCGGGATTGCGGGCCGGCGATGTTGAGCCCGGCATAGGCAGAGGTGACGTTGGCGATGTCGACGTCCAACCGCCAGCGCTGATTCCACAAGGTCATCAGCCGATAGACCTGATCGACCGCGCTGGTGGTGGCCGTGACGTAGAAATGGCGCTCGTGCAGCCGGCAGGCGACACCGTCATCGATCATGACGCCCGTCTCATCCACCATCAGCGCATAGCGCGCCCGTCCGACAGGCTGCTTGGCGAAAGAGAAGGTGTAGACCCGGTCGAGAAAGGCCGCGGCATCCGGTCCCCTGATCTCGAGACCACCCAATGTCGAGACATCGATCATGCCGGCCGCCTCGCGCACCGCGCGCACCTCAGCCGCAATCGCCATGGCTGCATCGGCACGCGCGCCATAATATGCCGGACGCAGCCAAAGCCCGGCCGGCATCATCTGCGCGCCGGCTTCGACATGCCGCGCATGCATCGGCGTCAGCCGCGTCGGCTCAAAGCTGCGTCCCGCGAGATGGCCGAACTTCTCGGGCACCAGCGGTGGTCGGAAGGTTGTGGTGCCGACCGCTTCCAGGCTGCGGCCGGTGGCACGCGCGACCAGCCGGATGGTGTTGAGATTGGCGTGCCGCCCCTGGCTGGAACCGAGGCCCACGGTCGAATAACGTTTGACGAGCTGGATATCGTCGTACCCATCGGCGACCGAACCAGTGATGTCTCCCACCACGAGATCCTCGTCGAAATCGACGAAGGCCTTGCCGTGATGCTCGGCGGCCTCGGCGATCGGCCAGGCGTGGGTGACGGTCTGCCCTGGGTTTGCGGGCGTCGGCGCGTCGTTGCCCCGGCCGACGGCGTCTGCCTGCGCCGCGATGAGATCATCGGCCCAGATGCCGGCGACGGACCCGGCAAGGGCAAGCCCAGCCGGCAGCCCCACCGCCCGGTGCATGGCAGTTGCGTCATCATAGACCGCGCGTGCGCCGACATGACAGGCGAGATTGAGCGCCGGCGTATAACCCACGCTCATCACCACCGTATCGCACGCAATCCATTCCGTGCGGCCAACCGCATGCTGCACGGCCACCGCCTGCACCCGCGCCTTGCCCCGCGCGGCCTTCAGGCTCGCGCCCGCGACGATGCGCACGCCCCGCCCGGCGAGCGGGGCCGTTTCCTCGGGCGGCGCCGCAGGGCGGAGATCGATGACTGCCGCCACCTCCACCCCGGCATCGAGTAGGTCGAGCGCAGCATCGATACCGAAGCGATTGGCAGTCGCCACCACGGCTCTTGTCCCTGGTCGCACGCCATAGAGCCGCATCAACCGCTGCGCGGCATCGGCGAAGATGATCCCGGGCAGATCGTTGTTCTTGAAAACCAGCGGCTGGTCATAGGCGCCGGTCGCGAGCACCGTGCGTTCGGCGCGAATTTTGTAGAGCCGGTTGCCGCGCAAAGCCGCCGCCCAATGATCGGCGAAAAGCCCGCTCACCACCGTCTCCTTCATCAAACGGAGATTGGGCAAGGCCGCCGCGCGCTTCAGCAAGCGCGCACGGCGCGCCTCCGCTTCCGCCCGGCTGCCATTGACGCGGCCGAAGAGCAGCGAGCCACCGGCTTCCGGCCATTCCTCGATCAGCAGCGTATCGGCACCTGTTTCAGCCGCGGCGATGGCCGCATGCAACCCCGCCGGACCGCCGCCCACCACCAGCACGTCGCAGAAGAGATAGGCCTTGTCGAAATAGCCATGCGGCGCCTTCGGATCGAGCCGGCCGAGACCGGCAAGCGCGCGAATCGGCTTTTCGAAGAAGGCCCAGGCGCCGCGCGGTCGGAAGAAAGTTTTGTAGTAGAAGCCAACCGGCAGGAAGCGCGAAAAGAGCCCGATCGCAGCCAGCAGATCATGATCGAGCCGCCCGAGCCGGTTGATCGACCTCACCGCCATATGGGCGGAAACGCGATGGCGGTCGCCCCGCACATTCGGCTCCACCCCGACTTGGACGAGACTGTTGACGTCATGGCCGGCCATGGTCAGCGGCCCGCGAGGGCGGTGATATTTGAAGGAGCGGGAGATCACGGAACGGCCGGCAGCCCAGAGGGCGGACGCAATGACATCTCCCTCATAGGCTTGATAGGTCTCGCCATCGAAGGAAAAGGAGAGCGGGCGCTGCTGGTCGATCAGCAGCCCCCATCCGGCACCCAGCCGTGCCGCGCCGCTCATGGCGCCTTCTCCGCGAAATAGGCGCCCACCGTCTTGGTCCATAGGATTTCGTCGGTCACCGTATTGCGCCGCGCGATGAACCAATTTGTGCTTGGCACGTGCAACCACCACTCGTCGACCTCACCGGCGATGTTGTCTTCGAGGAAGAGGTAATCCACCCAAGCATCGTCGCCGCACGTCGCCGGATCCGGAATGGATTTGACATCGCCGGCGCAGACGAATTCCGAGATGTTGCGCGGGCCGTTGAGCGGGCAGGTCATCAGCTTCATGATGTGTCTCAGTGGCCGACCGAGGCCGCGCCCTTCTCTCCCACGAGATCGAAGGTCTTGAACCGATCGAGGGCGAAGGGTTTGAGCAGATCGGGTTGGCGGCCTGTTGCAATGCATTCCGCCATGCGGAAGCCACAGACGGGCGTGGCCTTGAAGCCCCAGGTGCCCCAGCCGGAATCGATGTAGTAGTTTTCGAGCGGCGTGAGCCCCATCACTGGGGAGAAATCGGGGGTCATGTCCGCCATCCCGGCCCATTGGCGCAGCACTCTCAGCTCCGCCATGAAGGGAAAGAGTTCGAGCATGTGGCTCATCAACCCTTCCTTGAAGTCGAGCGTAGAGCGCGTGGAATAGAGACCATAAGGGTCTGTCGCACCCCCCATCACCATCTCGCCACGCGCACTCTGCGAAATATAGACATGGAGTGATCCCGAGACGACGATCTGATCGAGGATCGGTTTGACAGGCTCTGAGACACAGGCCTGAAGCGGAATGGTCTTGATCGGCAGCCTCAGCCCGGCGAGCCGCGCGACGCGGGAGGAGGCGCCGGCCACCGCCTGCACCACGCGGCCGGCATGAATGGTGCCGCGGCTCGTCTCCACGCCAATGGCGCGGCCGCCTTCGGTGAGGATGCCCGTCACCTCGGTCGCCGGATGGACCTCGACGCCGCGCCGCATCGCCTCCTTCGCATAGCCCCAGGCCACCGCATCGTGCCGGGCGATGGCGCCCGGCGGATGGTAGAGCGCGCCCAGGATCGGGTAGCGCACCTGGTCGGACATGTTCATGACCGGACAAAGCCGCCCAACCTCGGCCGCATCGATCACTTCCGAATGGACACCGAGATGTTTGTTCACCTCCGCCCGCCAGCGCGCCGTGCGCATCGCGGCATCGGTGTGAGCCAGGGTGAAATGCCCGCGCTCGGAATACATGATGTTGATGTCGAGTTCGCTGGAGAGGCCGCGGAACAGCTCGACCGATTCCTTGTAGAAGGCGACGCCTTCGGGCGTCAGATAATTCGCCCGGATGATCGTGGTGTTGCGCGCCGTATTGCCGCCGGCAAGCCATGCCCGATCCAGCACGGCGATATCGCGAATGCCGTGCCGCGCGGCGAGGTAATAGGCGGTCGCCAGGCCGTGGCCACCCGCGCCGATGATGACGACGTCGTAGCGAGGCTTGAGCTCGCTCTGCCAGCGGAAATGCGGGGCATCGCGATGCCGGGGATTGAGCCCGAATTTCAGAAGAGCCAGAGGCATGAGATCCGACAGCCGAGAAGGAGGTCGCCAAGGTGCTACAGGCCGCCATCTTTCTCAATAGGAATTTTTCTTTCTTCATGTTGAAACCGCGCCGGCACCGTGTTACGGGTTCGAGGCATCGTGCTGCAGTGCGAAGGGTGAACCATGTGCGGAATCGTCGGCCTCTTCCTCAAGGACAGGGATTTGGAACCCGAGCTTGGCCATCTTCTGTCCGACATGCTGGCGACGATGTGCGACCGAGGCCCCGACAGTGCGGGCTTCGCGATCTATGGCGCGGGTGAATCAGGCCTCACCAAGGTTACCGTGCAATCGGACGATCCATCCGTCTTTCACGGCCTCGCTGACGCCCTGAGCAGCGCGCTCGGCACGCCGGTGCAACTGCGCATGCGGGACACCCATGCCGTGCTGCAGATGGCGAGCACAGTGGTGCCGCGCGCGCGGGAGGTTCTGCACACCCGCTACCCCACGCTGCGTGTCATGGGTGCCGGCGAACGTATCGAGATTTACAAGGAAGTCGGCTACCCCACCGAGGTCGCGCGGCGCTTTGCGCTCTCCGAGATGACGGGCAGCCACGGCATCGGCCATACGCGCATGGCAACCGAATCCGCCGTCACCACGATGGGCGCGCATCCTTTCTCCACCGGTGCCGACCAGTGCCTTGTGCACAACGGCTCCTTGTCCAACCACGCCAATCTGCGCCGGGAGCTGGTGCGCGAAGGCCTGCGCTTCGAGACCGCGAACGACACGGAGGTCGCCGCCGCCTACCTCACCCATCAGATGGATCGCGGCATGAGCCTCGGTGGCGCGCTCGAGCGGAGCCTCGGCGATCTCGATGGGTTCTACACCTTCGTCGTCGGCACGAAGAACGGCTTCGGCGTGTTGCGAGACCCGATCGCCTGCAAGCCCGCCGTGCTGGCCGAAACCGAGGATTACGTCGCCTTCGGGTCGGAATATCGCGCCCTCGCGGGCCTGCCCCAAATCGCGCAAGCCCGTGTGTGGGAGCCGGAACCCGCCACCGTCTACTTCTGGGAGCGCTGAGCATGCCAATCGTCGACCTCGCCGAAACCGGGCTGCGCAGCCTCAACCAGGCGCTGCACGCAATCGCGCCAGGCAGCAACGACACCGATTGGGAGATCATCAACCCGCGCGGGGCGCATGCGGTCGCCGTCGGGGTGAACGCGCCCGTCGACATCACGGTTCAAGGGAGTGTTGGCTATTACTGCGCCGGCATGAACCGGCAGGCGCGCATCACCGTCAACGGATCCGTGGGGCCGGGCGTCGCCGAAAACATGATGTCGGGCGCCGTCATCGTCAAAGGCGACGCCAGCCAATATGCCGGGGCCACCGGCAAGGGCGGCCTCCTGGTGATCGAAGGCAATGCCTCCTCGCGCTGCGGCATCTCGATGAAGGGGATCGACATCGTGGTGCGTGGCAATATCGGCCACATGTCTGCCTTCATGGCGCAGGCCGGCAATCTCGTCGTGTGCGGCGACGCGGGGGATGCCCTCGGCGATTCGATCTACGAAGCCCGGCTCTTCGTCCGGGGCGCCGTCAAAAGCCTCGGCGCGGACTGTATCGCGAAGGAGATGCGGCCCGAGCATCTGACCCTTCTGGAGGAGCTTCTGGCCAAGGCGGGCATCACCGACGTGCGGCCGGAGGAATTCACGCGCTACGGATCGGCCCGCAAGCTCTACAACTTCAGCATTGACCATGCGGATGCCTATGGCTGACGGCGCTGACGCGGACCTTGCTCCCTTCCTCTCCCGGTCAAACAGGCAGTTGTGATCCCATGACGTTCAAAAACCCGACGACCGTACCGCGCAAATCCGCGACGTTTGACGACTACACGCTCTCTGAGATCCGCCGCGCCGCGACGACCGGCATCTACGACATTCGCGGCGGCGGCGCGAAGCGCAAGCTGCCGCATTTTGATGATCTGCTGTTTCTGGGCGCCTCGATGTCCCGCTATCCGTTGGAGGGATATCGCGAGCGTTGCGGCACCGACGTCGTGCTCGGTGATCGCTTCGCCAAGAAGCCGCTGCACCTCAAGATTCCCATCACCATCGCGGGCATGAGTTTCGGGTCCCTCTCCGCCAATGCCAAGGAAGCGCTCGGGCGTGGCGCCACCGCCGCCGGCACCTCCACCACCACCGGCGACGGTGGCATGTCCACGGAGGAGCGCAGCCAGTCCCAGACCCTGGTCTATCAGTATCTCCCGTCCCGTTACGGCATGAATCCGGAAGATCTGCTGAAGGCGGATGCGATCGAAATCGTCGTCGGCCAGGGCGCCAAGCCCGGCGGCGGTGGCATGCTGCTCGGCCAGAAGATCACCGATCGCGTCGCCGCCATGCGGACGCTGCCCAAAGGCATCGACCAGCGGTCGCCCTCCCGCCATCCGGATTGGACCGGTCCCGATGATCTCGAAATCAAGATCATCGAGCTGCGCGAGATCACCGACTGGCAGACACCGATCTACGTGAAGGTCGGGGGCGCCCGGCCGTACTACGACGTCGCCCTCGCGGTGAAGGCAGGCGCCGATGTCGTCGTCGTGGACGGCATGCAGGGCGGCACCGCCGCGACGCAGGAAGTCTTCATCGAAAACGTCGGCATGCCGACGCTCGCCTGCATTCGCCCGGCGGTGAAGGCCCTGCAGGATCTCGGCATGCACAGGAAGGTGCAGCTGATCGTCTCAGGTGGCATCCGCAATGGCGCGGACGTCGCCAAGGCGCTGGCGCTCGGCGCGGATGCCGTCTCCATCGGCACGGCAGCGCTCGTGGCCCTCGGTGACAACGATCCGACCTGGGAAGAGGAATACCAGAAGCTCGGCAGCACTGCCGGTGCCTATGACGATTGGCACGAGGGGCGCGACCCCGCGGGCATCACCACCCAGGATCCGGAATTGATGAAGCGGCTGGATCCCGTCCTGGCTGGGCGGCGGCTCGCCAATTATCTCAAGGTGATGACGCTGGAGGCGCAAACCATCGCGCGCGCCTGCGGCAAGAACCACGTGCACAATCTGGAACCCGAAGATCTTTGCGCGCTCACCGTCGAAGCCGCGGCGATGGCACGCGTGCCGCTCGCCGGCACCGATTGGATTCCGGGTCAGACGCAATACTGACGCCTGCCGCTGCCGCTTCCCACCCCTTCCCGTCCCCAAAGAGGAGCTTCCGTGTCCACTGATCTCGCCAGCTTCGCAAAAGAGCGCGGTATCCGCTACTTCATGATCTCCTATACGGATTTGTTCGGCGCGCAGCGGGCGAAGCTGGTGCCAGCCTCCGCCATTGCCGAGATGCAGAAGGACGGCGCCGGATTCGCAGGCTTCGCGACCTGGCTGGACATGACGCCAGCACATCCCGATCTCTTCGCCCTCCCCGATGCCGCCGCCTGCATCCAGCTGCCCTGGCGCAAGGACGTCGCCTGGGTCGCGGCGGACTGCGTCATGGACGACGCACCCGTGCCGCAGGCGCCGCGCGTGGTGCTGAAGAAGCTGGTCGGTGATGCCGCGGCGCTCGGCCTGCGTGTCAAGACCGGGGTCGAAGCGGAGTTCTTCCTGATCGACGCAGACGGCCTCGCAATTTCCGACCTGAAGGACAATGCAACGAAGCCCTGCTACGATCAGCAGGCCCTGATGCGACGCTACGACGTGATTTCCGAGATCTGCGACTACATGCTGGAACTCGGCTGGCAGCCCTATCAGAACGACCATGAGGACGCCAATGGCCAGTTCGAGATGAACTGGGCCTTCGACGATGCCCTGGTGACCGCGGACCGCCACTCCTTTTTCAAGTTCATGGTGCGCTCGGTGGCCGAGAAGCACGGCCTGCGGGCAACCTTCATGCCGAAGCCCTTCCCCACCCTCACGGGCAATGGCTGCCACGTCCACATGTCGGTCTGGGACATGGACGGTACCACCAACATGTTCTTCGACGATAGTGACGAGATGGGCCTGTCGTCGCAGGGCTATCATTTCCTCGGCGGCATCATGAAGCACGCCGAAGCGCTCGCCGCCATCACCAACCCCACCGTCAACAGCTACAAGCGAATCAACGCACCACGGACCGTCTCCGGCGCCACCTGGTCTCCGAACACCGTGACCTGGACGGGCAACAACCGCACCCATATGGTGCGCGTGCCGGGCCGCGGCCGCTTCGAACTGCGGCTGCCGGATGGCGCGGCCAATCCCTATCTGCTGCAAGCGGTCATCATCGCCGTCGGGCTCGAGGGCATCGCCTCCAAGGCCGATCCGGGCAAGCGCTACGACATCGACATGTATCAACTCGGCCATACGGTCACCGATGCGCCGAAACTGCCGCTCAACCTGCTCGATGCGCTACGCGCCTTCGAGGCCGACGAGAGCCTGCGGGCGGCCCTGGGTTGCGCCTTCTCTACGGCCTACGCGAAGATGAAGATGCAGGAATGGAACAGCTACACCGCCCATTTCACGCAATGGGAACGCGACACCACCTTGGACATCTGAGCCGAAGATGAGCGAGACAAACTGGGTTCTGACCCTCTACTGCCAGGATCGGCCCCGCATCGTGGCCACGGTGACGACGGCGATTGCCGATATCGGCGGCAACATCGGAGAGAGCGCGCAATTCTGGGATCGGTCGACCAACCGCTTCTTCATGCGCATTGCCTTCGTGACGCCGGAGAGCGTCGACCGGACGACGGTGGAAACCGTCCTCAGCCCCGTCTTCACCCGTTTCGAGATGACGCCGGTGTTGACCGATGCGGGGCGGAAACCCCGCCTCATCATCATGGTGTCGAAGTTCGACCATTGCCTGCAGCAGCTGCTCTACGACATCAAGCTGGGCTGGCTGCAGGCCGAGGTCGCTGCCATCGTCTCCAATCATGACGATTCACGCGCCACGGCTGAAGCGCTCGGCATCCCCTTCTACCTTTGGCCGGTGACGAAGGAGAACAAGGCGGAGCAGGAGCAGAAGCTCTACGAGCTCTATATCGAGAGCAAGGCCGATCTCGTCGTACTTGCCCGCTACATGCAGATCCTGTCGAACGATCTGGCCAGCAAGCTCTATGGTCATGTGATCAACATCCACCACTCCTTCCTACCGAGCTTCAAGGGCGCCAAGCCCTATCACCAGGCGCATGAGCGCGGGGTGAAGCTGATCGGCGCCACCGCGCATTACGCGACGCCGGATCTCGATGAGGGGCCGATCATCGAGCAGGAGACGCAGCGCGTTACCCATGCTCTGTCGGCGAATGATCTGGTGGCGATCGGGCGTGATACGGAATCCCGCGTCCTCTCCCGCGCCGTCAAATACCACGTGGAGCGGCGCGTGCTTCTGAACGGTCTCAAGACCGTCGTCTTCTACTGAGCCCAGAACTGGTATCCGGCCAGCGGATTGGCCGGATACCTCAGCTCTGGTGGCCACCGGCCCTGCCGGCTAGTCCGGCGCAGTGCCCGGGCTGGTGGGTGCCCCATCATCGAACTGGCTGAGATAGGCGACGGCGGTGGGCCGCCAGCGCGTAAGCCCCTTGTAATCCGCAAGATCGCTCGGAAGATCGCGCAAGACGCGGTGCATGCGCCGCGCCCATTTCGGGACGGTCACCAGCTCCTCGAGCTTGAGCAGATAGCAGCGGATGGGAAAGACGATCGCGTTGGACCGTGGCAGGCGCCAGAAGCTCTGCAGCTCGACGCGCAGATGCACCTTGTTGCCGACATTCTCCGGCGTCACGCTCGCCCGGTCGATGCCCCATTTGTGGTAGTTCTCCGGGCTCGTATCCAGCCTGGGATTGATCGTCATCGTCCAGTTGAAGCGGCGCATCGGCTGGCCTTGCCGCAGCGCCAGCATGAACTTCAAGGCGCGGTCGAACACGCCCATCTCATGCGCGCGCGGCACGGGGGCATGCCATTCCATGAAGTTCATGCCGATGTCGAAGTCGAGAGACCAGTCCGCCTGGGTGGTGACGATCCCGGCATCCATCCACAGATTGTCGTCCCGCTGATCGAGGAGCGCGAAATCGCCCTGGGACTGGCGGGTGATGTATTCCATCGGGCCATAGGGCAGCGTCGCGGCGTCCCCGAAGGTGAACCGGTCCTCGATGCCGAGAGGCCGGTTGATCCAATGCCAACGGTCGCCCTCCCGATGGAGGGTGAAATGCTCCGGGTAGCCCTCCGCCATCTGCTCCATCAGCAGTTCCAGCAAGTCCCATCCGGCCGTCTCCATATGCGGCAGCGATTGGCAGCGCAGTGGATCTTCCCGCAGCACGATCGCCCGGTCTTCCATCTCCGCGATGTAGTGCTCGTCGACGTCGATGAGATTCTCGAAGGCCGAACCCGGCCGCCCCTTCACATGCGGCTCGATGTTGACCGCATACATGTAGTCGTCACGATCGAAGGGGAAGGGAAAGCGCCGGATCCCGGTCGGCGAGTTGCGAAAGCTGAAGTCATCCCGGAACGTCTCTTGGCGAAACTGGATGCCCATGGTCGTCGCGTCTCCACCGTCCGTTAAAGGTCCAGAACCAGGCGCTGACCCGTGAAACGGGACACGCACGGCATCACCTTGGCACCCGCCGCCTTGTCGGCCGCGCTGAGGAAATTGTCGGCATGCAGCAGATGGCCGTCACACTGCACCACGCGGGTCTCGCACTGGCCGCAGGCGCCGCCACGGCAGAGCGATGGCGCATCGACCCCGGCTGCCTCCAGCGCTTCCAGCATGCTCTCGAGCGGCCCGACCTCCACCACCTTCCCAGAGCGCGCGAGTTCCACGCGATAGGCCTCGCCGCTCGGCGGCGAGAGGAAGTGCTCGCGGTGCAGCTGCGTCTCGGGCCAGCCGCACGCACGGGCCTCCGCCAGAACGGCATCGATCATGCGCTGCGGCCCACAGACATAGAGATGGGTGCCGAGCGGCTGATGAGACAACACCCCAGGCAGGTCAAGCCTTTCGCCCTCGTCCGAATGATAGAGGTGGACGCGTGTGCCATATCGCGCCACGAGGGCGGCGCCATAGGCCGCAAGCGTCCGCGAGCGCGCGGCGTAATGCAGGGCGAAGGGCGGCCCCCCTGCCTCCAGTTCCGCCATCATGGCCAGAAAGGGTGTGATGCCGATCCCGCCGGCGATGAAGAGATGCCGCGCGGCGCGCTTCGCCAGCGGAAAGAGATTGACCGGATGACTGATCTGGAGGGTCATGCCCTCCCTCAGATGATCGTGCAGGTAGCGCGAGCCGCCGCGGCCTTCGGCTTCACGCCGCACGCTCACCCGATAGGTGCCGGTCTCCCGCGGGTCGCTCATCAGGGAATAGGCGTTGCGATGCGTGCGGCCCTCGTGCTGCATCGCCACCACGATATGCGCGCCACCCGAAAAGCGCGGCAGATCCCGGCCATCCGGCCGCACCAGCCGGAACTGCTTGACCAGCGGCGTGACGCTGAGAATCTCCGTGACCTGCACGGGAATGAGCGGCGCGCGCAGGCTCATGGGAAGGCCTCCTGCACCGGCGGGATGGCGCCCGGCTCCTCGGCATCGATGCAGACGCCCTGAAAGGCGGCGATACGGCGGGAGTAGTGATCGCGGACGAAGAGCATGACCCCACAATGAGAACAGCGCACCGGCTGGGTACGGACATCCTCGGTGATGCCTTTGCAATGCACGCATTGCACGCGGCGCGCCGCCGAACCGCGATGCTCGGTCTCGATCGCATGGTGATCGATGCCATGCTCCATCGCCACTTTCATGGCCTGGCCGATCAGCCCTTCGGTCCCGGCCAGATACAGCTGCAGCCCCATGCGTGCGGTGGCGAGAGACTGGGCCAGGCGCGGCAGTACGGCGGAGACGCTCGCCCCTTCATACAGGATGTGAGGCCGCAGGGCTGCGAGCGGCGCGAGGAAATCGGCGCGAGGGCCTCGCACGAAGATGATATGGGCCTTGTCGAAGAACCCAGCCGGCGCGCGCGGCGCCATGTCGAGAATGGCGGCCGCCCCCTCGGCATCGGCGACCAGCAGATGGGCATTGCCCGGCCGCGGGGTCAAGGTGCCATAGACCGGCCGACTCTTCATCGTTCCCGTCAGCATCGCAACCGTCCTCAGGGCGCGGTGCGCTTGGTCTTCTTCGGGTCGTCGAAATTGATAGGATGGGCAATCGCCGGACAGCTGACGGATTGTCCACGCACCTCCAGCGGCGTGCCTTCGCGTGCGGCGGCGACGCTCATGCGCGCGATCGCCATGGAGCGCTTCGTCAAGCGCGAATACATCCCGCAGGTAACGACACCTACCTTTTCGCCGTTCGCATAGAGCGCGTCGCCGGCATCCAGGACCTGATCGGTCTCGGCCAGAACGCCGTAGATTTTGAACCGCTCGCGGCCCTTCAGCCGGTAATGCTCCTCCGCGCCGCGGAAACCGGTCTTGCCGGGGGAGACGGTGAAGTCGAGACCGAGCTCCCACAGCGTATCGCCCGGCGCCTCGTCCGCGAAAGGATACATCTGCGAATTGTCGTACGGATAGAACAGCAGATAGCTCTCGACGCGCAGCCAGTCGAGCGTGGTGAAGCAGACGGGAATGATGCCCATCTCCTTCCCCTCGGCCACGATCTGGTCCCAGATCGCCACGGCGTCCTGCGCCCGGCAGAAAATCTCGTAGCCGCGCTCGCCGGTGTAGCCGGTGCGGGAAATCATCACGTCGCAGCCGAAGAGCGTCGTCTGCATGTGGTGGAAATACTTCAGCTCGCGGATGCCCGGCACGTGGCGCGCGAGGTAATCCACCGCCAAGGGCCCCTGCAGGGAAAGGTCCTGCAAGTCATCATCGAAGAGCAGGGCAGCATTCTTGCCCATGATGTCCTTGCACAGCTCTTCGTAGCCGGTGCCCGAACCGATAACGACAAGCCAGGAATTCGGGCCGGTGCGATACAGAATGCAGTCGTCCGTGAACTTTCCTGCCTCGTTGAGCATGCAGGCGTAGACCGAACGCCCCGGATAGATCTTGCGCACGTCGCGCGTCGTCGCCCGCTGCAGCACGTGATGCGAATGCGGCCCCACCAGATGAACCTTGCGCAAGCCGGACACGTCCATGATGCCGGCGCGGGTGCGGATCGCCTCATGCTGGTCCGGCAGACTGCTGGTGCTGTAGGTCCAGGCCGTCTCCATGCCGTTCCAGTCTTCGAGGGCCGAACCAAGGGCGCGGTGGCGCTCCGCCAGGGGCGACCGTCGCCAGGACATCACCGTCATCGAGAACCTCCTCAGAACGCAGCACGGGCAGCTCTCCGGAACGCCAGCGGCCCGGAGAGGGATGGCCAATGTTCGTCAGAAGAAAGTTTTTTGTCTAGTAGGAAACATCTCCCGATCGCCCATTTTTTGAGCAAGCGTGACGGTTGCGAAAAAATTAGGCGACTCATGCGGCTTTCTGTTGACTGCCATGAATATTTTTTGCATTTCACTCAGGAGAAATTTTCTTTCTTCGAAATCACCTTTTCCAAGCCGTTGCGATTGCTGGATTTTCCAGAGGGGAGCTTTTATGACCGCGACGACGACCACATCGGATGCCCTCCTGCAGGCACCGGCACCTCAGCTCAAACGCGGCATCGACTGGCGCGGTGCCTTCTGGGTGGCGAGCGGCGTGCCCGCCCTCGTGCTCTTCTCCATCGGGGGAATCGCGGGGATGGCGGGAAAGCTCGCCTTCCTGGTGTGGGCGGTGTCCATGTTCATGGGCTTCGTCCAGTCCTTCACCTATGCCGAGATCGCCGGACTTTTCCCCAACAAGTCGGGTGGCGCCTCCGTCTATGGTGCAACCGCCTGGCTTCCCTATTCCAAGTTCATCGCTCCGCTGTCGGTCTGGTGCAACTGGATTGCCTGGTCACCGGTCCTGTCGCTCGGCTGCTCCATCGCGGCGGCCTACATCCTCAACGCCTTCGCGCCCATTCCGGTCTTCACCCCGACCTCGCCCGAGGTGGTGAGCTGGCTCGGCGCCCATCCCGGTAAGGCGGCGGCCGACGCCATCGCAGCGCTGACGGCCGCCGGCACCCCCGCCATCCGCAACTGGACCCTCTTCACCCATACCCTCGGGCCGGTCAGCTTCTCCCTCAACGCCACCTTCTTCATCGGCGTCGTCATCATGCTGGTGACCTTCGCCATCCAGCATCGCGGCATCCTCGGCACCGCCAACGTGCAGAAATACATCGGGCTCCTCGTCATCATCCCGATGCTCATCGTGGGCATCGTCCCGCTTCTGACAGGCCAGGTGCACACCGCCAATTTCAGTGATCTGGTGCCGCTCGCGAGCGCCGGCGCCGCAGCGCCCGGGCATTGGAACATCGCGAGCTGGACGCTCATTCTCGGCGCCATGTTCATCGCCGCCTGGTCAACCTACGGGTTCGAAACCGCCGTCTGCTACACGAGCGAATTCAAGAACCCCGGCACCGACACCTTCAAGGCGATCTTCTACTCCGGCCTGCTCTGCCTGGTGCTCTACATCCTCGTCCCCTTCACCTTCCAGGGCGTGCTCGGGCTCGATGGCATGCTCGCCGGCCCCATCGTCGATGGCTCCGGCGTCGCGAGTGCGCTGGCCGGCATGGTGGGCGGCGGCGCTCTCGTGCACAGCGTCATGGTCATGCTGATGATCCTGGCGCTGATCCTCAGCATCATGACGGCCATGGCAGGCTCCTCCCGCACGCTCTATCAGGGCTCGGTGGATGGCTGGCTGCCGCGCTACCTCACCCATGTGAACGAGCACGGCGCGCCGACGCGGGCGATGTGGACCGACCTCTGCTTCAATCTCTGCGTACTCGCCATTGCGTCGGCCGATGCCACCAGCTTCTTCTTCATCCTGGCGATGTCGAACGTCGGCTACATTATCTTCAACTTCTTCAACCTCAATGCGGGCTGGATCCACCGGATCGACAACGGCCACATCAAGCGGCCGTGGAAAGCCCCCACCTGGCTCATCGGCGCTGGCGCCCTGCTCTCCTTCGTCAACGTCGTCTTCATGGGCGCGGGTGCAAAAACCTGGAACACCATGGCGCTTTGGGCCGGCTTGATCGCCGCAGCCCTCATCCTGCCGGTCTTCTGCTTCCGCCACTACGTTCAGGACAAGGGTCGCTTCCCGGACCATATGCTGGAGGATCTCGGCATGAACGCGCAGGATCTCACCCGCCGGAAGGCCGGCATCCTGCCCTATCTCACGCTTGCCGCCGGTATCGTGGTGATGCTCCTCGCCAACTGGATCTTCCACGGCTGACCACCCGCCTCCGCCGGCAGGGGCACCTGCCGGCACGCCTTGCCATGAAGAGCGCTCTCCCTTCCGTCGTCGATTTCTGGACTTGAGGAACAGGCTATGCGGATTGCCATCATCGGTGCCGGCCCGAGCGGATTGGCCCAGCTACGCGCCTTCGAATCGGCGCGTCGCGCCGGGGCCGAGATCCCGGAGCTCGTCTGCTACGAGCGGCAGGACAATTGGGGCGGCCAGTGGAACTACACCTGGCGCACCGGCCTCGATGCTAATGGCGAGCCGGTCCACAGCAGCATGTATCGCTATCTTTGGTCCAACGGCCCGAAGGAATGCCTGGAATTCGCCGACTACTCCTTCGAAGAGCATTTCGGCCGCCCCATCCCCTCCTACCCGCCCCGCGCCGTGCTGCATGATTACATCGCAGGCCGCGTGGAGCGCAGCGGCGTGCGGAAATACATCAAGTTCTGTCACACCGTGCGCGATGTGCAGTTT
Source organism: Acidisoma sp. 7E03 (assembly GCF_054665075.1). NCBI lineage: Bacteria > Pseudomonadati > Pseudomonadota > Alphaproteobacteria > Acetobacterales > Acidocellaceae > Acidisoma > Acidisoma sp. 7E03. Next base: position 167,604 of record NZ_BAAFHE010000005.1, read on the forward strand.
GATGTAGAGAGCGGCCAGTTCACCGTCACGGTGCATGATCTCTTGGCTGACACCACCTCGAGCAGCCGGTTCGATTACGTGGTGGTGGCGTCAGGGCATTTCTCCACCCCGAACGTGCCCGCCTTCGACGGCATCGAAACCTTCCCCGGCCGCGTCCTGCATGCGCATGATTTCCGCAGCGCGGACGAATTCAAGGGCAAGGATCTCCTGCTTGTCGGCAGCAGCTACTCGGCCGAGGACATCGGCGTGCAGTGCTACAAATACGGCGCCAGATCCATCACCTTCAGCTACCGCACCAAGCCCATGGGCTTCGACTGGCCGGAAGGCTTCGCCGAAGTCCCGCTGCTCACCAAGGTCAGCGGCCGGACCGTGACCTTCAAGGACGGCACGAGCCGAGAGGTGGACGCCATCGTCCTCTGCACCGGCTACAAGCACTACTTCCCGTTCCTGCCGGACGGCCTGCGGCTTTCGACCAACAACCGCCTCTATCCGTTGCACCTCTACAAAGGCGTGATCTGGCAGGACAATCCGAAGCTCATCTATCTCGGCATGCAGGACCAGTACTACACCTTCAACATGTTCGATGCCCAAGCCTGGTTGGCGCGCGACGTGATCATGGGCCGCATCACCCTGCCCGATGCCCCGGCCATTGCCGCGGACATCCAGGCCTGGCGCGCTCGGGAAGAGACGGTCGCCGATCCCTTCGAGGCGATTGACTTCCAGACGGAGTATGTGCGGGATCTGCTGAGCGCCACGGATTACCCGGCGCTCGACGTCGATCACGTCGCCAAGCTCTTCAAGGAATGGGAGCATCACAAGGTGGAAGGCATCTTGACCTATCGGGATCAAAGCTATCCCTCCACCCTCACCGGTACCATGGCCCCCAAGCATCACACGGTCTGGATGCAGGCCCTGGATGATTCCCTCGAAGCCTTCCTCGCCGTGCCGAAGGCCGCTGAGTAGCCGCCCATGCGCACGCAGCGCAGCACCGTCTTCGGCGGCAGCGCAGCCGCCTTCGCGCTCGCAGCTGGCGATGCGCTGCGGATCATCGATGTCGAAGGCTTGCAGCGCGCCGAACTCTTCCTGCTCGGCCCGGATGCGCCCGTCCTGCCCGCGCCCGCGTTCGAGACGGAGACGACGCTCGGCACGCGGCTGGGCGAGACGAGGCTGCCGGGCGCCGGGGGAAGCACGGCTCTGCTGGATGGCCTACCTGATGGCCGCAGCGCCCGCGGCTGGCAGGTGCTGGATGGCACGGGGGCGGCCGGCACTGGCTTCCGCTACGTGGCACCCCAGGCGCTCCAGGTCGTCGTCGCCGCACCGGGCGCGCCAATGCTGCCTGACGCGCAGCACCCTCCGACCGAGTTGCGCGTCGAGATCGAGCGGCCGACGGCGGATGCGCCGCCCCTGCCCGCGCCGCTTGCCCCTCCCCTGCTCGACCTGCGGATCACGGCCGCCACCGCCCGCGCCTTCACCGTGCGCGCCGGCGACTACATCCAGATCATCGATGTCGAAGGCAAACAGTGTTCGGATTTTCTGGCCTTTGAAGCGGCCGATCTCGCGCGCGGCGTGGAACGCGGGCTCGATCCGACCGTCACCCGCACCCTGATGGGGGCGGCCTATCCGGGCCCGGGGCTGCATTCTAAGTATTTCGATGCCGAGATGCGGCCGCTCGTCGAGATCATCCAGGATACGGTGGGCCGGCACGATACCTTCGCCCTTGCCTGCACCGCGAAATATTACGAGGATGCCGGCTATCCCGGCCATGCCAATTGCTCGGACAACTTCAACGCGGCCCTCGCGCCCTATGGCGTCGCACCGCGCAAGGGCTGGCCCGCGATCAATTTCTTCTACAACACCCAGGTTGATGCGCAGAACCAGCTGACCATGGACGAACCATGGTCCAGGCCCGGAGACTACGTTCTGCTGCGTGCCCTGACGGATCTCGTCTGCGCCACTTCCTCCTGCGCCGATGATATCGACCCCGCCAACGGCTGGCAGCCCACGGATATCCACGTCAGGGTCTATGATCGTTCGGCGGCGTTTCCCAAAGGATCGGCCTATCGCATGACCCCCGATGCAGAGCCGCGGCTGACGCGGGAAACCGGCTTCCACGCGCGCACCAGCGCCCTCACCCAGGCTTTCACCGAATACCGCGGCTTCTGGCTGCCGGCGCGCTTTCCGGCCTATGGCGCCATCGCCGAATACTGGGCCTGCCGCGAGGCCGCGGTGGTGATGGATCTCTCGGCCCTCCGCAAATTCGAAATCACCGGACCCGATGCCGAGCAGCTGCTGCAGCGCTGCACCACGCGCAACATCGCCAAGCTCGCGGTCGGCCAGGTCGTCTACACCGCGCTGGTCTATGACCATGGCGGCATGATCGATGACGGCACCATCCTGCGCCTCGGGCCCGCTAATTTCCGCCTCGTCGTGGGGGACGACGCAACGGGCCTATGGCTGCGCCAGAAGGCCGCCGAATGGGACCTGGCCGTCTGGGTCCGCTCCTCCACCGACCAGCTGCATAACCTTGCCGTCCAGGGGCCGAAAAGCCGGGAAATTTTGGCCCCGCTCGTCTGGACCCCACCGCATCAGCCGTCGCTTGCGGATCTCGGCTGGTTCCGCTTCACCATCGGCCGCCTGGGCGGCTCTGCCGGCCGGCCCGTCCTCGTCTCGCGTACCGGCTATACTGGGGAACTCGGCTACGAAATCTGGTGCCACCCGCGCGATGGCGAAGCGGTATGGGATGCGATCTGGCAGGCCGGCCAGCCGCATGGCCTGGCGCCCCTCGGGCTGGAGGCGCTCGACATGCTGCGCATCGAAGCCGGGCTCGTCTTCGCGGGTTATGATTTCTGCGACCAGACCGATCCCTTCGAGGCCGGCATCGGCTTCACGGTCGCGGAGAAGGAGGGAGACGTCGGCCGCGCGGCCCTCAACCGCCGCCGCGCCGCGCCGGCGCGCAAGCTGGTCGGGCTGACGCTGGCGGGTGACGAGCCCGCCGCCCATGGGGACCCGGTGTTTGTCGGCCGGGCACAGATCGGCATCGTCACCAGTGCCACACGCTCTCCCCTGCTTGGGAACAGCATCGCCCTCGCACGCCTCGACATCGCCCAGGCGGCGGTGGGCGCGGCGGTCGAGATTGGCAAGCTGGATGGGCACCGCAAACGCCTCTCCGCCACCATCGTGCCCTTCCCGCATTACGATCCGCAGAAGCTGCGCGTGCGCGCGTGAAGGCCCGTCTCCGGACAGGGCTCATCCTGCCGCGTCAGGATCGCGACACTGGGGCATCAGGTGATGCAGCTGTTCGCAAGAGACTCCGTGGGCTGAGTTCCCTTTCTGTTCCATCCCTGCTACGAAGGCCAGATGGCCGGCACGCCCATCCGGAAAGTGATCCATATCGATATGGATGCCTTCTACGCCTCGGTCGAGCAGCGGGATGATCCCTCCCTGCGCGGGCGGCCGCTGGCCGTCGGCCATGCGGAACGGCGCGGGGTCGTGGCCGCCGCCAGTTACGAAGCCCGGGCCTTCGGTGTGCGCTCGGCCATGCCATCCGCCATTGCCAAGCGCCGATGCCCTGATCTGATTTTTGTTCCCCCCCGGTTCGAGGTCTACAGGTCCGTCTCTCGGCAGATCCAGGCCATTTTTGCCGAATACACGACGCTGATCGAGCCCTTGTCCCTGGACGAGGCCTATCTGGACGTCACGGCCAATACGAAGCGCCTGCCATCCGCGTGGTTGACGGCGAAGGAGATCCGCAGCCGCATTTTCGAGGAGACGGGCCTCACGGCATCGGCAGGCATTTCCTACAACAAGTTCCTGGCCAAGCTCGCGTCGGACCACCGCAAGCCGAACGGCCAGTTCGTCGTCACGCCTGAGATGGGGCCCGGTTGGGTCGAGGCGCTGCCGGTGGCCAAGTTTCATGGCGTCGGGCCCGTCACGGCCGCGAAGATGACGCGCTTGGGTATCAACACCGGGGCTGACCTGCGCGCCAAGACCCTGCCCTTTCTGGCCCAGCACTTTGGGCGATCTGGCACCTGGTATTACGAGATCGCCCGGGGCGAAGACAGCCGGCCGGTGGTCGCCAATCGCGAACGCAAATCCTCCGGCTCGGAGACGACGTTCGAGAAGGATCTGACAGATCCCGAGGCCATCGAACGCGGCGTGTTGAGGATGGCGGATGACGTGTGGGATTGGTGCGAGAAAACCGGCGCCCGGGGAAGAACGGTCACCGTGAAGGTGAAATGGCAGGACTTTCAGATCTGCACCCGCAGCCGCACGATCGGCAGCCCGGTGATCGAGCGCGAGGGTCTGCATGACCATAGCCTCACCCTCGTCCGGAGCCTGTACCCGCTGAGAACCGGCATTCGCCTGGTGGGCGTCACCCTCTCCCAGTTCGGGCGGCATGAGGCGGCAGAGGCCAGCCTGTTCAGCCAGACGGGAGGCTAGCGTCGTGCGCCCAATCAAGGTGGGCTTGATCTCGGACACCCACGGGCTGCTGCGCCCACAGGCGCGCGCATACCTCGAGGGAAGCGATTTCATCATCCATGCGGGAGATGTCGGCCGCCCCGAGATCATCGCCTCGTTGAGTGAACTGGCCCCCGTCACGGTGGTGCGCGGAAACATCGACACGGCACCCTGGGCGCGTGCCTTTCCGGAAACCGCGATGCTGAAGCTTGGAGCAACCACCGCGATCTACGTGCTGCATGACATCGACACCCTCGCGATCGATCCGGCCGCGGCAGGTTTTCAGGTGGTCGTCTATGGTCACTCTCACAAACCGATCCAGTGGCGAAAGGATGACGTGCTCTATGTCAATCCGGGCAGCGCAGGTCCGCGCCGCCTTTCGCTGCCGATCTCTCTCGGCCGGCTGACCATCCATGGGGGCACGATTACCGCCGCACTGACCGGAGACGCCTCTTGACGCTGACGGTCGAGTCTCGGCTGCTCGGCGGCCGGGAAGGGGCCGAGGCAGCTGGTCTGCCTCAGGCCGACCCAAGGCGGAACGCGCCCCCCCTGCCGGCCTTTTACTTGCCGATCCCCGCCGTCATGCCGCGAACGAAGAACTTCTGGCTGGCGAGATAGAGAACGAGAAGCGGCAGAATGGAGAGCAGCGCGCCCGCCATCATCATCGGCTCGTTCGTCGCGAAGCGGCCTTGATACAGCGCCAGTCCCGCCATGACGGTGCGCTGCCGCTCGTCCTGCAGGAAGACGAGCGCAAAGAGAAGCTCGTTCCACACCCAGATGGTATTGACGATCACCAGGGTGAAGGTGGTCGCCACCGAAAGCGGCATGACGATCCGCAGCAGGATGCGCGTATGCGAGGCGCCGTCGATCGTCGCCGCTTCGATCAGCTCCTGCGGCAGCTCGCGAAAGAAGTTGGTCAGGAAGAAGATCGAAAACGGAATTAGCAGACCGGTATAGACCAGCATCACCGACGGCAAGGTGTTGATGAGGCCAAGTTGCACCATCACCGTGAACAGCGGCACCACCAGGGCCACGGGCGGCAGTGCCATCAGGGCGATGTTGACGTTGAAGAAGGTATGCTTTCCGACGAAGCGGCCGAAAGCGATCGCATAGGCGGCAAAGACCGCGATCGCGGTTGCCGCCACGACGGCAACCACGGCCACGAACATGCTGTTCAGAGTCCAATGGCCGAAGGGCATGGTCGCGAAAACGTCGAGGAATCCGCGCAGGCTCGGCGGGCTCGGCAGTCCGGTCGGGTCGCGCAGATAGGATTGCTGCGTCTTCAGCGCGGTCTGCAGGACGAACCACAGGGGATAGACCGAGACGAGCGTCAGCCCAATCAGGAGGAGCTGCTGCAGACCAGGGAGGAGTCGGTGTCTCATGCCCGGCCCTCGGCCGCCTGGCCACGCATGCGCAGATAGACGAAGATCAGCACGCTCGCGAGGCAGAGCAGGACGACGACCGCGGCGGAAGCGACGCCGATCGCACCGTTCTGAAATCCGTTCTCGAAGATATAGTATTCGAGCACGCTGGAGGCTTCCGCGGGGCCGCCCTTGGTCAGGACGTAGACATAGGTGAAGATCGCCGAGAGCACGGTGATCGCTTCGACGATCATGAAGAACTCGATCACCCGCCGGATCTGCGGCAGCAGGATCGACCATTGGATCTGCCAGCCGCTCGCGCCATCGATCCGCGCCGCCTCCACCAGTTCCTGCGGCACGGCAAGGAGGGCGGCGGCGAAGACGACGACGCCGAAGCCGAGCTGCTGCCAGATGATGACGCCACCGATCGTGGGCACCACATTGACCGCAGAGCCAAGCCAGTCGGCGGCCAGGAAGCCCAGATGCCAGTGCAGCAGCTGCGTGTTGAGAACCCCGCGCTGCTCGAGCAGGAAGCTGAAGGCGAGGCCGATCGCGGTTGCTGGCAGAATATAGGGCAGGAAGATGATCGTCCTGTAGAACTGCCAGCCGCGCACCTGGGCATTCAGAATCAGGGCGATGATCAGCGCGAGCACTGTCATGATCGGCACGGTGGCGAGGAGCTTCAGGTTGTTGAGCAGGGAGCCTATGAAAATCGGGTCCTGCCACAGGCCCTCATAATTGGCTGTCCCGACATAGGTCAGGTCCCCCACCGTGCCGGAATAAAAGCTGAAGCGAATCACGGCGATCAGCGGATAGCCGAAGGTCGCCAGCAGCGCCAGCACGGCGGGCAGGACGAAGCCATAGGCCCAGAGGTGGTGGAAGCGGCGCGACTTAACGCTTGGGAGACGGCGAAGGGTCGCTTCGCCGTCCTTGCCGAGACGCGGCAGGACCAGATGGTCCGTCTCAGCCATGCGTGCCGGCCCAGGCTTTGAACTGGCGGAATTCCTGCACCTGCTGCAAGCGCCACTGCTTGATCACGCGGTCCCAGATCGCGACCGCCTGATCCGGCGTACCAGCCTTGGAGGCGATCAGCTGTCCGGCCGGAATGTCCGCATTGTTGTCGATCTGCGGGGGAAGGTAGTTCTCGAGCCAGATTGAGACTGGCGCCGTGTCCAACGCGTAGAGCTGCTTGGCGAGAGGATCGGAAATCTCCGATACGGGGAAGCGCTTGTCGGCTGGGAAGGCGTTGGTCTGGCTGTAGAGCGTCTTCAGGTTTTCCGGCTGATGCAGCCAGGCAAGGAAGTCCGCCGCCGCCTGCTTGTTCTTCGACCAGCTCGTGATGAACTCGTCCGAGGATTGGGTTACGTCGTAGGTGTCGGCGAGCTTGCCATGGCCCCAGATCGGCGGTGCGGCGACACCGATCGCCTTCGCGCCGAGCGTCTGCTCCCAGGAGAGAACGTTGCCATCAGTCGCGAAGGACATCGCCACCTTCTTCTGCGGGAACAAGGTCCAACCCTGGGTGAGGCTGAGGGAGGCGATGTCGGAGTTGACATAGCCCTTGGCCACGAAGTCCTGCATCATGGTGTAGAGGTTGCGCAGAACCCCATCGAGGTCGGCCATCGTATAAGGGCCGGTGCCGGCAATCGCGGATTTGAGCTGGTCGAGCGAATCGAACTGCTGCTTGGCGTAGATCGCGAACATCCAGGCGCCGAAGAACCCGTCGCTGTTGCCCATGCCGAAGGGCGTGATGCCATGGGCCTTCAGGGCGGCACAATCCGCCAGGAACTCGGTCCAGGTTCTGGGTGCCTTGTCCGGGTCAAGGCCCGCCTGCTTGAACAGATCCTTGTTCCAGACCAGCGGAACGCCGATCAGATAGAGCGGCATCGCGATGATCTTGCCGCCCGTCGTGTTCTCGTTGGTGTTGAGCCACTGCGCCGTTTCGCTCGCCGGCACATAGTCCGAGATCGGCACCGCCGCCCCCGTCCAATAGGGCGTGAGCGTCGGCAGCGTTGCCCATTGCGTGTCCATGTCAGGGCCGGACTTGCTCTGGGCCGCCAGGCGGAACGCGCCGATCAGCGTGTCCGAGGATTGGGGGACGACGGTCAGGCTGACCTTGGGGTTGAGCGCCTCATACTTCTGCACCGCGCCGGCCAGCCATTTGTCGATTCCCGGCACGTCGCTCTCACCCCAGAACCAGAAGGTGAGCTTCGCGGACTGCGCGTCGGCGGCGCTTGCCGTCTGTGCGAGCGCTGCATGACCGCCAAGGCTGAGGAGGCTGCCCAGGGCAAGCGCGGTGCGGTGAAGCCGCCGCCCGCCGATCCGGTGGAGGATAGCCGAGATCATCGTCCTTTTTCCTTGTTGCGATGGTCGGTGGTGGTTCTTCTCGATAGGGAGACGGGCGCGGCGAATGCTGGTCTAGGGTTTGCTCTCGCAGGTGATCTGCCCGCCATCGACGACGATGGTGGTGCCGGTCACGTAGCTCGCCTCGTCGGACGCGAGATAGAGGCAGGCATTGGAGACGTCCGAGGGGGTGCCCAACCGGCCCAGGGGAACAGACCGTTCCATGCCCGCGATGAAGTCCTGCGAGCGCGACCGCTTGATCTCGTCGGTGAGGATGTTGCCGGGTTCGACGCCGTTGACGGTGATGCCGTAGGGCGCAAGCTCGATGCAGGCGCTGCGGATCAGGCCGACGATGCCGGCCTTGCTGGCTGCGTAGTGGCTGTGGCCGGGGCTGCTGACGCGCGGACCGGTGATGGAGGAGGTGAAGATCATGCGGCCCGCACCTTGGCGCTTCATCGCGGGCAGGCAGGCGCGCAGCGCCAGAAAGGCCCCCTTCAGATTGACGTCGAGGACAAGGTCCCACTCTTCCTCGCTGACATCCTCGATCATCGTCCAAGGATAGATCCCGGCGTTCTGGCAGAGAATGTCGAGCCGGCCGAACGCGCTCTCGGCGACCTGCGCAATCTGCGCGTTGTCCGCCGCCGACATCACGTCCATCGGCACGAAGCGGACGGTGCCCGGCGCCGCCAGGCTGGCGATGAAGGCCTCTGCAGAGCGCGCGTCGCGATCGCCGATGACGACCGAAGCTCCTTCCTCGATAAATCGCGTGACGATGCCGGCGCCGATGCCGCGCGCACCGCCGATGACGATTGCAACCTTTCCTGCGAGACGTTTCATGTTCACCTGCAGACGAGAAGCGGATGGCACGGAAGATGCAGATGGTTCGTCGCCGCATCGGTCCATGAAAGGCCGTTGCGCCGTCGAGACCCTGCTAGGCGAAGAATTGTCCAACAGACTGGACTGTGGTTCTGTATACTGGACAAGCCTACGATAAGCGCTAAAACGGCGCAACGACATTTCGGATATTCGACGTGGCGAATTCGACTGAAGGGTCTCGGGTCCGCGGTGTGGATCGCGTGCTCGATCTGCTCAAGACACTCCATCTCGCCGGTCAGCCGCTGCGGATCGGGGAATTGGCGCGGCGCCTCGACGCACCGCGGTCGACGACGTACGATCTCGTCAACCGCCTGCTCGATGCTGGCTTGCTCGAGGTCTATGATGATCAATCGCGCGTCTTCTTCGGGCGGACGCTGCATTTCTACGGCGCCGACTATCTGAACAATCACAGGGTCAGTCGGATGGCCGGTCAGGCGGTTGCGGCGCTCGCCAGAGCCACGGGGCAGACGAGCCAGTTCTGCACGCTCAACGGCAACAAGTTCACCGTGCTGCACATGAAGACCGGGCGGGCGCTGTTCAAAATCAGCTCGGATGTAGGGCGGGACATGCCCATTCCCTGGACAGCGTCCGGGCGTCTCCTGGTGGATCACCTGGACGAGGACGCGATCAAAGCCTTCATCCCGCGTGAGGACTTCGTGCTGCCGGACGGTGAGAGGCTGGACATTGCGCAGTTCTGCCGGGAAGTGGCGGAGGCCCGCCGGATGAATTTCTTCAGCACCAGCGGACTGGTGGATGATTTCGCGGATTGCCTGGCGGTGCCCGTGCGCGGCAGGGACGATGTGGCGCTCGGCTGCCTCTGCATGATCGTGCCGCGCGGGCGGGCGCCGGAGGAGCGGCAGCGATGGGAGGGGGCTCTGGCCGAGGGTGGCCGGCGCTTGGCGCAGATGATCGATGATCCGACGGCGGCGCCGGACCATGCGGATTGAGCGGCGGACGACGGTTTCTGGGCACCTCAGCCGGTAATTACGATAGGCGCGATAACTCCTGACGCAGAGAAGATGGACGGCCTGAAACCCGGCGCTGACGGCTGGCAAACCTATCCAGATCATCCCCGCGCGCGGATGCGGTGACGACGCTCGCGGACGAAATCATTCGGCGCAGCCCTTTCCCTTCCCTCCCCTCCTCTCCTTCCCCACCCGGATCATCGCGGTTCGCGCATCCGGGCGATGCGTCCAACGGGACAGCGGCGACGAGGCCCATGGCGAGCAGCGCAAAGACCGCGGCGACCCGCCAGAGTGCGACCTCGGCTTCCGGTTGCGCCGACGATGCATCCCGGCCGCACGCCGATGACGAAGTTGGCAGGAGACGGGTCATGGTCGCCAACCGGCCTCGGGCGACAAGACTGGCGACACCCTGAGAACCAGCCCGACTGATGGGTATTCCCTCCATGCCCCGTGGGGAGGTTGGGGAGCACACACGCACCAGCCCCGCCTCGCTGCACGGCGCGTTGATCGGAGGCCAGGACAGCCTCGGGCCACGCACCACTCCGCGGGCAGGTTGCAGCACCGGCGCCATGCGGTGGAGGAATCGCCGGGATTCGCAAAGGACTCCCCTCCCCTCTTCCGCAAGCCTGTAGACTCGGAGCAGTGCAGAGGACAGCCTCGGAGCGGGAGCCATGGCGGGGCCACAGGACCAGAGCTTGACGCTGCGCCGCATCGCGCCCGAGCGGAACGCGCGACGCTTCTATCGCTTGGCGATCACCAGCGACCTCTTTGGCCACGTGCTGCTGCTGCGCCAGTGGGGGCGAATCGGCACCGATGGTCGCCGGCGGCATGATCCATATCCCAATGGCGCCGCAGCGATGGCGGCACTGCAGAGGCTTCTGTCCGCGAAGCTTCGGCGGGGCTACCGCCCCTACCATCGAGATCAGGGCGACGCTGCTACGAGTTGACGGCTGTCAACTCGTAGCACCCGGACCCACCACCGCTCATCCGCCCACGCCATTAGGGCCGAAATGCGACGAGTTGACAGCCGTCAACCGCTCTGCCGGCCGTTTCTGATTGTGGAGATTTTGCCTGGGATCGCGGAAATCATTGCGGGAAAGCAGGTAGCTCGTTAAATGCGCTTATAACCCCATTTCGAGTTTAAACCGCATGTGCGATTCCAAAGCATGAGCCAAGCAGATACCCGGCAGTCCACCCCTGCCCGCTCTTTGACCCAAGACATCGACGCGATCATCAGCCACCATGCGCGCGATCTCTCGGAAAAGCTTCAGGCCCACCGGCTGGAACTCTTCCCGCCCGCCGCCCACAAGACGCTTCGTCCCTTCCAGGTGAGCGAAGCCGCGAAGCTCCTCGGCGTCAAGCCCGGCTATCTCCGCAACCTGTCGCTGGACGGCAAGGGGCCAGACCCCATGGTCACCGCCGGCGGCCGCCGCTCTTACACCGCCGAGCAAATCCAGGATCTGCGGCATTATCTCGATGCCAATGGCCGCTCGAGCAAACGCTACGTGCCCCACCGGCGGGACGGTGAAGCCCTCCAGGTCGTCGCGGTCGTCAACTTCAAGGGTGGCAGCGGCAAGACGACGACGGCGGCCCACCTCGCGCAACATCTGGCGCTGCGCGGCCACCGCGTGCTCGCGATCGACCTCGACCCGCAGGCGAGCCTCTCCTCGCTGCACGGCTTCCAGCCCGAATTCGACATTGGCGAGAACGAAACCCTCTATGGCGCCATCCGCTATGACGAGCAGCGGCGCCCGCTCAGGGAGGTCATCAAACCAACCAACTTTCCCGGCCTCGACATCGTCCCCGGCAACATCGAGCTGATGGAGTTCGAATACGACACGCCGCGGGAACTCGCCCTCAGGAACGGCGGGGCAGGGGACAGCATCTTCTTCGCCCGCCTCAATGCCGCGCTCGAAGGGGTGGCGGACGACTATGACGTCGTCGTCATCGATTGCCCACCCCAGCTCGGCTACCTCACCATGTCGGCCCTCTGTACGGCGACCGCGGTGCTCATCACCGTCCATCCGCAGATGTTGGACGTGATGTCCATGTGCCAGTTCCTGCTGATGATGGGCGATCTCCTCGGCCATCTGAAGCGGGCAGGGGGCAACATGGGCTTTGACTGGCTGCGCTATCTCGTCACGCGCTACGAGCCGTCGGACGGGCCGCAGACCCAGATGGTGGGCTTCCTGCGGTCCCTCTTCGGCCAGCACGTGCTGATCAACCCCATGCTCAAGAGCGTCGCCATCTCCGACGCCGGCATCACCAAGCAGACACTCTACGAGGTCGAGCGGCGGCAGTTCACCGCGGCGACCTACGACCGCGCGATGGAATCGCTCGATGCGGTCAATGGCGAGATCGAAGATCTCATTCACGCAACCTGGGGGCGCTCCTGATGGCACGAAAGAACCTGTTGGCGAGCCTGACCGAGAAGAAGCCGGCCGAGGAAGGGGAGGGGGCTGCGCCGCATGAAGCGGCGCCGGCCGCTCCTCCCTCTGCACCCACCGCTCCACGCGCGCCCTCCTCCGCCTTCTCCAGCCGCGGCGCCTTCGGCGCGGTGACGCGCACCATCGACGACCTGGCGGCCCGGGCGGAGGCGGCGCGGACGCTCGAGGCGAAGCTCGCCTCAGGGGAGATGATCGTCGAGATCGATACGGCGCTCATCGACCGGTCACCCATCGCCGACCGCATGGAGCCGCAAGACGACAGCTACCGGGCGCTCCGTGACAGCATCGCCGAAAAGGGCCAGGAAAGCCCGATCCTCGTCCGACCGCATCCCGAGGTGAAGGGCCGCTACCAAGTGGCCTTCGGCCATCGCCGGCTGGCCGCCGCGACCGAACTCGGCCGCCCCGTGCGCGCCGTCGTCAAGCCGCTGACCGACCGCGACCTCGTCATCGCCCAGGGCCAGGAGAACAGCGCCCGTGCCGATCTCTCCTTCATCGAGCGGGGGCGATTTGCCCAATCCCTGGAAGAGGCGGGGCACGATCGGGAGACGATCATGCAGGCGCTCTCCATCGACAAAACGACGCTCTCGCGCCTCATCTCCGTCGTCAACCGTCTGCCGACCGACATCGTGGAAGCGGTGGGGCCGGCGCCCTCCGCCGGGCGAGATCGCTGGCTCGCCTTGTCCAAGGCCTATGTCGAACGGGTGCGGGAACGGCCGGTCGATCCGCTGCTGGAGAGCGAACGCTTCACTGCCGCCCCCTCCGACCGTCGCTTCGAGATGCTGTTCCAGCATCTGACGCGCGCCGCCACAGTCAGCCCGCGCAGCAAGCCGCATCCCTGGGTCGCCCGCAACGGCCAGCGCGTCGCCATGGTCACCGAAAGCGCCCAGGCTTTCACGCTCGCGATCGACCGGGCTGTGGCGCCCGAATTCGGCGCCTTTCTGCTGGAACGGCTGGATGCGCTTTACGAAGAATACCAGGCCGGGCCCCGCAAAAAGCCGAATTTCGGCTTCTCGATGAGCCGCTGACGGGCCGTCAGATCCCGTGGACTTTACTGGGTGCCGGCTCGTACAGCCGGCCGTGTGCATGTGGACTTTACTGGGAGCTGCTTGCTCAGCCCCCCGAAAACACCAGCGATTTCAACCCTATCAAGCACAAAAAACGGGGCTTGACCCTTGGGTCAGCCCCGCCTGAGCGGCTTGCTCGGCCTCGTGGACTTTACTGGGAGCCGCCCCGTCCGGGGATGGCGACCAGCCGGCTTGGCACCGGCGGACGCGACGGGTAGAGCACCAGCCCCCCGCCATGCGCGTCCTCTTCCACCCGGGCATCCGGATAGACGGCGAGCGCCAAGGCTAAGGTGGGGCGGAAATTCATCTTGAAGTGGTCCATCCGCGCATAACCGGCGCCGAACTGGGTCTTCACGGCTTTCCAGGAGATCGGCCGCGGTTTGTCGAGCGAATGCAACCGATAGGCGAGCCAGGCATAGACATCCAAGGCCATGGAATTATTGGCGATTGCGCGGATAGCCGCGTCCTGCAGCGGCACCGGATGGCGCTGCAACTGCTCGTAGAAGCCCTCAGAGAGCCGCGCTGTTTCGACGAAAAGGCTGCCTTGGCCGGGTTCGGTTGTTTCCAGGAACATCGCGGTATCGACTACGTTCTGGTTCGTCATGCCGATGCGGCTGCCCTGGCGGATCGTGAGGCTCAGGCGGCAGCGGCTGATGCGCTCGCACTGGTCCCGCACGTCCTTCAGACTTTTGCCGCCGACGGGAATCCCCATCTTCGTCAGCCATTCCCGCAGCGAGCGGCCGAGCAAGATTTCGCGGGATTGGGTGCGAATGGCCTCACTTTGCAGATAGATCATGATCAGTCGAGCACGGCTGCCATAGGGAACACCGACGGCTTCGGGGCGGCCGCTGGGGGTCGGGCGCATGCCCGGCTCCACCACCAGAGCCATCCGCTCGCTTTCGATCTGCCAGCCTGCGTCATTCGCCAATTTGCGGTGGGGCAGGGCGGCCTGGCACCAGCCGGAGTACAGAAACCCTATGCTGTTTTCTTCGTCGCCCAGATACTGTGCGGCGGCTTCCACCACGACGCGTTCGAAGTCGGCCAGCAAAGCGCCTTGCTTGCCTTTCGCCTCCAGAATGTCGTGCACCTTCCCCATGCGATGCAGATTGAGCGATTACGGGACGAATGTCACCGTGGACTTTAGCGGGGCAAGCTACTGGTTTGGATTATTTGATTTTTATACTTGTACTATGCCCAGCAAAGTCCACGGGACGGAATCGCCTAGAGCTTTGATTCCCTTCGTCTTCCGAAATCGGGCGTACCGGCAGAGTCCACGCCCCCGCCCAGTAAAGTCCACCCCAGGGCTGGGGACGTCTCCCAGTAAAGTCCACGCCGCGGATGGCCGAATCACCGCCGCCTTGCGCGTCCTGCTCACTCGACTCGGAACCGCTCATGCAGGCTCCCAGGATCGGTCGTTCCGCGGCAGCCGGCCTTCGTCGTCGATGACGACCACCCGGTGCGGCAGCTCCGGCCCCCAGCGCCAGAAGACCATGTTGACGTCAGCGGCGGTGGCGCCGGCGGCGAAGCTCGGCACCACGATGGCGGCGATACCCTTAGCTGCCAGGCGCCTCGCAAGCGCCCAGGAGGGGGGTATGAGGCGGCGGGAGGCGAGATCTTCCCAAGGGCAGGCGAGGTCACTCTGCCCCACGTCAAGCGCCGTCCTCTGGGTTGGATCGGTGAGGTCTGCGACCTCCGCGCAGTCCACCTCATAGGCGCAAAGCGTCATCGGCTGGGCCTTGAAGGGAAAGGCCTGCTGAGCCTCGGCCCAGGCCGTCTGCATTCGGAGCGCGGTGTAGAGCGCCGGCATGCCCGGCGGGTTGAAACGGCCGCCATGGCGCGCCGCGCCCTCGCCGGAGAGCGGCGAGAAGGCCCAACGCGGATGATGGGCGCGGAAGACCTGGCCGCGAAACCTCACGCGTAGCCGCCGACCGCGATCCGATCGAGATAGCGTTTCACCGCCTCGGCGCGGCCTTCCTTGACGAGGGCTTCCGCGGTCTGATCCCCGAAGGAGGGCAGGGGCTGCGAGCGGTACCAAGCGTAGGCTTGCTGAGGCGATCCGGCCCAGGGGCAGACCCGGTTGAGGATCTCGACGATGTCGCGCAGCCGCGCCTGGGTGGACGGGGTGGAGACCCGGGCGGCCTTGGCGATGGCATCGCGCGACAGGCCCAGGCTGACGGCAAGCTCCGCCCGCGTGATGTGTAGCATGGAGCTCAGCCGGTCAGCGGCGATCATGCCGTCCGGCGTGGCGGTGTCATGGATGAAGGTGGTCGCTGACACGGGTGTGCCTCACATATTGCCCTAATCTGGGGCAGAATATAGGGCAGGGTGCTCGGGACGCCAAGGCCGCCATGGCGGATCGGGATGATGGGCCTGCGGCGTTGGCACCGTAGCGCCTCATTGGTAGCGAGCGATACAATAAGAATTATCGCGCCTAACGCAATTCCGCTTGTCATCCTCATAGTCCACGGCGAAATTTCGGCATGCCGAGCTCTTCGATCGACGAGTCTCACCAGGCCAAGGATGCGCCTCGGTCCGCCGCTCTGGCCGGCGCAACCCAACGCGCCTATCGCGCCGATTGGGCCCATTTCGCCGCCTGGTGCAGCGCCCATGGCCACACGCCCATTCCCGCAGCGATGCGCACGCTCACGGCTTATCTCGCAGATCTCGCGCCGGACCATACGGCGAGCACCATTCGGCGACGCCTCGCGGCGATCGGCACGATGCACAGATTCAACGCCTTGCCCTGGGACCCGCGCCATCCCGCCCTGCGCGCGGCCCTTCGGGATGCGGCTTTGCGGGCACGCGCCCCCTCCGGCAAAGCCGCACCGCTCACCCGCGCGCTGCTGCACCGTCTGCTCGCGACCTGCGATGAGACCGCGCGGGGACGGCGTGACCGTGCCGTGCTGCTCTTCGGCTTCGCCGGCGCGCTGCGCCGCTCCGAAATCGTCGCCCTGCGTGTCGAGGACGTCGTAGAGCAACCCGGGGGCCTGGTGCTGCAGATCCGTGGACGAGGGGAGGGCGCATCGGCGGCGGCGGCGGTGGCTTTGCCGCGCAGCGAGGAGGACGCGCTCTGCCCCGTGCGTGCCTGGCGCGCCTGGCAGGCCCTGGCCCGCCGCACGGCCGGCGCGCTGTTCCGGCCGATCAGCCGCAGTGGGCGGATCGGCGGCGGCAGCCTGCATCCAGACGCCGTGCGCCGCATTCTGAACCATCGGGTGGCGCTTGCCGGTTTCGACGCCGAGGAGGCTCGACGGTTGAGTGCGCATGCCCTGCGCGCCGGGTTCGTTGCCGAAGCGCAGGAGCGCGGCCTGGGCAAGGCCGAGATCATGCGCCACACCCGATATAAGGACCGGCGCAGCCTGCGCGCTGCCGGCCTAGGGGCCGCGTGATGGAGATTCGCTTTCCCTGGGCGCCGGCGCCGGCGCCGGATGCCGCGGAGACGGCGTCCGTGCCACGGCCCTCTTCGCCGCGGCCGCGCGGCCGCCGGCGAGCCCGCGCGGCTGACGGGGCGACCGCGTGGCAGCACGGCCGGCTGTTCGTCGAAGGCCCCCACGCCGATCGAGACGCTTTCGCACAGGCGGCGCGGGGCCCCGGCATCACGCCCTGGAGCATGGACCCAGAGCGCCTGGAGGAGGACGTTTTTCACACCGCGCTGCGCGTGCCGGCAGAGGGACGAAACCTCTCGCTCGAAGGGTGCCGGCGCCTGGCCCGGCATTATCGCGAGGCCGTGCTGGCGCATCAGGCGCGGGTCTCGACCGAGGTAGTGACGCAGCCAGCCGCGCGTGTCGTCTGTCCGCTGGATCTTCATCGCCTGCTGCCCGTGCCTGCGGCGGTTCTGACCTTGGGCCAGAGTGATGATCAGGCCGTCGCTTGGTGCCTCGCCCATTGGGGCGTGTTGGAACTCCGCCGGGTGACGCTTGTCGCGGAGACCGCTCGGCCGCAGCAAAAGCGCGCCGAGCGCATCGGCTACGACTTCTGGGCGCGCGGCGGCGCTGCGCTAAAGCTCGACGCCCTCCGCGCGCGCTGGCCCATGCTCCTCTTCTCCAGCCACGCATGACCCAAGCCGGCGAGGTAGCCGCCTGGCAGGGGCCGCATGTCGCGGTCGGCGATTTCGACGGGCCGCTCGGCCTCCTGCTCGATCGCGTTCGCACGGAAGGACGCGCGCTGGAGCACCTGCCCGTCCATGCGCTGGTGACGCAATTGCTGGAGGCCATGCAGGCGCCGGTGCCGCTGCCTGAGAAGGCCGACTGGCTGATCATGGCCGCGCGCATCGTCGAATGGCGGGCGCGCCTGCTGCTCCCGGCGGAGAGCGACGAGCGCCGCGCGGCAGAGGCGGACGCCGTGATCTTGCGCGACCGGCTTTTGGCGCTCGACGCAGCCCGCCGCCTCGCCGCCTGGCTGGACAATCGGCCGCAGCTGGGCCGCGATCTGTGGCCTGCGCGTTTGGGCGAGGCAGGGTCCGGCGCAGCCGCCGAGCCGGACGTCATCGAGTTTCTCTGGGCCAGCATCGCGGTTTTCGAGGGCTTCCAGACCGTGGCTGCGCCGGTCTACAGCCCGCAGCTCCCGCCGCTGCATAGCGTCGCGGACGCCGCTGCCCGCATTCTGCAGCGGCTGAAGGCGACCCCCGGGGGGCTTCCTCTGCCCGATCTTCTGCCGCCGCCGGAACCCGGCCGGGGCTTGCGCGCGCGGTCGCGATGGACCAGCACCTTTGCCGCTGGTCTGGAACTCGCGAAACAAGGCCGCGTCACCCTCTCGCAAGAGGGCACCACGATGCGGCTGCAGGCGCGCGCCCGTCCAGACCCCGTGCGGATGGATGAAGAGGGAGTGACCGATGCCTGAGCCGAATGCCGAACGACTGCGGGAGGGAGAGGCGGTCGGGCGGATCGAACGGCGCGGCATCGGCTTCATTCCCGAGGCAGCACGGCACGCCCGGCCGCACGACATGGGCTTCGTCTTTTTCGGCACGCAGATGACCTATGGCTCGATCGTCATCGGTGCCTTGCCGGTCGCCTTCGGCCTTGGCTGGTTCGGTGCCCTCTCCAGCATTCTGCTGGGCACGGTGATCGGTTCCCTGCTCGTCGCTGCCATGGCGGTGATGGGTCCGCGCGCGGGGACCAACGGCACCGTGACGAGCGGCGCCTTCTTCGGCATTCGCGGCCGCTACGTCGGCTCCTTCATCACGCAGGTGATCGACCTCGGCTATTTCGCGATGGTGCTATGGATCAGCGCACCGCCGCTGGTGCAGGCGGCCCATCTGCTCTTCGGCCTGCCGACGGGGCAGACGCCGCTGACGGTGGCGCTGCTCTTCCTCGCCGTCGTCGTCCTCGGTCTCGGCATCTTCGGCCATGCGACCCTGGTGGCCGGCGAGCGTTTCGCCGCCTGGTCGGGCCTTCTCGGCCTGCTGGTGCTGACCGGCTTCTGCCTGCCGCATGCGGCGCCGCACGGCACGCCGCTGGTCTTGGGCGGCTGGTGGCCGAGCTGGGCGCTGGCAGTGACGGTGACCATTGCGAATGCGATCTCCTACGCGCCCTTTGCCGGGGACTATGCGCGCTACATCCCGAGCGCGACGCCGAGCCGCCGCGTCTTCCACTGGCCCTTCTGGGGCATGGTGCTGGGCTGCCTCATCGCCTGCGGCTGCGGCGTGGTGATCGGCTTTGCGGTGAGCGATCCCTTCGACCCGACGGCGCAGATGCTGCTGCATCTGCCGCATGCGCTGATCCTGCCGCTGGTCCTCATCGGCTTCATCGGCAATGCCGCGAATGGCGGCATGGTGGTCTATAACGGCATGCTGGACCTGCAGGCGGTGCTGTGGCGGCTTACCCGCATTCAGGTCGGCATCATCTTCAGCCTGGTGGGCCTCGTCCTCGCCTATCTCGGCCTCATCGTCTTCAACGCGGCGAGCGCCATTCTCGCACTCTGCTCCATCGTCACTGTGCTGGTGACGCCTTGGAGCATCATCAACGTCATAGGTTATCTCCGCCACGGGCGGCGCTTCGCAGTGTCCGACCTGCAAGCCTTCGAGAGCCGCGGGCCGCGCGGGCGCTACTGGTATGCCGGTGGCTTCAACCCGGCCGCCGTGCTCTCCTGGCTCGCGGCCATCGTGGTTGGCCTGCTGTTCTCAGACACCGCCTTCTTCGCCGGGCCCCTGGCCCATCTCGCGCATGGCGTGGACCTCTCCTTCGTCAGCGCGGCGGTGCTGGGCGGCGCGCTCTACCTCGCACTCGACCGGCGGCCGGGCCGCCCTTAGTCCCGCGCCGCCCACAGCATGCCGCGGCGCAGGATTTCGCGCATCTCGGGCACCGCGAATTCCTGCGCGACATGCCCGAGGGAGGAATAGAAGACGCGACCGCGGCCATGCCGCCGCTTCCACACCACCGGCATCACCACGCCCTCGATCCAGGCCGCGTGCTCGCCACTGAAGGTAGTGGTTGCGAGCACCTCGTTCGACGGGTCGACATGCATGTAATACTGCTCGGAGCGATAGGGGAACTGGCGCGGCAGGCCCTGCATCACCGGGTCCTCCGGCTTGGTGATGTCGACCGTATAGTCGATGACGTTGCCGGGATGGGCGACCCACTGGCCGCCCACCATGAACTGGTATTCCACCGCCTCGCGAAAGGCATCGCCCATGCCGCCATGATAGCCGGCGAGGCCGACGCCCCCTTCCACGGCGCGGGTGAGATTGTCCAACTCCTCCTTCTCGATCTTCGACATGGTGAAGATCGGCACGATGAGGCTGAGTTCGGCGATGGCCGGATCGGCGAAGGCTTCCGTCGTGTTTTCGAGATAGGTGGTGAACCCGGCCTCGCGCAGCATCTCACTCACGATATGGGCGCCCTGCTCAGGCTCATGCCCGGCCCAGCCGCCCCAGACGATCAGAGCTTCACGCATCGTCTTCTGTCCTTTCAAGATGAGAAACCGTGTTCCGGCATCGGCATGGGCCGGTCCGGCCGGCTTTCGATGGTGACGAAGCCCCCGCTGTCCGAGGAGCGGGTGAAGGCTTCCATGACTTCGAGCACGTGATAGGCGAGCGCGCCGCTGGCCCGGTGCGGCCGGCCTTCGCGGATGGCCTGGGCCATGTCGGCGACGCCGAGGATGCGGTAGTTCCCGTCCGCATAGGCGTGCCGTGTCTTGACCTTCTCCCAGTCCTCACCGGTCTTGGCGACTTCGATGTCCCCACCGAAGAAATTCGGATCGGGCACGATCATCGCCCCCGCCGTGCCGTAGAGTTCCAGCGGCAGATGACGGTGCTTCGGCACGTCGAAGCTCATGGCGATGGAGATGACGGCGCCCGAGACGAAGTGCAACGTGCCGGCGACGTGCGTGGGCACGCTGACCGGGATGGCGGTGCCCGCGAGCGGGCTGCTGGTGATGGTGCGAGTTTCCCGTGGCATGGTGGCGACGCCCGCGACGCGCGCGACCGGGCCGAGCAGGTTGACGAGATCGGTGATGTAGTAGGGGCCCATGTCGAGCATGGGGCCGCCGCCTTCGGCGTAGTAGAAGGCGGGCGCCGGGTGCCAGCGCTCATGGCCGGGGCAGAGGAAGAAGGCGGTGCCGGCGACGGGGGCGCCGATGGCGCCTGCATCCACCAGGGCGCGGCAGGTTTGATGCGCGCCGCCGAGGAAGGTATCCGGCGCGCAGCCGACACGCAGCCCTTTGGCTTCCGCCGCTGCGAGAAGACGCTGCGCATCCGCGGTGGTGATGGCGAGCGGCTTTTCGGAATGGACGTGCTTGCTGGCGGCGAGGGCGCGCAGGCCGACCTCGACATGGGCGGCCGGGATGGTGAGGTTGACGACGATGTCGATGGCGGGATCGGCCAGCAGCGCCTCGACGGTCATGGCGCGGAGGCCAAATTCCGCGGCGCGCGCTTCCGCCGCCTCCATGCGCAGATCGGCGAGGCCGCGGATGGCGAGAATGGGAAAGGCCGAGGCCGCCTTGAGATAGGCTGCGCTGATGGTGCCGCAGCCGATGATGCCGATACCGATTTGCTCTGTCATGGTCTTGTTCTTTCCTCCCCGCGTGGCCGGCGTCAGCCGGGTCTTGCCGGGCCTGTGGTGTTCCAAGGGGCGCCGTAGAGATCGCGCAAGGTGAGGGCGGCGGCGCCGCGCGCCCAGGAATCCTCGCTCCAGCGATGCACGACGAGTTCGGGCAGGGGCTGATAGGCCGCAGGCAGCAGCTCCGCGAGGCGGCTGCGCACGGCTTCGAGCAGCGCCGGCGCGCTTGCGATGGCTTCGCCGGCCAGCACCACCATGCGCGGGGCGAAGAGCTGCACGAGATTGGCGATGGCGAAGCCCAGAGCCTCCCCCGCGCGCTGCAGAAGGGCGAGGATGCGCGGCTCCCCCGCTTCGGCCGCGGCGGCGACCACGGCCATGCCACGGCCGGCGCGGAAGGCGGCGCGATGGCCAGCGGTGGTGAGCAGCGTCTCGGCTTCCGCGAGGATGGCGGCTTCCGAGGCGACGGCCTGGAGCCGCTGCGGCGCCCCGCCGCCGGTGGCAGGGGCCAGGATCAGCCCGTCGAGATCCGGCCCGAGACCTTGGGCGCCGCGAAAGAGATCACCCCGATACATGATGCCGAGGCCAAGCGCGTGCTCCAGGCTGACGACGAGGAAATCCTCCACCCCGCGGGCATCGCCGAACCAGTTTTCCGCCATGGTGACGAGGTTGACGTTGCTCTCGATGATGGTGCCGATGCCGAGCCGTTCCTGCAGATGGGCGGCGAAGGGCACGTTGCTCTCGCTGAAGATGGGGCTCGCCTGGCAAAGGCCCGTTGCGCGTTCAACGCGCCCGGGCAGGCCGACGCAGAGACCGGCGATGCGCTCGATGGCGAGCCCGGCATCGGCGATGCAGCGATGCACGCCGTCCTCCAGGAGATCGGCAATGACGGAGACGGGCTGGCGGCTGATGCGGATGGGCATGGTCAGGCTCGCCAGCGTCTCCGCACAGAAATCGGTGGTGGCGACGGTGACGTGATCGGGCGCGAGCTTGGCGCCGACGACGAAGGCGGCGCGCGGATTGAGTTCCAGCAGCACACGCGGGCGCCCGCGCGCTTCGTTCGGGGAGGCGCGGAGCGTGCCGACCGCGCGCGGCACGATCAGCCCGTCATCCAGCAGGGCGGCGGTGATGGCCGAGACGGTGGTGGGGCTGAGCTGGGTGCGGTCGGAGAGTTCCACGCGCGCGATCGGCCCTTCGCGACGGATGGCATCCATCACGTGGAAGCGATTGATGGCGCGCATCAACTCTGGATCGGCGGTTTTCATCGTGGTCCGCATTAAGTGCCGGGGCGGCAAAGCCTGTCAACGACAGAAACGTTGATGCATGCGCGAAGAACGCTTCGCTGCTTGACACGAGGGGGCTGTGCTCGGCAGAATTAATACGCGTCACAAAATAAGAGCGCCCAGGGCGCCATCGATGGGGACAACGTCATGCTCAAAGCGTTCCTCGGCACCGCGTCGCTGGCCGCCCTCCTGCTCGGCGCCTTCGCGCCGTTGTCGGCCGAGGCAGGCACGCTCATCAAGATCGTGCATGAGGAGACGACGCCGGGCGAAGTCGCCCTATGGCAAAGGATAGCGGCGGATTACGAGAAGCTCCATCCGGACGTCACCATCCAATATCAGTATCTGGAGAACGAGGCCTACAAGGCGAAGCTGCCAACCATGCTGCAGAGCAACGACCGTCCGGACATCATCTGGAGCTGGGGCGGCGGGGTGATGCGCGCGCAGATCGACGCCGGCTATCTCCGCCCGCTCGGCGCCGCAGCGCAAGCCGTGGTGCCGCAGATGAACCCGGCGGATGCCGCGGCCTACAAGGTGGATGGCCAGTATTACGGCCTGCCCATTCTGCACAGCGACGTCTGCTTCTTCTACAACAAGCGCCTCTTCGCCAAGGCGGGGGTGGACGCGGCGAGCATCAAGAGCTGGAGCGACCTGCTCGCCGCCGTGAAGAAGATCAAGGCAGCCGGCATCACGCCCATCACGGTAGGTGCCGGCGAGAAGTGGCCGATGCATTTCTACTGGTCCTATCTCGCGATGCGGGAAGGCGGGGCCGACGTGGTGAAGGAGGCGCAGGCTGGGAAGGACGGCGGCTTCACCGCACCTCCCTTCGTCGAAGCGGGCGAGCGGCTGCAGGAACTGGCCGCCCTCAAGCCCTTTCAGCCCGGCTATGTCGGCACCCTCGCTCTGCAATCCGCGGGGCAGTTCGGTGACGGAAAGGCCGCCATGCAGCTCATGGGCAATTGGCTGCTCAACACACAGGCGACCAATGCGGCGGACGGCAAGGGGCTTGCCACATCCGACATCGGCATCTTCGGCTTCCCGGTGATCGCCGGCACGCCAGGCCTCGCGACCGACGTGCTCGGCGGCGTCAATGGCTGGCTGGTGACGAAAAACGCGCCGCCTGCGGCCGACGACTTCCTCGCCTTCTTCTTCCAGAAGAAATATCAGGACGAAGCCGCGGCCGAGGGCTACTATATCCCGGCTCTCGCCGGCACCAGTGCGGCCATCAAGAACCCGATCATCCGCGAGATCGCAACTTCGCTCGAGCATGCGACGGCGCTGCAGATTTTCTTCGACCAGGCGCTCGGCCCGTCGGTCGGCCGTGTCGTCAACGATATGTCGGTCGCGGTTGCGGCAGGACAGATGACGCCGAAAGCGGGCGCCGCCGCCGTGCAGCAGGCCTGGGAAGACGAGCAGTGAGGCGCGGCTGAGGCGGAAGCGGGAGAAAGCCATGGCGACGGCCCAGACCATCCGGCGGGATCATGGCGCGCTCGTCACCGCCCTCGTCTTCGTTCCGCCGGCCGTGCTGCTCTTTACCATCT
Organism: Acidisoma sp. 7E03; assembly: GCF_054665075.1. Lineage (NCBI taxonomy): Bacteria > Pseudomonadati > Pseudomonadota > Alphaproteobacteria > Acetobacterales > Acidocellaceae > Acidisoma > Acidisoma sp. 7E03. The sequence goes on from NZ_BAAFHE010000005.1 coordinate 191,924, forward strand.
TCGTCATCCTGCCGCTTGGCCAGGCGGCGTGGTTCAGCCTGTTCAAGTGGAATGGCCTCGGCTGGCCACACGACTTCATCGGCCTGCGCAACTACCTGCGGCTGTGGGAGAGCGGCGCCTTTCGCACCGCCTTCACCAACAATCTCCTCATCATCGTCTTCTCGATCGCCGCGCAGCTTCCCCTGGGTCTCGGCATGGCCCTGCTCCTCGCCCGCCGCGCCTGGGGGGCGGTTGCCTTCCGGCTGATCTTCTTCCTGCCCTATGTGCTGGCCGACGTCGCGGCCGGCCTGATCTTCCGCTTCATCTTCGACGGCAATTACGGGCCGGTCTCGGCGCTGTCGCAAGCCATGGGCGGCGCGCCGCTCTTCATGCTCGCAAGCCCGAGCCTCGCCTTCACCGCGATCATCATCGTCGTCGTCTGGAAGTATTTCGGCTTTCACATGATGCTCTACATCGCGGGGCTGCAGGGAATCGACCGCCAGCTGTATGAGGCGGCGGAAATCGACGGTGCCGGTGCCTTCCAGCGCTTCCGCGCCATCACCCTGCCGCAGCTCGCGCCGATGATCAAACTTTCGGTGTTCTTCTCGGTCATCGGCGCCCTGCAGCTCTTCGACATGGTGATTCCGCTGACGGGCGGCGGGCCGTTCGAGAAGACCAACACCATGGTCACCTTCATGTATAGCTTCGGCATTACCCGCATGCGCGTGGGCTATGGCTCCGCCGTGGGCGTGGTGCTGTTCCTCGTCTGCGTCACCTTCGCCCTCTTCTACCAGCGGATCCTGATGCGCGATGAGTGATCTTCCCTTGTCCCGACATCACGCCATGGGCGAACCGCAAGCGGTGCCGAGAGCCACCGACCGCCTCCGCAGCCGGCGTCGCCAGGCGCGGGCCTTTGCCGTGTGGCGCCTCGGCATTCTCATCATCGTCGCCGGCATCGTGCTGCTGCCGCTGGCCGCGACCGTGCTCGGCGGGTTCAAGGATCTCGGGCAGCTCCGCACCAATCCCCTCGGCCTGCCGCGGCTCTGGCTGTGGCGCAACTACTGGGACATTCTGGCGAGCCTGCGCTACTGGCGCGTGCTCGGCAATTCGCTGCTCTTCGCGAGCCTGACCGTGGTGCTGACGCTGTGCCTGGCCTCGACCGCGGCCTTCGCCTTCGCCCATCTGAAATTCTTCGGCCGACGTTTCCTCTTCAACTATATGGTACTCGGACTGATGTTCCCGGCGGCGGCCGCCATCCTGCCGCTCTTCATCCGCGTTCGCCAGCTCGGCCTCGTCGACACGCCCTGGGGCGTCATCCTGCCGCAGGTGGCCTTCGGTCTCGCGATGGGCGTGCTGCTGATGCGCAACGCCTTCCGGCAACTGCCGGGCGAATTGCTGGATGCGGCGCTGGTGGATGGCTGCGGCTATATCCGCTACTTCCTGCACGTCACGCTGCCGCTGTCACGCCCGATCCTCTCGACCGTCGGGATCATCGCCTTCGTCGGCAGCTGGAACAACTACCTCGTGCCGCTCATCATGCTCGACAGCGCCCATCTCTACCCCTGGCCGCTGGGGTTGATGGATTACCAGGGTGAATACTCAACCGCCTGGCAGCTGGTGCTGGCCTTCATCACGCTGACCATCCTGCCCGCGATCCTGATGTTCGTGCTGGCGCAACGCTATATCGTGGAGGGGCTGACCGCCGGCGCCGTGAAGGGGTGAGTGTGGCTCACCCCTTCACCCGGTTCACCCCCGCCAGCAGGCGAGGCCGCGCGGCGGCACGGTGCCGCCGCCGAGCACGAAGTGCTTGGACGCGGCCTCCGGCACCGCCCAGGCCTCGGTTCCGAAATTCAGCGCGAAGGTGAGGGGGCCGCGCCGCTGCAGGCGGATGGCATCGGGCAGCGCCACTGTCTCGACCCCCGCTTCGGTGAGCAGGTCGCGCATGACGGATTGCAGCAGCGCTTCGTCCAGCCAGGCGCCGAGATAGTGGCGGTTGCCCTGGCTTACCAGCGCCTTGCCGCCATCGGCGAAGCTGAGGCGGGCGGGCAGATCGGTCTCCAGCCATTCGCGCCAGCGTGTGGCCTGGCCCGATAGACCATCGCCCGAGACAGGCACGGTGAGGCCGGGGCGCAGCGAGCCCACCTGGGCAACGCGCAGCGGAAGCAGGGTTTGCAGGGGTCCCGGCGGCAAAGTCTCCGGGATGGTGCAATAGCGCGTCTTGGAGCCGCTGCGCGGGCCGATGAGCAGAACGCCGCTTGCCTCCTCAAGGGCCGCGGCCGCCGCTTCGTTGACATGGGGCAGGGATGGGGCGGCGACGAAGCGGTAGCCGGCGAGCGAGGCGCCCGGGGGCACGATGTCGACGTCAAGGCCCAGGCGCCGCAACGCGCTGTACCATTGGAAGACGAGATCCATGTAGCGGAAATCCGCCCCCTGTGGCTGCACGTCGGTGATCCAGCCGGCCTCGTAATCGAAGAGAAGTGCGACCGGCGCCTGTGCCATGGCGGGCAGCGGCCCAAGCGCTTCCAGTTCGCGCGCGACCTCGGCCGCTTCCAGCCCGCCCGCCGAAGGCGCACCATCCGGCCGGTTGAGCCCGGCATGCATCTGCTCCTGCGCGAAGGGGGCCTGTCGCCAGCGGAAATAGCTCAGCACCTCCGCGCCATGGGCGAAGCATTGCCAGCTCCACAGCCGCACCATGCCCGGCGCCGGCACCGGGTTCCACGGCGCCCAGTTCACGGGCCCCGGCTGATGCTCCATCAACCAGAAGCGGCCGCGCCCGACGGCGCGATACACGTCGTGATTGAAGCCGGGCACGTCGGGATGCGAGGTTTCGGCCCATCTGAGACGCTCTGCCTCCGGCAGGCTGGAGACTTCCAGAGCGCCGAGCGGATAGGAATCCCAAGAGGCGAAATCCAAATCCTCGGCCATCTTGAAATGGTCGAAGGCACGGAAGAAGCCCATGAAGTTGTGGGTGACGAAGCGGCCCGGGGAATGGGCGCGGATGATCTCCACCTGCAGCCGGTTGTAGGCGATCATCTGGTCGGAAGCGAAGCGGTGATAATCGAGCCGGGCGGCAGGGTTGGTTTCCGTCACGGCAGCGACGGGCAGCGGCACGTCCTCGAACCCGCGCGCCTCCATCGACCAGAAGACGTTGCCCCAGGCCTCGTTCAGCGCCTCCGGAGTCTGATAGCGGCGGCGCAGCCAGTCGCGGAAGGCCGCGAGATCATGCGGGCCGTAGGACAGCGTAGTGTCATGGCAACCGAACTCGTTGTCGGTCTGCCAGCCGGCAAGGGCGGGATGGGTGCCGTAGCGCTCGGCCATCGCCGTCACGATCCGCCGCGTCTCGCGCAGCCAGTCGGGCGAACTCGTCGTATACTGGCGGCGGGAACCGAAGCCCTTGACGCGGCCATCCGCGCCTACGGGCAGGATGCCCGGATAGAGATCGGTCAACCACTGTGGCGGTGTCGCGGTGGGGGTGCCGAGGACGATACGCAAGCCGGCGTCGCCCAGCACGGCCATGGCGCGATCGAGCCAGGCCCAGTCATACTGACCGGGGCGCGGTTCCATGCGGCTCCAGGCAAATTCACCGATGCGGACATAGGTGATGCCGCGGGCGCGCATCGCCGCCGCATCGGTCGCCCATTTCTCTTCGGGCCAATGTTCGGGATAGTAGCAGACGCCAAGCATGGCGGCCTCCGTGCGATGCAGATGAAGCTCAAACGGCGGGGCGCAACAGGCGCAGGTCCCGCGGCGGAATGGTGATGGTGGTGCCGGCGGCCGTGCCGCTCAAAAGATCCTCGTGCGGCCTCACGAGGGTGAGGGACGCGGGTTCCGCCCCGTGGTTCAGCAGAAAGACGAGCGGCGGCCCCCCCGCGGCACCTTCGCGCCGGCAGAGTTCCACCCCGGGCGGCAAGGCGATGGCTTCGCCCGTGAGATCGGCGGCCTCCAGCAACAGGCCGGCGAGGGCCGCGTGGAGCGCCGTATCCCCGAAGGTGCCGGCATAGATTGCCTGGCCCTGGCCCAGCCGATGCCGCGCGACGGCCGTGCGGCCGGCATAGTATTCGGCTTGATAGGTCATCACGGCTTCCGCGCCTTCGAGAGCGAGGACATCCGCCCAGCCGGTGGCCAAGGCGGCAGAGCCCGCATTGTGGCCGAGGCCGCCTGCGCCTTCCGCGGGACCGAGTGGAATGCTGACGCCGATCGCCGGCGAATCATAGTCCTCGACGGAAAGACCGAAGACGCCGCGGAGCAGCCCGGGCAGATGGGCGTTGACGACGGCATTGTGGATATCCTTCACGCCGCTGCGGGCGGTGCCGAGAAGAATGCCGCCCCCGGAGACGTAGGCGGCGAGCGACTGGGCGACGCCCTCGGGCAGAACGTGCAAGGCGGGTGCGAGCACGATACGGTAGGGAGAAAGGTCGGCCTCCGGCGGCACCACGGCGACTTCGATGCCGAGGCGGTGAAAGGCCGCGTAGAGCGACTGGAGATGCGCGGGGTAGGAGAAGCCGGGATTGTTGCCCTGGACCTGGAAGGCGAAGCGGCTGTCATAGGATAGGATCATTGCGACCTTCGGCGCCGGCGCGGTGGCCAGCACCGCGCTGCCAAGGCGGGCGAGTTCCGCGCCCATGCCGGCTACCTCGCGATAGCGCCGCCCAGCTTCGCCGTGATGGTCGAGCACGCCGTGCCAATACTGCTCCGCGCCGTAGCGGGCGGTGCGCCAGCGGAAGAAGATGATGCCATCCGCCCCATGGGCGATGGCCTGCCACGCCCAGAGACGCACTTCCCCCGGCCGCGGCATGACGGAGACATCCTCCCATCCGCCAGAGCCGCTCTGTGCTTCCATCACCCAGAAGCCGCGGTTCTTGAGACCGCGCATCGTGTCATGCGCAAGCGCCACGCCCGGCACGTCCACCTCCTCCACCATCGTCCAGGCGAGCCGCGGGTAATTGTCCCAGGAGACGAAATCGAGCGGCGCCGCGAGATCGAAATAGTTGATCTGGTCGAACTTGAAGCCCATCAGGTTGTGCGTGATGAACTGGTTCGGGCATTCGCGGCGCAGGATGTCGATGTGGATGTCCTGATAGGCGACGTAGGAATCGGAGGCGAAGCGGAAATAGTCGAGCTGCAGACCGGGGTTGGGCGCGCGGGCGATGCGGCTGGGCAGCACGACCTCGGCGAAATCCGCGTATTCCTGGCTCCAGAAGACGGTGCCCCAACGGGCGTTCATCGTCTCCACGTCTCCATGCCGCCGCCCGAGCCATTGCGCGAAGGCACGGGCGCAGTTGTCGCAGTAGCAGCGATCGCCGAACTCGTTGTCCGTCTGCCAGCCGATGACGGCGGGATTGTTGGCATAATGCCGCGCCATGGCGGTGACGATGACTCGGGACAGCGCCTGGAAGCCGGGATGGTTGGGGCAGTAGTGCCGGCGATGCCCGAAGGTGAGACGCCGCCCATCCTCCAGCACGCGATAGGCATCAGGGTATTTCGCCATGACCCACATCGGCGGCGAGGCGGTGGGCGTGCCGAGGACGACGTCCATCCCCTCGGCGGCGAGGACCGCGATTGCCCGATCGAGCCAGGCGAAGTCGAACTGACCCTCGCGCGGTTCCATCCGGCTCCAGGCGAACTCGGCGAGGCGGACGGTGTTGAAGCCTGCTTCCCGCATCATGCGGGCATCGGTGGGCCAGCGGTCTTCGGGCCATTGTTCGGGATAGTAGTCGACACCGAAGCGGAAGAGATGAGTGGACAAAACGAGCCTCCTGGCGCGGATACGGCGTTACTTCACGCTGCCGGCGGCGAGACCGCCCTGCCAGAAGCGCTGCATGGTGAGGAAGAGAAAGCCGATCGGAACGATCGAGACGAGGGAACCGGTGAGCACGAGAGAGAAGAGCGCCTGGCCGCCTTCGCCCGCGCTCGCATTCTGGTACCAGGTCGCGAGACCGACGGTGAGCGGGAAGAGCTGGTTCGATTCCAGCATGACGAGGGGCAGGAAGTAGTTGTTCCAGGTGCTGACGAAGGAGAGCAGCAGCACGGTGATGAGTGCCGGCGAGAGCAGCCGCAGCACCATGCCGAAGAAGATTGCCGCTTCGCTGGCGCCATCGATGCGCGCTGCTTCCAGCAGCTCGTCCGGCACCGATTGCTCGGCATAGACCCGCATCAGATAGACGCCGAAGGGGTTGACGAGACAGGGAAGGATGACTGCCCAGGGCGTATCGACCAGACCGATCCGGCTCATCAGCAGGAAGAGCGGAATGGCGAGCGCCGTCTGCGGAATCATGATGGCGCCGAGCGTGAGCGCGAAGAGGGCGCGGCGGCCGAGGAAGCGGAATTTTGCAAAGGCGTAGCCGGCGGCGGCCGAGAGCAGGGTGGCGCCGACGGCGGAGGTGACGGAATAGAAGGCGGTGTTGACCAGCCATCGGCCAAAGACGCCGCTCTGGAAGGTGAAGAGCCGTTCGAGATTGCTGAAGAGCGCGAAGTGCGGCGCGAACCAGAGGCCGAAGCTCTCGAACAGGCCCTGATCCGTCTTGGTGGCCGAGATCACGACATAGAGCAGTGGCACGAGCGTATAGACGAGGAAGAGGCCGAGCAGGCTTGTCGTCAGCATCCGGGTGCGGCGGAGTTGGCGGGCGGCGGCGGAGCGATGTGGGGCGTGGGCTGTCATGCCGGTGACCTGCTGGCTGTCGACGGTCATGCTCATGCCGCTTCCGTCCCCCGCCGACCGACGGCGAGCATGAAGACATAGGAGAAGACGGCGACGATCGCGCCGAGGATGAAGGAGAGGGCGGCTGACGCGTTCAAGCGCTGATCGGTGAAGGCGAGCGCATAGGCGTAGAGGTTGGGCGTGTAGGACTCGCTGACGATGTCAGGCGCGAGAGGCCGGAACATGGACGGCTCATTGAAGAGCTGCAGCGTGCCGATGATGGAGAAGACGAGGGTGAGCAGGAAGGCTTGGCCGATCAGCGGCACGCGGATGCGCAGCGCCGCCTGCCAGGGCGTGGCGCCGCAGAGCCAGGAAGCCTCGACCACGTCCCGCGGCACGGCCTGCAGCGCCGCGTAGAGCACGATCATGTTGTAGCCGGTGTATTCCCAGGTGACGACGTTGCCGAGGGAAGCGAGCATCCATTGCGGCCCGAGGAAGTTCGGCATGGCGACGCCCAAGGCATGGCCGACGCGGGTGAAGAGGCCGAAGGACGGTCCGTAGATATAGGCCCAGATCAAGGCGCCGATCACGCTCGGCACCGCATAGGGCAGGAAGAAGACGATGCGGAACAGGTTGCGGCCCCAGAGCACGCCGCTGTCGAGGATGAGCGCGAGCCCCAAGGCGAGGCCCAGCATGACCGGGATCTGCACGAGACCGAAGAGGAGGACGTGGCCGAGACCCTGCCACAGGCCGGGATCGCTCAGGATGTCTGCGTAATTGGCGAGGCCGACGAAGATCGTCCCGCGCGCGAGCGTGTCTCGGAAGAGGCTGAGATCGAGCGCCATGGCCAGCGGCAGGACGAGAACCAGGGCGAAGAGCAGCAGGAAGGGGGCCAGAAAGAGGTATGGGGTGAGAGCGACGCGCCTGCGCTTGCGGCGCAGGCTTCCTGTCATCGAAGATGTCCGTAGATCCGTCATCCCATCCTCCCTCTGGCCGTGCCGCTTCCTGCGCGGGTGCTTCAGGTCTTGACCGTGAAGCCCTGCTGCTGGGCGTAGGAGACGAAGCGCTTCTGCAGCCGGTCGAACGCCGCTTGCAAGGTGCCCCGGCCATTGGCGGCCGCGCCCAATTCGCTCGCCATCTGCGTCTGCACGTATTCCTGGAACGGGCTCCACTGGAAGTCCGCATGAACGTTCTTGGCGGACTCCGCAAAGACCTGATTCACGGGCTGGTTGCCGTAGAAGGGATAGGGCGTGTTGAGGAACGACTGGTCATTGAGAAGGGCAAGGCTGGTCGGGAACAGATATTGCTCGGTCGCGAATTGCCGCGTCGACTTGGCGCTGTGCAGCAGCCAGATGGCGAGCTTGGCCGCTTCCGCCTGATGGCGGCTCTGTTTGAGAAGGGCGAGGGTGGAGCCGCCCCAGTTGGCGGAGACCGGCGCGCCGCTCGTGCTCCACTGCGGAATGGCGGCAGCCCGCCACTTGCCGGCGCTGCTCTTGGCGAATTGCTCCAGGAAGACAGGGCCCCAGGCGCCGACGATCCAGATGGCGTAGCGGCCCTTGTCGAAGGACTGGTACCATTCCGTAACGAAGCCCGGCTTCGCATCCACGGCACCCGCATCGAGCAGCTTCTGCCAATAGGCGGCGAAGCGGCGGCTGACATCGTTCGAGAAATCGATGCCGATGGTCGTTCCATCAACGGTGAAGGGACGCCACCCCATCTGCCAGAGCAGCGCATTGGACCACGCGCCTTCGGTGAAGGTGGCGTTGGTCAGCAGCGTGTCCGGCGTGTCCTTGTGGAGCTTCAGCGCCTGTTCGGCGAAGGCATCCCAGCTCGTCGCCGGCGTCATCTGGTGGGCGTCGAAGATGTCCTTGCGGTAGATCTGGCCGATCGGGCCGCTGTCCCAGGGCATGGCATAGACATGCGTGCCGTCGCTCACCTGCTGCCAGGCCCAGTCGACGTAGTCCTTCTTGAAATCGTTGACGCCGTAGGGGGCGAGATCGGAAAAGGCGTCGAGCTGGCGGAAGGTCAGAACCTTGTCGAACTCGATCTGCACCAGGTCCGGACCACCGTGATGCGCACGCAAGGCGTTCTGCACCTTGGCGTAGTGCGGATTGCCCTGGCCGACGTTGACGACGTTGACCGTCACGCCCGGATTGGCCTGCATGTAGAGCTTGGCCTCGTCCTGCATGTTGGGCACCCAGGACCAGATGGTGAGCGTGACGGGGTCGGCTGCGCGCGCGGCGGGGCTTGCGGCGAACGACGCCGCCGAAAGCAGCCCGAGCCCGGCGCCGGCCAGGGCCTGTCTGCGGCTCAACCCGCGATCGCGGATGCGCTTGCTGAAATCGTCCATATCCTTCCTCCCTTGTTGAAGCCCGGTTATCCGGTTCTGCGTTATGGTTCTGAGGCGGGCGGTGGCGCGGTGGACTGCCGGTGCTTGAGCACCGGCTTCGGTCCTTCGCAGGCGGCGGTCCCGTCCGCCGGCGTCTTGACGATGTCGAGCAGGAAGCGGACCGAGGATTCGGCAACCTCGGCCGCATGCAACGACACCGTGGTGAGAGAGGGGTTCATCTGGGCAGCCAGCTGGATATCGGTGATGCCGATGACCGAGAGATCCGCCGGAACGCGCCGGCCGAGAGCGGCGGCGGCCTGCATGGCGCCGATCGCGATGAGATCGTTGCTCGCGAAGATTGCCGTGATCGCGGGGGCTTTTTCGAGAAGCGCCAAGGTGGCGGCATAGCCGCCGGCGATCGTGTCGCTGGTGAAGCTTTGCCGTTCGGGTGGCACGGGGCAGCCGGCCGCGGCGAAGGCGGCCAGTGCGCCGCTCAGGCGCTTGGCGTGCGGCTTGATTCCCTCTGCCGAGCCCGCGGTGACGATGCCGATCTCCCGGTGCCCGAGAGCGAGGAGATGCTCTGCCGCTAGGCGGCCGGCCATGACGAAATCCACCGTGACCGCAGGCAGGGGGATGGCTTCGTCGCTTTCCTCCCACATGACGAGGGCCACGGGCACGCCGCGCGCGGTGACGGCTGCCAGATCCTGCAGGCGAATATTGCCCGCCATTGCGAGCACACCTTCGGAGATGCCGGCGGAGACACGATCGAGATAGGCGAGGCCGATGTCGGGATCGGAATCCGTGTGGCAGACGATGAGGAAGCGGCCTTCAGCGCGTGCGCACCGCTCGGCCGCGCGGGCGAATTCCGGGTAGAAGGGGTTGGCGATGCTGGCGACGAGCAGGGCGAGGGTCGGCGCCCGCCCTTCTGCGAGTGCGCGCGCGGTGAGATTAGGACGGTAGCCAAGCTCGGCGACGATGGCGCGGACACGCGCCGCAGTTTCGGCGCCGACCGATCCGCGCCCCCGGATGACGTTGGAGACGGTCGCGGTCGTGACACCGGCGCGTCGCGCCACGTCACTCAGCGTCGGCATCGCTCAGGGCCCGGACGACGGGCAGATTAAGCGCTTAACCTTCATGGCGCTCCTCTGGCGTTCTTGGTCGTTGGCGGCAACCTGCGCGCGCTCGCCCTCCGCCGTCAAGCCCCTTCCTGCGACCTAGGGTTGCCGGCGGAAGGGTCGTCTCCCGGGCCGGGAGACCCTCAGCCGCCTTCGCTCACACCGCACCAGCCCGCGACGAAGAGTGCGAGCGCCTTCGTCGTTTCGCGCAAGGAGCGCAGATCGACCCGCTCGTTGAAACCATGGATCTTCTCGCCGTGCGGGCCGTAGCAGAAGGCGGGAATGCCGTAGTAGAGCGTGTAGAAGCGGGCATCGTTGAGCGCCGTCGAACTGCGATGCTCGAAGGGCAGGGTGCTCGTCGCCTCATGCGCGGCGCGCATCAGCTCTTCGAGCTCAGGTTGCGGACTCAAGGCGTAGCCATGAGACAAGTAGCCTGACCATTCGACGCGCGGTGGATTGTTGGCGAGGAAGGCGTGGCTGCGGGCGGCGGCGGCTACGCAGGCTTCGATCTCCTGGCGGCAGGTATTGACGTCCCAACCGGGAAGGATGGCGATGCGGCAGTCGACGTCGCACCAGGATGGAACCGACGAGGCCCAATCGCCGCCCTTGATGATGCCGGGGTTGAAATGGATGGGATGTTCCATCGCGCCATAGAGCGGATCGTGCCGCGCCCGCTCGTTCCAAGAGGCTTCCAGTGCCTCCAACGCCAGGATGACGTGGTATGCGGCGCGGATGGCGTTCGAGCCCTCGCCCGCGACGGCCACGTGGGTGGGCTCGCCACTGACCTTAAGACGGAACCAGATGACGCCGACGCAGACGCCGTTGAAGCGCTGATCGGTCGGTTCCGGCAGCAGTGCGCAATCCGCGCGGTAGCCGCGTTGCAAGGTGGAGAGGGCACCCACACCGGTGCTTTCCTCTTCGATCACCGATTGCAGATGGATGCGGCCTTGCGGCGCCAGGCCGGCCTCGCGGATCGCGTCGAGAGCATACAGGGCCGCGATGGTGCCGGATTTCATGTCCGCAGCCCCGCGCCCGTACATCCAGCCGTCCTTCACCACCGGGTCGAAGGGCGCGTTGTGCCACATTGCGCGCGGGCCCGTCGGCACGACGTCGCAATGGCCTTGCAGGATAAGCGACCGGCCGCTTTCGACGGCAGGGCGATAGGTGCCGACGACGGTGCGGGCGCGCGAGAAATCATGCTGGATGACTCCGCAATCCGGCAGGTCCTTTACATCGTCGAGCGCGATCGCCCAGTCATCGACGGCATAGCCGCGGCGACGCAGCAGGTCGGCCATGAGGTCCTGCGCCGGGCTTTCGGCGCCCCGCGTGCTCGGCACGGCGACGAGCGCTGCCGTGTCGGCAAGCTGGCGCTCGAAGTTGCGGTCGACGGCGGCGAGAATGCGATCGGCATGCGTGGGGTCGGGCAGGCGGCTCATGACGGAGGTGCTCCTGGGACAGGCAAGCCTATCCGAGCTCGGAGGGCTTGACCATCGGGCTGGAGATGCGGCGCGAAGCCGGCTAAGCTCGAGTCATGACGAGCCCTGCCGATCTCGAGGAGTTCATTGCCCGGTCGCGGCGGCTGTTCGTGCTGACGGGTGCGGGTTGCAGCACCCCCTCCGGCATTCCCGATTATCGCGACCGCGAGGGGAACTGGAAGGGCGCCCAGCCGATGACCTATCAGGCCTTCATGGGCGATCCACTCAAGCGGCAGCGCTATTGGGCACGCAGCATGGCCGGTTGGCCGCAGGTTGCCCGCGCCAAGCCCAACCGTGCGCATCGAGCCCTCGCCGCGCTCGAGGCCCAAGGCCGCTGCGAGGTGCTGCTGACGCAGAACGTCGACGGTCTGCACGAGGCGGCAGGCAGCCAGCGGGTGATCGATCTCCACGGACGGCTCGACCAGGTGATCTGCACGGCATGCGGGCATCGGCTGCGGCGTGCGGCCTTGCAACGGGCCTTGACGGAGCTGAACCCCGATTGGGCCGAGGTGGAGGCCGCCCAAGCGCCGGACGGTGATGCGGCCGTTGAGGTCGACAGTGCAAGCTTCGCCGTGCCGCCTTGCCCGCGCTGTGGCGGCGTGCTGAAGCCCGACGTCGTCTTCTTCGGCGAGAACGTGCCGCTTCTGCGGGTGGAGCGCGCCCGGACCCATCTGGCGCAAGCGGACGCCATGCTGATCGTGGGATCCTCCCTGATGGTCATGTCGGGCTTTCGCTTCGTGCTCACCGCGGCGGAAGCAGGGCTGCCGATTGCGGTCGTCAATCTCGGCCGCTCCCGGGCCGACGATCTGGCGGCGCTCAAGCTGGAAGCGCCCTGTGAAGCGGCGCTCTCCTTTCTTCTGCCGGACGCACCGCTCCCATCCGTCACGCGCGCAAGACCGCCTCGGTGATTTCGAGGTCCTGATCGAGCGGGCGGCGTGGCCGCACGCCTTCTGCCTCCAGAGCCGCGTGATAGGCACGCACGGCCTCCGCCGGCGCGATCTCCCCATCCGCGACGGCTCTCATGAAGCGGACGATGGCCAGGGGCGATTCGGCCAGGTTGATCTTACGACCGAAGAGTGCGAGTCGGGCGCCCGCTTTCTCCGCCTGGAACAACAGCTCGAAGGTGTCGCGCGTGGTGCCGGCCCCGCCGCCCAGCACGCCGATGACGACCGAAGGATCATAGGCCGCCAATTCCTCCATCGCCGCGCGTCCGTTGAAAGGAATCTTGAGGAAGCGTGGACGTTCCGCCTGGGTGAGGCCGGAGAGACAGCGCAATAGGCAGTCGTTGACGAAGGCAGGTATCGCCTCCTTCCTCAAACCCTGCGGTGCATTGGGATTGAAAACCTCCAGGAAATAGCTGAAGCCCAGCCGCCCAGCCTCGGCCCGAAAGGCTGCGAAGGCTTCGAGCGAGCGCAGATCGGCATCCAGATCGTTGTTGAAGGTGATGGAGTAGAGGCCGAGATCGGTGCCGGTGATGGGGCTGCCCGCCGGCGCCTCCGGCCGGCCATACATGACGTGCGACAGGTTTGCGCTGCGGAAGGGGCGCGACATCTGCGCCGTGTAGCTGCCGCCCTGCACGCCGCCCCAGCAATCCGTCGCGTCATTGGCGCGGATGGCGGGCTTCACCCGCGACCCGGCATAGACACCCTCCGCGCGCAGAATTTCGAGATTGGACGCCGAGGTCAGCATGATGTCGACGATGTCCTGCCGCACCACGGCGGCAATCTGGTCGAGATACTCCCGCCGCGTCTTCCATCCGCGCGCCTCGCCCGTCCCATCATAGCGGGGGCCGCAGGTAGTGATGCCGGAGCCCATGTCGCCGTCCTTGGCGTCGGCGATGATGAAATCCGAGCGGCGATACTGGCCGCCGCGGATGCGGCTGAGTTTTTCGTCAAGGCGTGTCATGTGAGGACTCCCAAGGGTCGGCAGGGTGATGCGGGGACGGCGGCGCCGGGGCGCGGCCGACTGTGGGGTGCTTGGGCTGGCCGAGAACGAGCAGGCAGCCAGCCATGAAGGTGTCTCCGAGACCGAGCGTGGTGCGTGGCTGGCGGAGATAGGGGCTAGGGCAGGAGACGATGTGCCAGTCCCCCCGTCGGCTTTCGGGCGGTGGGTCCGCGAACCGTGCGCCGGCGGGCAAACCGTCCGGCACGGTCAGCCGGCCGGCGGCGGCACGGGCGCTGGCCAGCAGGCAGCCCATCATGAGCGCCTCGCGCTCACGCTCAGGGTCGCTGCGGGTCGCGGCGATGGCCCAGTCATCGGCATGGACCACGATGCGATCGACACGGAAGCGCGCGGCAATTTCGAGCAGGCCATCCTCGAGGGAGACGGCCCCCGGCAGGAGATCGCGAAACTCGGACAGGCTCATGCCGATCGAGGTCACGCTGCCGGCGAGGCCCGCCATCGCCTGGTCGCGCCAGGCCGGGGTTTCGTAGCCCGCAAGTTCGAGATGGATGAGGCCGATGCCGGCCTCCGCCCAGGCGGCAGCGAGGGCGCGGCCCTGGGCGAGTCCGGCCTCGAGCCGCGCGCCGCCGCCGAGGGAACTGAAGCCCGCCAGAACGCCGGCGCCGAGGCCGCCATCCTGACGCAGCAAATCAGGGCTCAGCCGCAGGAAGGCGGCATCCTGCTCCAGGTCGAAATCGTGGCAGCGCAGAATGATGCGCGAGGAACGGGGAAGCGGCGTGCCGCCGAGCACGGCGCCTGCCATGTATTCGAAGACATAGACCCGCGGGCGGTCTTCGCCGCCCGGGGCGACCTCGGCTGCGCGCATCGGCCTGTCGGCCGCGAGCAGCATGTCGGGGTCGAGCACGGCGAGCTGTTCCGGCGTGCGATGTTCGAGGGCGAGCAGAGCCGGCGCGCCCAGCAAAGTGAGCACCCGCGCGGCGTGGGCCGCCGTGCCGCCGAGCGCGATGCGCAGCGGCAGATGCGCATTGAGCCAGGCCGGCCCCTCCGGCCAATCGACGCGGAGCTCGCCGCCGATTCCCTTCAGGGCACGCTGGCGCAGTTCGGCGGCGAGTGCCTGCGCCTGTGGCGGCCCATCTGCCAGACAGGTGAGGGTAGAGTCCTCAAGCTGCGTGAAGGCGTCGACGCAAAGCGAGAGGCCGCACATCGTCCAACGCGCCTCGCGCACATAGCCGGTGGTGCGCCGCTGCAAGCTCGTATAGGCCTCACACCATGAATTCTGCACGCTTCCATCCCCCGCCGCACGCTGGCTCTCCAACGATCTCTGGTGGATCGCTGCGGTTTTATGCAACATTCAACGCAGAACGCCGCACGGTCAATTGGAAATCTGCAAAATTATGCGATAACAGGGCGGTGAAGACAGCGTGGTGAAAGACGAGGCCGAGATGGATACCAGCGACGATGTCCTGCTTCCCGGCTCACGACAGCGACGGCTGGTCGACGTCATGCGCGGCAAGGGGCATGTGACGGTCGCGGAGCTGACGGCGATGTTCGGCGTGTCGCGCGACACCATCCGCCGCGACCTGCAACTGCTCGAACGCCAGGGCCTGCTCACGCGCACCCATGGCGGCGCGCTGCCGGGCGATGGGCTGGTGGGCCGCGAGACGCGCTTTCAGTCGCGGGTGGGCGAACATACTGCCGCCAAGCGCAGCATCGGCCGGGCCGCCGCCGCGCTGATCCGCGAGGGTGAGACCTTGATCCTCAACGGCGGCTCTTCCACCTGCGCTTTCGCAGCCGAACTCGGGCGGCTGCAGGATCTCACAATCGTCACGAACAACCTGATGCTGCCGCCCCTGGTGCCGCGCGGCGTGGCCCGCGCCGTCTACATCTTGGGCGGCGCCTATTGGGAAAGCGCGCAGATCACGGTGGGGCCAGTGAAAATCGCGGGATCGGCGCGCATCAGCGTCGATACCGCCGTCGTCGGGGTGACCGGCGTCGATCCCACGGGACTGTCTATCAGCCGGCTGGAAGAGGCGCAGGTGACGGTCGAGATGATGGAAGCGGCGCGCCGCGTCATCGTGCTTGCCGACAGCACGAAATTCGGGGCGGCTGCCTTCGCCCATGTCACGGCCTTCGGGCGCATCCATGCGCTGGTCACGGATGCGCCACCGCCGCCGGAGATTGCCGAGGCGGTGGCCCAGGCGGGGGTCGAACTCGTCGTCGTCCCCGGCGGCGGCGCAGCTTAGCCGACGATGCCCTGAAGCTCGGTCTTCGCCCGGCTGAGTTCCTGCTGAACCCGGCCGTTGACCAGCGCACGGGAGACGGCTGATTGGAGCGCGAGAGTCACCTGCGGATATTGCGGTGTCACCGGCCGCGGGGTCGCGCCCACGAAAACGTCGCGCAGCGTGTGCATGAAGGGTTGGCTCTGGATCAAGGCAGGCTGGTCGAAGACGCTCGGCCGTGTCGGGGCGAGGCCGAGACCGGTCGCGAAGCGCAGCTGCGTCTCGGGTGAGGACATCCAGGTGATGAAATCGATCGCCGCTTCGCGATTCTTGCTATGGGCGTTGACGCCATACTGGTAGCCGCCGAGGCAGGCCGCACTCGCATGCCCCGGGAAATGCGGCAGCGGCGCCACCCCCACCTTGTCCACCACCGAGGAGGCGCTGGGGTCCTGCGCGATCTTGTAGACGTAGGACCAGTTGCGCAGGAACACGGCTTCACCGGCGGTGAAGGGCCCGCGGGAGGGCTCCTCGTCCCAGCTCAGAACGTCCTGCGGGCTGATCTTGGAGGTGTGGATGGTGTCATGGAGGAATTGCACGCCCTGAACCGCGGGCGGTTCGGCCATCAGCACGGTTTTGCCATCGGGCGCCAGGATGGCGCCGCCGGCCGAGCCCACGACCTCCACCGTGTCGCAGACCAGAACCTCGGCCTGCTTACCCTGCCAGAGATAGCCGAATTTGGCGCCGCCCGCCTTCTGGATTTTCTGCGCGGTTTCGGTGAGGTCCTGCCAGGTGGTGGGCACCGCGGCGCCGGCCTGGGCGAGCAGATCCTTGCGATAGTAGAGCATGCCGGAATCGACGTGCCAGGGCAGAGCCGTGAGTTTGCCGTCGAAGGTGCAAGCCTGGATCAAGCCTGGGAAATACTGGCCCTGAACCGCCTTGCTCACGTACTGATCGAGCGGCAGCGCCCAGCCGGCGCTCGCGAATTCCGCGATCCAGATCACGTCCTGGGTGAAGACGTCGGGCGTGCCGTTGCGGCGGGCGAGCTGCTGGACGAGGGCCTGATGCACCTGGGTGGAGGAGGAGGGTGGCGGCAGCTGCACGAAGGTGACGTGCACCTTGCCCTGCGACTGGTTGTAGACGTCCACGACCTGGGCGATCGTCTGCCGCCCATAGAAATTCGCGCTGGCGAAAGTGATTTCGGTGCGGTCGGCCGCCCGGCTGCGGCGGGGCAGCAGGCTGGTGCTGAGGGCGGCGCCTGCGGTTGCCAGCGCCGCGCGGCGCCCAAGGCCACCGGCGGAACGCGGCGGATGCGAATGGATCATGGATGTCTCCTTTGCAGAGATTCTTGTTAGGGAAGGAAAGCCGTCAGTCCTCCGTCCGCCGCCAGGCGGCGACCGCGCGCGCGACGCTTGGCCGCGCCGCCGGGATGAAGCGATCCATGCTCAGAAAGCCGTGGATCTGATCGGGGTTTTCGTCGAGCACCACGGCCACGCCCGCCGCACGCAGGCGGGCCGCATAGTCCCTAGCTTCGTCATGCAGGGGATCGAAGCCGGCGGTGAGCACGAAGGCCGGGGCGAGACCGCCGAGGTTCGGCGCGCGGAGCGGGGAGGCCCGCCAGTCCGCCGCCAGGGCGGGATCGGGCAGGTACTGGCGGTGGAACCAGAGCATGGCAGCGGTGGTGAGGCCGTAGCCCTCGGCCCGGCTGCGGTAGCTTTCCTGCTCACCCGAGAGATCCGTCACCGGATAGAAGAGCATCTGGAAGGCGAGCGGCGGGATCTGCCCCGCGCGCGCGGCGAGCGCCATGACGGCGGCGATGTTGCCGCCGGCGCTGTCTCCGCCCACCGCGATGCGGCCGGGGGCGACGCCGAGGATGGTCGCCTGCGCGGCGACGTGGCGGACGGCCGCCATCGCATCCTCGATCGCCGCCGGAAAGGGCGCTGCGGGCGCCAGCCGGTACTCGACGGAGACGACGCAAGCTTCTGCGAGATTGGCGATCCAGCGGCAGATGCCGTCATGCGTATCGCGGCTGCCGAGCACCCAGCCGCCGCCATGGAAATAGACGAGGCAAGGCGCGCCTTCCTCTGGGCAGCCATGGCCGCGATAGATCCGCAGCGCAATCTCCGTGGCCGGCGTAGCGAGGCTGCTGTCGGTGACGGCCGCGACCGGCTCGCGCGGACTTTGCAGCTGCGGGGCGTTTTCGAGGAATTGCCGCTGCGCTTCGGCCGGCGGCAGGGTTTCGATGCGCGGCGCGCCTGCTGCCGCCATCAGCTGCAGCACCGTCGCGGCATCCTGGGAAAGCTGGGCCATCGATCTTCCTTCGCAAGAGATCAGCCGCGGAGGGCGCGCGCCTCGGCTTCGTCGAACGGGGCCGGCTGGTCCGCCGTGGTGGTGAGGGAGACGGGCGCCCCGGTCTCGCTCGCGACGAGAATGGCCTCCAGCGTTTCCAGCACATGCAGAGCGAGACGGCCGGAGGCGCGCGGCGGGCGACCCTCGCGGAGGCTGGCAGCCAGATCCGCGACGCCCAGCATGCGGTAATTCGCGCGATCCGGCGCGGCATCGGGCCAGTTGATCTGGCCATAGGGACGCGTCTCGGTTGCCGTGTCCTCCCACAGCGCTCCGGCATCGCTGACCGAGACGGTGCCGCCGAAGGTATCCGGGTCCGGCAGGCGGAGGGAGCCCGCGGTGCCGTGCAGCTCGATCGGCGCATGGCTGTGGCGGAACACATCCCAGCTTGCGCCGAAGGTGATGATGGTGCCGGAGGCGAATTCGAGCAGCGCGAGATGCGTCGTCGGCGTGCCGATGGCAAAGTGCGTGCCCTGCAGCGGCCCTGGGGCCGTGATCAGCCGCGTCTCCGCGCTGCTCGTGCCCATGGCCATCACCCGCCGCACCGGCCCCAGGAGATGGACGAGCATGGTGACGTAATAGGGACCCATGTCGAGCACCGGCCCGGCCCCCTTCTGGTAGTAGAAGGCCGGATCGGGATGCCAATGCTCCATGCCGCGACCCATCATGAAGGCGGTGCCGGTGACGACCCGGCCGATGCGCCCGGCATCGATGATCTGCCGCGCCAGCCGGCCGGCGGGCCCAAGGAAGGTATCGGGTGCGGCGCCCAGAAGAAGGCCGCGCGTTTCCGCCAGGGCCAGGAGGGAGCGGCCTTCCGCCGTCGAAACGCCGAGCGGCTTTTCGGTGAAGACGTGCTTGCCGGCGGCGAGGGCCGCCTGGCTGATCGCGGCATGCGCCGCGGGCACGGTGAGGTTGATGACGAGATCGATGTCGGGCGCCGCCAGCAGGGCGTCCACCGAGGCGGCGCGGATGCCGTGTTCGGCGGCGCGGCGGGCCGCCTGTTCGGGGCGCAGATCGGCGCAGGCGCGCAGCGCCAGGCCAGGAAAGAGCGCCGCATTGCGCATGTAGATGGTCGCGATATTGCCGCAGCCGACAATGCCGATTCCCAGCCGTTTCATGGCCTGTTGTCCCCCGTTATGCTCGGGCTGCGCTTTTCTGCGCCAACCGCCGTAAAATCACAAGGGGATGATGCGCAAAAGCGCAGCTTTACGCTTAACCGTGCATGGGCTTTGCGAGAACCTGCCGTCGTGACGTGGCGCAAGACCATGCACGAGGGGAGCAACGCCATGCCCGGGGTGCAAAACGCCGTCTCGGCCGGGCCCACCCGATACCTGCGGGTCAGCCAGCGCCGAGCGCTCACCGCGCAGCGCCGTGCGCCGCGCGGACCATTTCTGGGCGGCGGGCTGCGCCTGGCCCTCGTCGCCTGGCTGCTGCTGCTTCCGGCCCTGGTGGCCCTGGCAGCCGTATCCCTCTACCCCATCGCCAACGGCATATGGCTGTCCTTCACCAATACCTCGCTGATCACCAATGCCAATGCCTTCGTCGGCCTGCGCAACTACATTGCCCTCGTCAATGACGGGCAGTTCTGGAACGCCTGGGGCCATACGCTGCTCTTCACCGTCGCCTCCACGCTGCTCGAGACGGTGATCGGCCTGCTGATGGCCCTTCTGCTCTTCGAACGCTTCGCCGGGCGTGCACTGCTGCGCGCCGTGATGCTGGTGCCTTGGGCCCTGCCGACGGTGGTGAGCTCCAAGATGTTCGGCTGGCTCTTCGATGGTCAGCATGGAATCATCAACTACCTTCTCGTCAGGGCGGGGTTGCTGTCGGCCAATGTCGATTGGCTGGGGTCGGCGCAGACGGCGCTCGGCACCATCGTGCTCGCCGACGTGTGGAAGACCGCGCCCTTCATGGCCCTGCTGCTGCTTGCCGGCTTGCAGACCATCTCGCCGACCTTGACGGATGCGGCCCGCATCGATGGCGCCAATGCCTGGTCCACCTTCTGGCATGTGCGGCTGCCGTTGCTCTGGCCCACTCTGCTCATCGCCGGGCTGTTTCGCGCGCTGGATGCCTTCCGCATCTTCGACCTCGTTTATGTGCTGACCGGGGGTGGCCCCGCCGACTCCACGGAAACCCTCTCGACCCTGAGCTACAAGGTGCTCTTTTCGACGCTGCGCTTCGGCTATGGCTCGGCGATGACGATGGCGACCTTCCTGACCGAAGGGGTGATCGCGCTCGGCTTCTGTGTCTTCATCATCCGGCAGCTGAGGGTCAACCGATGACCCGGCGACAGACGGCTCTGCGCGGCGGGCTGGTCTATGGCGGCGCGCTCATCATGCTGATCTGGTCTGCCGGGCCGTTCCTCTGGCAACTCTCGACCTCCTTCCAGCTCGACCGTGCGCTGACGGCAGCGACGCCTGCCTTCATTCCGCATCCCTTCACCTGGGTGCATTACGAGAACGCCTTCTTCCACCGGCACCTGCTGTTCTATCTGCGCAACTCGCTGATCGTCGCGGTCTTCACGACAGCACTCTGCCTCTTCTTCGGCATCCTCGCGGCCTTCGCCCTCTCCCGCCTCAACCTGCGCGGGCGGTTCGGCCTGCTGATGGTGATTCTCTCGGTCTCGATGTTTCCGCAAATCGCGATCGTGGGACCGCTCTATCTCATCGCATCGAGCTTCGACCTGCTCGACACCTATCGCGGCCTCGTCATCGTCTATCTGGCGCTCGGCCTGCCGCTCGTCACCTGGGTGCTCTTCGGCTGTTTCGAGACCCTGCCGCGGGAGATGGACGAGGCCGGGCGCGTGGACGGGGTCTCCACGCTCGGCCTGCTGTTCCGCATCATTCTGCCGGTCTCGCTGCCTTGCCTCGTCACCACCGGGCTCCTCGCCTTCATCGCCGCCTGGAACGAGTTTCTCTTCGCCCTCGCCTTCACCTCCAACGAGCAGCACCAGACGGTGCCCGTGGGCATCGCCAATTTTACGGACATCTACTACGTGCCCTGGGGGGATATCTCGGCCGCTTCGATGGTGGTGACGCTGCCGCTGATCATCCTGGTGCTGTTCTTTCAGCGCCACATCATCCAGGGCCTGACCATGGGCGGGCTGAAGGAGTAACGCGCGATGGCTGAGATCCGAGTGGGCTGCCAGACCTACACCTGGGAGATGCTCGGCGAGTCCTACCGGGACGGGCCGGATGCCCTGCTGCGCATGATCGCGGAGGCCGGCTATGAAGGGATCGAGATTACCGATCGGATGATCGGCCCCTATGCCGGCCGACCCGTGGAGTTTGCGCGCGCACTGAAGGATCACGGGCTGACGCTGGTGGCCTTCGCCATGGGCAGCGACAGCGGCTTCACCGAGCCCGCGCGGCTCGCCGCCGATCTCGCGGTAGCGGAGGAGGCGATGCGCTTCGTCGCCGCCTTCCCAGGCGCCCTTCTCTCCTTCGGCAGCGCGACCATCATGTCCCCCGGGCCGCGGGCGGAGAAATTTGCGGCGGCGGCGGCCTTCTACAATGCGGCTGGGGAGGCGGGCCGGCGCGCCGGCGTGCCCACGGTGCTGCATCCGAGTTCGCATCACGACACGCTGCTCTTCACGCGCGCCGATTACGATGCGATCTTCGCGCGCGTCGACGAGGCCCTGATCGGCTGGGTGCCGGATACGGGACATATCCTGCGCGGGCACGCGGACATGCTGGATGTGCTGCGCCGCTACGCCTCCCGCATCCGCTACCTGCACCTCAAGGACGTCGATGAGGCGGGCGCCTGGGCGATGCTGGGCGAGGGCGTGTGCGACGTGCCCGTCGTGATCGAGACCGTGGCCCAGGCGCCGCACTTCAATGGCTGGGTGGTGGTGGAGGAGGAATCGGCCACGGCTGCGGCCGATCCCGCAGCCGCCGTGCGGCGCAACCGCGCTTGGCTCCGCCACGAGGGCCAGTGACTTAGGCTCCGCTTTGCAGCCGCTCCGCCGTCTCCAGCAAGACCTCGTCCGCGCCCGGCCAGCCGATCAATGACAGGCCAACCGGAATGCCGTCCGGCGTTTCGCCGAGGGGCAGGCTGATCTGCGGCAAGCCGGTGAGGCCGGCGATGCCGGTCAGCTCCGTGATGCGCCGGCCTGCTTCCGCCATGGCGGAGAGCGCAATACCGCGCGGCGGCGGCAGGATGGGCGTCGTCGGCAGGCAGAGCAGCCGCCGGCCCTCCAGCCGGCCGATGATCTGCGTCTTCACCTCGGCGCGGAAGGCGCGCTCGGCCGAGAGATCCTCCTCCGTCACCAGCGCTGCCAGCGCCAGGGAACGGCCGACCTCGAAAGAGAAACGCGGATTGAAGGCATCGATCCAGGCGCGGAAGGTGCGACCGAACTCATGCTGCTGCAACCGGCGCTGGCGTTCGGCCCATGCCGGCAGGCCTTCCTCGGACAAGGTGATCTCTTCGGCCGGAAAGACCGCCTTCACCCGTGCGAGGGCGGGCTGCAAGGCCGCCTGCACCGCGGCATCGCTGATGGCGAAAGCATCCCAGGCGATGAGCACACGCTCGACCGCGCCGGTGCGGGCCTCGTCATCCAGCAGCAGACCATAGGCTTTTGCGAGCAAGGCGGCATCGCGCGCGAAGAGGCCCACCGTGTCGAAGCTCGGCGATTGCGTCATCAGCCCGGCGACGGAAATGCGCCCATGGGTGGGGCGCAGACCGTAGAGGCCGCAGAAGCTCGCAGGCACGCGGACGGAGCCGCCGGAATCCGTGCCGAGGGCGAGATCGGCGAGACCGCCGGCCACGGCGGCCGCCGAGCCGCTGGAAGAACCGCCGGGCAGCCGTTCGGGCGCGCGCGGGTTGACCGGCGTGCCGTGGAACTGGTTGCGCCCGAGGAGGCCCAAGGAAATTTCATCCGTGACGGTGCGGCCGACGAGGGTTGCGCCGGCATCGAGCAGGGCCCGGACGGCATCGGCATGGGCGATGGCCGGCGGATGGCTCGCGGCCCAGTCCGGGTTGCCGCAGCCGGTGACGAGACCGGCGACGTCGAACAGATCCTTGGCGGCGAAGCTCCGGCCCGCAAGCGGGCCGGAGGCGGCGCCCGTGGCCCAGACTGGGCAGCCGGGGATGAAAGCGCCGAAAGCATCGTTCGGCGCACGCAGGGGATGGCTCATGACTTGGAGATCTTGCGGAAGTCCAGATGGGTGTGGAACCAGTATTCATAGCCATGGACGTTCTGCTGCATGGCGACGTCGCAGAAGAGCCGGGCGAGCGGGATGCGCGGCAGGTCGCTCATGACGATGTCGTTCATCTTGACCAGATCGGCCGCATAGATCGCCGGATCGGACTGGAAGCGGGCATCCTCGATCAGCGCATCGAGCTTCGGATTCTTGTAATCCGCCGTGTTGAAGACGGCGTTGTTCTTGCCGTAGAAATTCCAGTAGAAGAAATACTCCGGCGGCACCAGCCAGCCGTAGAATTCGGTGATGACGAAGGGCATGGTCTTCGAAGCCATCTGCGCGAACTAGTTGGCGCCAGGCACTTTGTTGATCGTCACCTTCACGCCGATCTTCGCGAGGTTTTCCTGCAGAAGAAGGGCGATGGGCTCGCGCGTCGTCGCCTGGCTGAGGTCGTAGGAGACGGTGGTCTCGAAGCCGTTGGGGAACCCGGCCTGCGCCAGTAGCTTTTTGGCGCGATCAAGATCGGTGTTGTAGTGGGAGACGATGGGCCATTCCGGCGGATAAGGCTTCGACGGGTCGCCGCCGAACATGGGCACGCCGCGGTCATAGAGGGCGGCATCCATGATCGACTGATAGGGCACCGCCCAGGCGATGGCCTGGCGCACCAGGGGATTGTCGAAGGGCTTCATCTTCACGTTCATGTCGATGAAGAGCAGATCGTTCTGGATCGGCGTGCCGATGACCTGCAGCTTGCCGATCTTGGCGAGTTCCGCGTAGTCCTTCGGCGGCAGGCCGACGGAGATGTCGACGTCGCCTTTCTCCAACAGGGCACGGCGGGTGCCGGGGGAGGGGATCTGCCGGTAGATGACGCGCTTGAGCTTCGGCAGCGGGCCGGATTTCCAGTCCTCGAAACGGGTGAAGACGATTTCGGTGCCCGGTCGCCAACTCGCCACCTTGAAGGCGCCGCCGCCCGCATCATTGTGCTGCACCCAATCGAGCGCCCATGGGTCGGAGGCAGTCGCGTGCTTGAGGGCGAGCTTGGAATTGACGATACAGGGGATGGGCACGACGAGATCCGGCAGGCTCAGCTTGTTCGCTTCGTCGAAGGTGATCTTGAAGGTATGCGGATCGACGACTGAGAATTGCTCAGGCTTCGTCATGGCGCCTGCGCCCATCTGCACGGCGGCGAAGCCACCGACGGAGACTGCGCGATCGAATGACCACTTGACGTCATCCGCCGTCACCGGCGCGCCATCATGGAAGACTGCATCCTTGCGCAGATGGAAGATGAAGGTCTTGCCGTCATCCTGGATCTCCCAGCTTTCGGCGAGCTCCGGCTCCACCTTCGTCACGTCGTAGGTGACGGTGCCGTTCGGCAGGGTCTTGGCGCCATGGGTCACCAGTCGGTCATAGACCTGCCAGTTGACCATGCGGCTATAGTCATTGGCGACGGGCACCATGGTGTCGAGCGAATTGGTGCCCTGCTCGCCGACCACGACCAGAACATCGGCCGGTGTCTTGGCAAAGGCGGCCCGGCCGCCCACAGCGAGGAGAACCGGCGAGAGGATGGACCCGGCGAGCAGGCCACGGCGACTGATCGGCGTCATGCGAAGGCTCCTTCCAGAGGGGATGGGAGGGGGGTTGCGGTGGCACCCAGGGTGCCGCCGAGGGCGGTATGGAACGCGTGGGCGAAACTCGCGGCGCGGCTGTCGTCCAAGCTGCGGCCGACGAAGCTGATGCCGAGCGGCTGGCCGTCCGCGCGGAAGCCCATCGGCACGGTGACGGCGCATAGGTCGAGCAGGTTGACGAAGTTCGTATAGGTGCCGAGCAGGGCATTGTGGGCGATGTTGTCGGCCAGCATTTCTTCCACCGTAAAGGTGGTAGGCGTCGTCGGCGTCACGATGACATCGAGATCCGCGGTGGCATGGCGGATGCGCTGCGCATGCCGCGCCAGGCTCTGCTGGGCCACGAAGACATCCGCACCCGAATAGCGGCGGCCCCAGCCGATGATCTCGCGCGTGGCCGGAAAAATCTCGGCCTCATGCGCATCGAAGAAGCTCTGCAGATTGGCATAGCGCCGGGCGATGAAGGCATCCTCGTAGAGCATTTTCGCCGCCGCGTAGAAGGGCGTGAAATCGAGCGCGACCGCCGTGCCGCCGAGGCTTTCGAGCCGTGCGATCGCGGCATCGAACAGCCGCTCGGCCTCGGTATCGCCCGCGAAGATACGCGTGGCGCGGGACGGAACGCCGAAGCGGAAGGTTTCCGGAAGCGGGGAAAGGTGCAGATGAAAGCGATCGGCCTCTGGCCGGGAGAGCGGGTCTTCCGGATCGTAGCCGATCATCACCCGGGTTGCGATGACACCATCCGGCACCGTCAGCGTCATGACATTGTGGCTGGCGCTCATGCCCGCGCGCGAGCCGCCGCCGAGGGGGACGAGCCCGGGCGTGGGCTTGAGGCCGACGGCATTGTTGAGCGCCGCGGGCACACGGCCGGAGCCGGCTGCATCGCCGCCCAGGGCGAGGCTCACGAGACCGGCGGCGAGGGTGACACCGCCACCCGAGGTCGATCCGCCGGAGATGAAGCGCGGATCGAAAGTGTTGCGTGGAATGCCGTAATCCGTACGGGTGCCGTTGATGCCGACACCGAACTGATCCATGTTCGTCTTGCCGATGATGATGGCCCCGGCATCGACGAGGCGCTGCACCATTGGGTCCGTCCGCTCCGCCATGCGGGCATAGGCGCGGCAGGCTTCGGCCGTCGGGTAGCCCGCGATGTCGAAATTGTCCTTGACCGAAAAGGGCAGGCCCCAGAGCGGGCGGCCGCGCCGGCCTTCCGCTTCCAGTGCCGCGGCCCGCGCCATCACCACATCCCGCGGCATGAGCAGAACCCAGGCGGGATCCTTGCCCCGGGCATCGATCCGCGCGAAGACGGCGCGGACGACCTCGGTCGGCGTCAGCCCCTGGTCATAGGCACGCGTGAGGGTCGCGAAGTCGAGACTGCCGGTCTCAGGATGCCATGGGCTCACAGACCCAGCTCCGCCAAGAGAGGCGGCTCCCGGCCGGCCCAGGGATGCGCGGCCTCGAAGGCGGCGGCGGCGGTGATGACGCTGGCATCGGCCAGATGCCGTCCGGTGATCTGCAGGCCGACCGGCAGGCCATCGGTGGTGAAGCCCGCGGGCACGGAGGCTGCCGGTTGACCCGTCATGTTCATGGGGAAGGTGAAACAGAGCCAGTCCGCCGAGCGCACCATGCGGCCTTCGATGATCTCCGGCCCCTGCATATGGACGGGGAAGGGGGGTGCGGCGAGGGTTGGCGTCAGCAGCAGGTCGTAGCGCTGCATGAAGCGCCACATGCGGTTCGCGACGCTCTTGCGCACCATATTGGCCGTTGTGAAATCCTCGGCCGTCCAGGGCCGGTCCAGCAAGGCCAGAAGATGCGGCGAAATCTCCCGCCGCCGGCCCTCGACCATGGCCCGCATCCCGACGAGATCGCTTTCCATCGCAACCAAGGACCAGAAGGCTTCCGCCGGGTCCTCCCATCCCGGATGCGCTTCCTCGACGATGCAGCCGAGATCGCGCTCGAAGACGGAAACGGCTTCACCCACCACGCGGCGTACGTCGGGGTCGACCGCGGCATAGCCCCAGTCGGCGCTATAGGCGATGCGCAGGCCACGCAGATCGGCAGGCCGCGCAGCCGCGATCCAGTCCACGTCCGCGCAGGGGATGGAGAGCCGATCCCGCGGATCGGGCCCGGCGATGACGCTGAGCATGAGGGCGGAGTCCGCAACCGTGCGGCTCATCGGACCGATATGTTCCAGGCTTTCCCAGCTGGAGACGCCGGGATAGCGCTCGTCCTTGCAGCCGGGATAGAGCGGCACGCGGCCCATGGACGCCTTGATGCCGACGAGGCCGGAATGGGCGGCGGGGATGCGGATGGAGCCGCCGCCATCGCTGCCGATGGCGAAGGGCGAGACGAAGGACGCGACGGAGGCGCCGGAACCGGCGCTCGATCCCCCGGGTGTCAGCGCAAGGTTCCAGGGGTTGCGGGTGGTGGGGAAGACCGGGTTGTGGCCGACGCCGCTATAGCCGAATTCCGGCACGTTGGTCTTGCCGAGGATGACCGCGCCAGCGGCCTTCAGCCGCTCCACCACCACGTCGTCCTCATCGGGTACGAAATCCCGGTAGACCGCCGAGCCCATGACGGTGCGGATGCCTTTGGTAGCAACGAGGTCCTTGATGCCGATCGGCACGCCGGCGAGCGGCCCGACCGGCTCGCCGGCGGCGATGGCCTCATCCACGGCCGCCGCCGCGGACCGCGCAACCTCCGGTGTCGGCGTGCAGAAAGCGTGGATATGCGGCTCCAGCACCTCCATGCGCGCGAGGGCCACCTCCGTCACCTCCATGGCGGAGAGTTCCTTCGCGCGGATGGCGGCGGCGAGGCTTCCCGCATCCATGCGGGCAATGTCATTGGACGCACTCATGCGGGCATCTCCTCGGCGAAATGGCAGGCGGCGCTGTGGCTGGATGGCCCCACCAGACGCAGTTGCGGCATCACCTCCGCGCAGCGCGCCTCCTGGCGCGGGCAGCGGCCATAGAAGCGGCAGACGGTGGGGGACGGATCGATCGGGCTGCGGGCGGAGCCTTCGAGCCGCCAGGGTGTGGCGCCGCGCCGGGCGGGATCGGGGATGGAGGCAAGCAGGGCACGGGTATAGGGATGGCGCGGCGCGTGGAAGAGCGCCTCGGTCGGCCCTTCCTCCACCACGCGACCGAGATACATGACGACGATGCGCGTGCAGAGCAGCCGCACGACGTTCAAGTCATGCGAGACGAAGAGATAGCTCATCCCGAGCTTGGCGCGGAGATCGGCGAGCAGGCGCAGGATGACGGCCTGGACCGAGACGTCGAGCGCACTCGTCGGCTCGTCGAGAATGAGGAGCGAGGGCCGCAGCGCGATGGCGCGCGCGATGCCGACGCGGGCGCGCTGACCGCCCGAGAGCTGATGCGGCAGGCGCGTTTCCATCTCCGCTGGCAAGCCGACGAGGGCGATCGCCTCGCGCACCTGGGCCGCGAGCACCGCGCGGTTGCGAACGTTCCCCAAGCGGCGCAGCGGGTCCGCGACAGAGTCGAAGACGGTAAGTGCCGGATTGAGACTTTCCGTCGGGTCCTGGAAAACGACCTGGATGCGGCCACGCGCCGGCTCATGCACGAAGCGCCGCAGCGGCACGGGCGCGATGTCCTGTCCCTCGAAGAGGATGGCGCCGTCTGAAGGTTCGATGAGCCGGCCCAGGAGGCGCACCAGCGTCGATTTTCCGCAACCCGATTCCCCAACGAGGCCGACGCTTTCGCCCACGCGGATGGTGAGATCCACCGCATCCACCGCATGCAGCGTGCCGCCGCCGGCCGGGTACCGCTTGCTGAGGCCGACAGCCTCCATGATGGGAGATGCCTGCGTCATAGCGGGTTCCAGCATCGCACGAGATGATCCGGCGCCACGGCGGTCGCGGGCAGCGGCAGGGTGTCACAGCGGTCTTCCCGCCGGTCGCACCGCTCCAGAAAGCGGCAGGGCGGCAGATCGCGCCGGAGATCGGGCAGCGCACCTGGAATGGCGGCGAGATCTTCGATGCGGGCATGGCCGCCGGGCGTAGCCCCGATCAGCCGGGCGGTATAGGGATGACGGGGCGCCGTCAGCAGTGAGTCGGTCGTGCCGGATTCGACGATGTGGCCGGCATGCATGACGGCGATGCGGTCGCAATATTCCCCGGCGAGGGCGAGATCATGGGTGATGAGCACAACGGAGGCATGGCTCTGCCGCACCTGGTCGCGGATCAGATCCATCACCACCGCCTGCGTTGTGACGTCGAGCCCCGTCGTCGGCTCATCGGCGATCAGCAGATAGGGATTGCAGGCCATGGCCATGGCGATCATCACACGCTGGCAGAGGCCGCCCGAGAGTTCGAAAGGATAGGCATCGAAGCGCCGTTCGGGATCGGGGATGCGCACGCGGGCGAGGGCCTCGATCGCTCGCCTGCGCGCTTCCGTCTTCGAGACATTGGCGTGGCGCAGCAGCACGTCCTGCACCTGATGGCCGACGCGGCGGATGGGGTTGAGCGCGGTGCGCGGGCTTTGAAAGATCATCGCGATTTCGCGGCCGCGCGTCTCCGCCAACGCGCGCTCGCTTTCCGCCAGCATGTCCCGCCCTGCGAAGCGGATGCCGCCGCGCGGAATGCGGGCCGCGGGATCGAGCAGTCCCATCATGGCATAGGCGAGCACGGATTTTCCCGAGCCGCTTTCGCCGACGATACCGAGGATCTCGCCGCGCTGCAGCTCCAAGGAAACGCCGTCCAGCACATGCACCGTGCCGCTGCGGGTGCGGAAATCGAGCACCAGGTCATCGACCGTGAGCAGGGGCGGGCTCATGTGCGGCGCCTCGGGTCGAGAATGTCCCGCAATCCGTCACCGAGGAGATTGAAGCAGAAAACGGCGATGACGAGCGCGGCGCCGGGGAAGACGAAGGTCCACCACTCGCCGGAGATGATGTAGCTGGCGCCTTCCGAGACCATGATGCCCCATTCCGGCGTGGGTGGGCGGACCCCGAGGCCGATGAAGGAGAGGCCGGCCGCGTTGAGGATGGCCCAGCCCATGTTGAGCGAGGCCTGCACCAGCATCGTGGGCAGGATGTTGCGCAGAATATGGCCCCAGAGGATGCGGAGCGCGCCATTGCCGCCCATGCGGGCAGCCTCGACATAGGCGAGGTCGCGGCGGACATTCACCTCGGCCCGCGCGAAGCGGCCGTAGAAGGGCAGATTGATCACCGCCGTCGCGATGATGATGTTCGTCACGTTATTGCCGAGCGCCGCCACGATGCCCATGGCGAGGACGAAGAGTGGAAAAGCCATGATGGTGTCCATCACCCGGCCGAAGATCGTATCCACCCAGCCGCCCCAGTAGCCGGCGATGGCGCCCAGCCCGGTGCCGATGACGAAGGAGAGACAGACGGCGGAAATGGCCATTCCAAGATCCAGGCGCGTCGCGATGAGGACACGGCTGAAAATGTCCCGCCCCAGTGAGTCCGTGCCGAAGAGATGCGCCCAGGAAGGCGGCTGCATGCGGGCGCTCTCGCTCGTCACGAGCGGGCCGTAGGGCGCGAGCAGCGGTCCGAAGATCGCGCAGAAGATGAGCATACCGAAGAGAACTGCCGCAAGAAGCGTCAGCTTGTTTTCCGACAGGGCATAGCGCGTGCGGGCCAGGACGCTTGTACCGCTCATCGCTCAGCCCTCGAACCGGACACGGGGATCGACCAGCATGCTGACGAGATCGACCAGGAGATTGAGCAAGATGTAGAGCACCGCCATCATCAGGATGAAGCCCTGTACCGCCGCATAATCGGAGGAGATGACGGCCTTCACCGCATAGGCACCGACACCCGGCCAGCCATAGACGTCTTCGATGAGAACGTTGGAGCCGAGGACGAAAGAGAAGACCATGCCGAGCACGTTGACCACGGGCAGCATGGCGTTGCGCAGCGCGTAGGTCAGCAGGATGCGGCGGCGGGAGAGGCCGCAGGCGCGGGCGGTGCGGACATGATCGCTGGCGAGGGCCTGGAGCATGGCGGCGCGGGTGATGCGCGCGATGGGGGCGAGCGCGAAGAGACCGAGAGAAATCGCGGGGAGGATGATTTGCGCGAGCGCGCCGCCGAAGGTCTGCCATTGGCCTTCGAGCAGGGAGTCGACGAGATAGAAGCCGGTGATCGGATCGGGCGCGGTGAAATAGACGTCGTTCAGGCGGCCGACAGGCTCTGGCGCGAGCGGAACCAGAAAGTAGAAGAGATAGACGAGCAGGAGCGCCACGAAGAAGGTGGGGAAGGCGGCGGCGATGGTGACGGTGCCGCGGCAGAGATGATCAATCCAGCTATCGGGACGCGTTGCCGCCCAGATGCCCAAAGGCACCGCGACGCCGATGGCGAAGATCAGCGCGACGAAGGTGAGTTCCAAGGATGCCGGCAGGCGCTGAATGAGATCCGTCAGCACGGGCTGTCCTGTCGTCAAAGACTGGCCGAGATCGCCGTGCACCAGCTGCCAGACATAGGTGAGGAACTGCTGCGGCAGGCTGTGATCGAGACCGAGATGCGCGCGCACCTGGGCGACGGAGGCGGCGTCCGCCGCCGGCCCTGCGAAGAGCACGGCGGGATCGCCCGGCAGGGCGTGGGATAGCAGGAAGGTGACGATGACGACGCCGATGAGGCTCGGCACCGCGCCGAGCAGCCGCTTGCCTGCGATGCGGACGAATCGTTTCATCGGCTGCGCCGCGCGCTCACGCTGCGAGCGCGGCAAGCACCGCGCCGCTTTCGGCGACGGCGCCGAAGACGCCGCCTTGCATCGTCACCATCTTGAGCGCCGCCGCGTGATTGCCGGCATCCGTCGCGCCACAGCAATCGGCGAGGATGAGGCATTCGAAGCCGCGATCATTGGCCTCGCGCATGGTGGTATGAACGCAGACATCGGTGGTGATGCCGGTGAGGATGAGATTGCGGATGCCCCGCGTGCGCAGCAGAAGCTCGAGGTCGGTGGCGTAGAAGGAGCCCTTGCCCGGCTTGTCGATGATGATTTCACCAGGAAGAGGCGCCAGTTCGGGGATGATCTCCCAGCCCGGCTCACCGCGCACCAGGATGCGGCCACAGGGCCCGTCATCACCAATCCCGGCGCCGATGCGGCGGGAGCGCCAGCGCTTGTTCGCAGGCAAGTCGGACAGGTCGGGGCGATGGCCTTCGCGGGTGTGGATGATCGGGTATCCGCCCTGCCGCATGGCAGCGAGCAGGCGTGCGATGGGTTCGATCGGCGCTCGCGTCAATGACAGGTCATAGCCCATCCGATCGACATATCCGCCGAAGCCGCAGAAATCCGTCTGCATGTCGATGATGACCAGGGCCGTGTCGGCCGGGCTGATCACGCCATCGAAGGGAAAGGGATAGGGGCTGGCCTGGATCGCAGAGGTCATGGCTGGTCATCATCCAAGATCCATGCCAGAGGTGACGGGTCGGGAAGGAGGAAGCATGGAGCCGGTGCGCGCCTGGGTGCTGTTGCCGTCGGGCAAGCGCCTCAATCTCTTGGCTCCGGACCCGGATGCCTGGACGGACCGCGATCTAGCGATCGGTCTGTCCCGCACCTTCCGGTGGGCGGGCTATTCGGCCTGGAATCATCCGCTCTCGGTCGCACAGCACAGCCTGACGGTGCTGGCGCTGCGCGAAACGGCGGCAGAGCGGCCGCTGACGCCGGCGGAAGCGCGGCGCGAATTGCTGCATGACGCGACGGAGGCCCTGCTCGGCGGCTTCGACCCGATCACGCCGCTGAAGCCCCATCTGGGCGAGGGCTACCGCCACCTCGTGACGCTGCATCAGGCGGCTGTCGCGCAGCGCTATGGCCTGCCGGATTGGGATGCGGAGTCATATCGCGCGCACAAGGCGGCTGACCACCTGGCGGCGGCGAGCGAGGCGTTGCATTGCGTCGGATGGTCCCGTGCCGCGATCCGCGACGATCTGGAAATCCGCACCGAACCGCTCGCAGCCGATCCGCTCGCACCCGCTGGGGATTTCGCGCCCTGGGAGCCTTGGCCCGCGCCTTACGCGGCCGAGCGATTTCTGGCCATGCTGCTCCGGCTTGTCTGAGACGGCCTCAGCCGCGATCGGCGGCGAGCGCCAATAGTTCAGCCATCACGGTCGCCGCGAGCAGAGCGGTGATCTGGCCCGGTCCGTCATACATCGGATTGGCCTCGACGACGTCGCAGCCGACGAGGTTGATGCCGCGGAGCGCGCGCAGCAGGGCGAGGCTTTCCCGCGCCGTCGGCCCGCCGCATTCCGGCGTCTGTACGCCGGGGGCATAGGCAGGGTCGACGAAATCCATGTCGAAGGTGATGAAGGCGGGGCGTCCGGCCGTGCGTGCCGCGATCTGCTGCGCCAAAGCCATAATGCCCGTCTCGAACATCTGGTCCGTCGTCACTACCGCATAGCCGAGGTCGAGCGATTGCGTGATGTCGCTGT
The DNA here is from genome assembly GCF_054665075.1 of Acidisoma sp. 7E03. NCBI lineage: Bacteria > Pseudomonadati > Pseudomonadota > Alphaproteobacteria > Acetobacterales > Acidocellaceae > Acidisoma > Acidisoma sp. 7E03. The sequence goes on from NZ_BAAFHE010000005.1 coordinate 225,092, forward strand.
CGCGGAAGAGCGAGCCGCGCAGGCCGATCTGGATGGAGGAGGCCGGATCGACGATATTCTCCTCGACCGCGCGGCGGAAGGGCGTGCCGGCGCTGTATTTCTGGCCGGCGAAATAGCTGTCCCAGGTGTCGCTGTGGGAATCGAACTGGATGAGGGCGAGCGGCCCGTGGCGGCGGGCCAGGGCGCGAAGTTCGGCGAGCGTCACCGAATGGTCGCCGCCGATGCCGCAGGGCATGATGCCGGCCTCGACCAATGCTGCGAGGGATTCTTCGATTCGTTCGAGGGATTGGAGTTCGTAGCCCGGCACCACGTTGCAATCCCCGACATCCGCGATGCGCAGCGTTTCGAAGATGTTGATGTTGCCGCGATAGGGATTGATCGGTCGCAGCATGAGCGACATCTGCCGCACGGCATTCGGCGCGAAGCGCGCGCCGGTGCGGAAGGGCGCGCCGGAATCGGAGGGGATGCCGATGATCGCGGCATCCAGCCCCGCGAGGCTGGTCGCCTGAGGCAGCCGCATGAAGGTCGGGATGCCGCAGAAGCGCGGCGTTTCGAGGGAATTGACCGGAAGAACGGACATCAGCCCTGCCTTTATCTGGACGTTCAATAGCCGCGGGCGCGGTCCACGACATGAGCGAGGAGTTCGCCCGCCTGGTCACGGCGGATGTTGTCCACGATCATCTCGGCGGCCGTGACCGGCTGGGTGAGGGCCGCGACATGCGGTGTCACCGTCACGCGCTCATGCCGCCAGAACGGATGCTCGGATGGCAGCGGTTCTTCGTTGAAGACGTCCAGCGTCGCATGGGCGATCTGGCCCGTGTCCAAAGCGGCCAGAAGATCGCTCTCCACGACATGGCCGCCGCGGCCGACATTGATGAGGAAGCTGCCGCGCGGCATGGCGGCGAAAGCCTGCGCATTCAGGATGCCGCGCGTCTCCGGTGTCAGCGGCAGCAGGCAGACGAGGATGTCGCTGCGCGCGAAGAAGGCGGGCAGCGCCTCCCGCCCGACAAAGAGAGGGCAGTCCGTCGCCTCCTTCGGGGAGCGGGACCAGGCGGCGAGATCGAAGCCGAAGGCCTGGAGGTGGCGTACGCAGAGCGCACCCAGGGTGCCGTAGCCGAGGATGCCGACGCGCCGGTCGCGCGCGATCGGCCCATCGAAGGGGCGCCAGGCGGCATGCCTTTGCGCGGCGGTGAAATCCGGCATGCCGCGATGATAATGCAAGACCTGCATCGTCACGTAGATCGCCATGTCATGGCCGAGCGAAGGATCGACCATGCGGATCAGCGGTACTGAGGCCGGCAGATCGGGTGCGGCCAGTAGTTTCTCGACACCGGCACCGAGGGAGAAGATGGCGCGCAGGCCGGGCAAGGCGGCGAAGAGCCCCGCGGGTGGATGCCAGACGAAGGCATAGTCGATCTCGGAAGCCTCCCCGATGTCCGGCCAGATGCGCAGATCGAGCGCGGGCATGGCACGCTGGAGCGCCGCCACCCAGGGCTCGGCGGGGACGGTGGGACAGGCGTAGAGCAGGGTCGGACGTCGCATCGTCACCGACGCAGAAACTGCGGGAAGGGGGAGAGCGTGTGACCCGCTGCGGTGAGTGCCGCGCGCAGCGAGGCGGCCATGGCGACCGCATGAGCATTGTCGCCATGCACGCAGATGGTGTCGATGGAAACGGGGATGCGTTTGCCCGAGACAGTGGTGATGGCGCCTTCCTCCAGCATGGTGAGCACGCGCGCCGTGGCGGCCTCCGCATCCTCGATCACCGCGCCGGGCTTCTTGCGGGAGGTGAGGTTGCCGTCATCGTCATAGGTGCGATCTGCATAGATTTCGCGCGCTACAAGAAGCCCTTCTTCGAGACCGGCCTTTTCCAACGCAAGCCCGGGCATGACGACGAGCATGAGATCCCGGTCCACCGCCCGGACGGCGCGCGCCACGGCGCGGGCGAGATCGGCATCGACCATCGCCCTATTGCCGAGGGCCCCATGCGTCTTCACATGGGCGAGGCGCAGGCCGAGGGATTGCGCCATGCCTGCCGCCGCGCCGATCTGATAGATCACCATCTTCTCGATCTCGTCGGGCGTGTCACCCTGGATCGTGCGGCGGCCGAAACCCCAGAGATCGAGAAAGCTCGGATGCGCGCCGATGCTCACCTTGCGTTCGGCGGCCGCCTGCATCGTGCGATGCATGACCAGCGGATCGCCGGCATGAAAGCCGCAGGCGATATTGGCGGAGGTCACGATGTCCAGCATCGCGGCGTCATCGCCCATGCGCCAGGCACCGAAGCTCTCGCCGAGGTCAGAATTCAGGTCGATCTGCATGGTCTGTCCTCGCCGGCTTGCCGTGGCGCAGGCATCCGCGGCCCTCGCCGCGTCAGCCGTGCACCCGTTTGTGCAGCCGGGCGAGCAGCCCGTCCAGCTCGGCATGATCGGCGGCCGTCAGCGCGGGGCCGGGGTGGCGCATATGGGAATGGCGCATGGCCCCCCGCCGGCGCAGGATTTCCTTGCGGATGGCAAGGCCGAAGCCCGGCTGCTGCTCATGCCGGAGAACGGGGAGATAGATGTCGAACAGGTCTTCGGCGCCCTCCACGTCGCCCGCGTGGAAGCGGGAGACGCATTGCACCAGCATTTCCGGGAAGGCGAAGCCGGTCATGGCGCCGTCGGCGCCGCGCCGCAGCTCCTGCGGCAGATAGAGGCCGCCATTGCCGACGAGGATGGAGACGCGGCGGCGCCCGGCCGTCTCGCTGCCCTGCCGCAGACGGGTGATCTTGGGCAGGCCCGGGCAATCCTCATGCTTCAGCATGACGAAATTGCCGAAGCCGTCGATGAGCTTTTCGAGGACGGCGACGGAGGTGACGACGCCCGTGGTCTGCGGATAGTCCTGATAGCAGACGGGCACGGAGGGGCCGAGCCGCTCTAGCACATGCGCCCAATAGCCATAGACCTGATCATCGGTCTTCAGGCCCGGTGCCGGCGCGATCATGAGGCCGGCGGCGCCCATGTCCATCGCCTTGCGGGCGAAGGCGACGAGATTGTCCGTCCCCGGTGCGGAGGCGCCGACCACGATCTGCGCGCGGCCGTCCACGCGTGTCAGCACCTGGCGCATGATGTCGGTCCGCTCGGTCGCGGAGAGCTTCTGCGCCTCCCCCAGCACGCCGAGGATGGTGATGCCGTCGACCCCCTTCTCCAGGTAGAAATCGACCAGGCTGTCGATGCTCGCATGGTCGACGGCGCCGTCTTCCGCGAAGGGCGTGGGCGCGATGATGATGACGCCGCGCGTCGTTTCACTGATGGGGGGCATGGTTCGTCCGATGGTTGCGGGGCGGGCGGCGGGGCCACGCTCCCTGTCTTCGTCGATGAGCTTTCGCCGATGCGCGCGGCATTGTATGGCTATGACAATTCGGTACAACAAAGCCTCCTCCTTGGCCACCCCTTTCATGATGATTCCTGATGACCCGCGACGCTGACGACGCTCCCCCGCCCCCCGGCGCACCCCTCGTGCGGCGGCTGCTGAGCCATATCGTGGCGCAGGACATGGCGGCCGGCACCCATCTCGCGGAACAGACGCTGGCCGATGCGCTGCATGTTTCCCGCACGCCCGTGCGTCGCGCGCTGATGGAACTGCATGCCGAGGGTATCGTGGAGAAGCAGGCGCATCGGGGCTATTTCCTGAGCAGGCCAGCGCGCGCGCTGTTCGGCGCCAGCCTTGATTTCCCGGTGCTGGACGAGGATGCGCTGTTCGAGCGGGTGGCGACGGATCATCTCCGCGGCCAGCTGCCGACTTCCCTGAACGAGGCCGCGGTGGTGGCGCATTATGGCGTCAGCACCCGCCTGGCGCGGCGGGTGCTGGAGGCGCTGGCCGAGGAGCGGGTGATCGTTCTCGTGCGGCCGGGCGTGTGGGACTTCAACCCCTTCCTGCTCACCAACGAAGCGAGCCTCGCAAGCTATGCCTATCGCCTGACGATCGAGCCGCAGATTCCGCTGCTGCCGAGCTTTCAGGTGCGGCGGGACCTGCTGCGCAGCTGCCGGGATGAGCATATCCGGCTCTTGACCCTGCCGGCGCAGGAGCGGACGGCCCGGCTCGCCTTCAAGGTGGATGCCGCCTTCCACGAGGCCATTGCCGTCTGCGGCGGCAATCCCTTCTTCGAATCCGGCGTCGTCCAGCACAACCGGCTGCGGCAGTTGCTGGAATATCGCGACGCGCCGGACGAGGAGCGCGTCCTCGTTTGGTTGAAAGAGCATCTCGACATCATGGAAGCGCTGGTGGCGGGGGACATGGCCGGGGCCTCTCGCTTGATGCGCATTCACCTCGAGAATGCGATGCGGCAGCGCCTTGCCAAGGCCGAGGCCTAAGTTTTTTCGCGCGCGCCTGCCCAAGGCGTAGCCGCCCTGCACCCCGCAGGCGGCCGATAAGCGGCTGATTCCCCGTCGGCCGTCGGCCGCGCCCAGAGCCGGTTCGCGGGTTTTGCCCAAGGATCGAGCAGGGTGGCTAATTTGTAATCTTGTATCATTTTGTTGACGAGATACAATATGGCCTCCTATCGTCCCGGCGAGCGCGGCCAGCCGGCCCCGCTGATATTCCGCCTCCAACGGACGCAGCCCATGACGCCTGCAGCAGAGATTGAGACCGGTGTCGTGCCTGCGCGCCATGGCCGCGCCTTTGCGCTGCGTCGCGGCCAGCATCTCCGTATCGTCAACAGGGATGGTCCGCAGGCGATCGACCTCTGGGCCTTCAACGCGGCCGAGATGGCGGAGTATATGGCGATGGATCACACGCGGTCCTTCACCAGCCGTCTGACGCCCGCGATCGGCCAAGCCTATATGTCCGACCGCCGTCGCCCGATGCTGCGCATCCTCGCGGACACCTCGCCCGGATATCACGACACGCTGCTGTGCCCGTGCAACCGCTGGCTGTACGAGGAGATGGGCTGCACCGCCTACCATCGTAATTGTGCGGACAATCTGCACGAGGGCTTGGCTGAACTCGGCCTTGCCATTCCCTTCACGCCGCCCTCGCTGAACCTCTTCATGGATGTGCCGGTGAGCGGCGACCATAGCCTGACCCGACGGCCACCCTCCGTGAAACCTGGGGACTATCTGCTGCTCGCGGCGGAGATGGACCTGATCATCGCTCTCTCCGCCTGCCCCCAGGACATCTCCATCATCAACGGGCCGGACAAAATTCCGCGCGACGTTCACTACCAGATCGAAGGCTGAACCCGGTGGCCGGGTGGCAGCGCCTGCCCTGATCTTTCGTTGAAAGGACGACCTTCATGACGAGCCGTTTCCGGCTTCTCGCCGGTGCTGTCTTCTCCACCCTGCTTTCGGTCGCGGCCGTCGCCCAGGCGGAAGCCGCGGACCTGCTGAGTACCGTGAAGGCCAGCCATGTGCTGACCATCGGCACCTCGAACGATGCGCCGCTTTCCTTCATCGACAGCAAGACCCATGCGGCCTCTGGCGCACTAACGGATGTGCTGGTCGAGGCCCTGTCCCGCATGGGCGTAAAGGCGGACATCCACATTATCGCCATGCCTTTCGCGAGCCTGATCCCGGCGCTCACCAGCGGGCGCATCGACATGATCGGTGACGCGATGTACGCAACCGATGCGCGCCGGAAGGTGATCGATTTCACCGACACAACCTTCTACAATCCGGAATCGCTGGATGTCGCAGTGGGTAATCCGGCGAAGCTGCATAGCCTGGCCGATCTCTGCGGCCACAGCGCCGGGACCTATGAAGGCACAACCTACATCACCCAGCTGCGCAATGCGAGTGCCGCCTGCCCGGCGGGCAAGAGCATCGCCATCCATCTCTATCCGACGATCCAGAACGTCTTCGCTGACCTATCCGCCGGCCGTCTGGACGCCGCCGTGGTGGACAGCAGCCTGTCTGCCTATGCGCTGAAGCAGAATCCCAACCTGCATTTCGAGCTGGTGGGGGATTACGTGCCGGCCGACAAGGGCGGCTCCGCCTGCGCCTTCGGCTTGGCGAAGGGCAATGAGAGCTTCATCGCTGGCTTCAACAAGGCCTATGCGGCGATGCTGGCGGACGGCACCGTCGCCCGCATCTTCACCCAATGGGGCCTGACGCCGACCAGCTTCTTCCTGACCAAGTAGAAGACGCGCCCTTTGCTCGCAGATTTGCAGACCTGGGCGCCGGAACTCTGGGCCGGCCTCACGCTCACCATCGGCATGACCTTGGGCGGCATGGCCATCGCCCTACTGCTCGGCCTTGTGCTGGCACTTGGCCGCATCAGCACGCGGCGCTGGCTGCGCATGCCGGTGGTGGCCTTCGTCGAACTGATCCGCGGCTCGCCGCTGCTGCTCCAGCTTTTCTATATCTACTACGTGTTGCCCGCCTTCGGCCTGAAGCTGACACCCATCATGGCGGGGTTGCTCGGTCTCGGAATCAACTACGGCGCCTATCTGAGCGAGGTTTTCCGCGGCGGCATTGCCGCGGTGAGCCACGGCCAGCGCGAAGCGGCGGAATCGCTCGGCATGTCGCCGGGGCAGACCCTGCGCTTCGTCATCCTGCCGCAGGCCTGGCGCATCGTCATCCCGCCGACCGGCAACTACTTCGTGTCGCTGTTCAAGGACACGGCCTTGGTGTCCACCATCTCCATCGCCGAATTGATGTTCCAGGGTCAGCTCATCGCGTCTGACACCTTCCGCTACATGCGCATCTATTCCATCGTCTTCGTCATCTACGTGGCCATCAGCATTCCCGCGAGCATGGGCGTGCGCTGGCTGGAGCGGCACTTCAACCGCCCACTGGCGCGATAGACGAAAGCCGGAGACCGGACATGGCGGCCCCCATCATCGAGGTCAAAAACCTCAGCAAAGCCTATGGCCCGGTGCAGGTGCTGAAGGAGATCAGCCTCGCCATCGGCAAGGGCGAGGTCGTGGTGGTCATCGGCGCCAGCGGCTCCGGCAAATCCACCTTCATCCGCTGCATCAATGGGCTGGAGACCTTCCAGGGCGGCTCCATCCTGGTGGATGGCTATGTGCTGGCACCGGAGGGGCAGGGCCGGCGGGCGCGCGCCTCCGACCTGAAGGAGATTCGCCGCGAAGTCGGGATGGTGTTCCAGCAGTTCAACCTCTTTCCCCACAGAACGGTGCTGGACAATGTGACGCTTGCGCCCATCCAGGTGCGCAAATGGGATCGCAAGCGGGCCGAGGCGGCGGGCCAGGCTCTGCTGGAGCGGGTGGGCCTGCGCGACCAGATGCACAAGTTTCCGGGGCAGCTGTCGGGCGGCCAGCAACAACGTGTTGCGATTGCGCGGTCGCTTGCGATGGAGCCGCGTGTCATTCTCTTCGACGAGCCGACCTCGGCGCTGGACCCGGAGATGGTGGGGGAGGTGCTGGAGGTAATGCGCGGCCTGGCGCGGGACGGGATGACGATGATCGTGGTGACGCATGAAATGGGCTTCGCCCGGGAAGTGGCGGACCGGGTGGTCTATATCGACCATGGCCGCATCCTTGAGCAGGGGCCGCCGGCGGCGATCTTCGATGCCCCGCGGGAGGAGCGGACGCGGGCCTTCCTCTCCCGCGTGCTGAAGCATTGATGGAGCGGCCGCTGTTTCTGGATGCGGGCGAGGCCGCCCTGGTGGTGGAATTCGGCCGCAGCGTGGACCCCGCCGTGCATGACCGCGTGATGGCGCTGGATGCGGCCCTGGCCGCCGCTTCCCCTGCCGGTCTGCTGGAATTGGTTCCGACCTACCGTTCACTCATGATCCATTACGATCCGCTGGTGCTGCCTCGGCCGGATCTGGTGGCGGCGGTGGAGCGGGCCTTGGCGCAGGGGGGCGAGAGGACGGCCGCGCCGCGGCACTGGGCGGTGCCCTGCTGCTATGACCAGCCGCATGGGGAGGATCTGGAGGAAGCGGCCGGTCTTCTCGGCCTGACGCGGGACCTAGCCATCGCCCAGCATCTCGCGGGCCGCTACCGGCTCTACATGTATGGCTTCGCGCCGGGCTATGCCTATCTCGGGGGCCTGCCGGAGGCGCTTGCCATCTCGCGTCGCGCCACGCCCCGACCGCCGCATCCGGCGGGTGCCGTGATGATCGGCGGTGGCCTGTGCGGCATCGCGACCTTCCCCATGCCCACGGGCTGGTATGTGCTGGGCCGCACGCCGGAACGGCTCTATGCGCCCGCCCGCGCGGAGCGCTTCCTGCTCCAGCCGGGCGACGTTCTGCGTTTCGAACCCGTGGACGGCGCAACCTTTGCCACCCTCGAAGCGCGGGCCGAAGCGGGGGAGACGGTCGCGCGGCCGGAGGCCTCGGCATGAGCGCGGGTCTCCTCATCCGCGCGGCCGGGCCGGGCTGCACCCTGCAGGATGGCGGCCGCCATGGGTGGCTGCGCTTCGGCGTGACGCCGGCCGGCCCCATGGACCGCCTTGCCTTCGAGACGGTGCATCGCGCCCTCGGCAACCCGGCCGGCGGAACGGCGATCGAGATCGGCCTCGGCGGCTTCGAAGCGGTGGTCGAAGGCGCACCGCTCTGCTTCGCCATCGCGGGCGGTCGCTTCGTTATCACCGTCGATGGCAAGCCGGTGCCGCCGGCCGTACTGCTGCGGCTGGAGACGGGTGCCGTGCTGCGCATCCAGCCCGGGGCGGCCGGCTCCTGGTGCTACCTCGCGGTCGCCGGTCGGATCGACGTGCCGCCGATGCTCGGCTCGACCGCCACGCATCTGCGCTCCGGCTTCGGCGGGCTGGAGGGCCGGGCGCTCGCTGGCGGGGACCGGCTGGCCATTGCCGAACCTCGCCTGCCGGCGGAGGCGAGCGGCGCGCTGGATGCGCCCTGGCTGGACCGGCCGGCCGAGACTATCCGGGTGATCCTCGGCCCACAGGCGGATTACTTTCCGCCTAAGCAGATCGCGGCCTTCCTGGCGGGACCCTGGACGCTCTCCACCCGCCGCGACCGCATGGCCTATTTCCTGGAAGGCCCGCGCCTGTCCCATGCCGAGGGTTTCAACATCGTCTCGGACGGCATCGCCATGGGGTCGGTCCAGGTGCCAGGGGAGGGCCAGCCGATCGTGCTGATGGCCGACCGGCAGCCGACGGGCGGCTATCCGAAGATCGCGACGGTGATCGGGCCTGATCTCGGGCGGCTGGCGCAGGCGCGGCCGGGAGCCTCCTTCCGCTTCGCGGCGGTGACGGTGGAGGACGCCGTCGCTGCCCGCGTGGCGGAGGCGGCTGCGCTCGCACCGTCGATTCCGGTGCAGTCGCTGCGGCGGCAGGAGTTTTCGCCGGCCTTTCTGATCGATGTCTCGCTGACAGATGAGGGCGAGACCGGCGCAGAGATGGAAGAGGGCACCCTCACGGCCGCCGAGCGGCTGGACCTGCTGTTCGATGCGACGGGCTGGACGCTGCTGCGGCCGGTGACCGCCTTGCTGCTCGCGCGCGGCACGGTAATGGGCCGCCCGGTTCTCGCAGCAGCGCGCGACCTCACGGTCGCAGATGGTGCCTGGACGGCGGCCGATCTTCAGGCCCTGGCGGCGGCCGCGGAAGAGACCGACGAACCCCTCGTGTTGCTGCTCGGCGGGGGGGCGCGGACGCCCGAGGACGCCCCGACCCTGGCCGCGCTGCACGTGACCCTGGCGGGCCGGGTGCAGCCGAGCCTCGCCTTGGCCTTCGGTCCCGTCTTCGGACCGGATGCCCTGCTCACGGCATTGGCCACGTTGACGATCATCGTCGCGCCATCGGCCTATGTCGCGCTGAGCGGCCCCGCGGTCTTGCAGCGCGTGACCGGGCAGCACCTCGCCGGCGCCGAGATCGGCGGCGTGGCCCTCCATGCCGCGGGCGGCAGGCTGGTGGAAGAGGCGCCCCACGCGGTCGCCGCGCTGCTGCGGGCGCGGCAGGTGCTCGACATGCTGCCCGAGGCGAGGCGGGCGGGGTGATGACGCACGATGTCTCCGCGCCGGCACCACTGCTCGACCGCCTCATCCCCTCGGCGGCGACCGCGGTCTATGACATGCGCATGCTGCTAGAGGCGGTCGCGGATGAAGGGCGGTTCCTGGAGATCGCCAGCGCGGCGGCGCCTAATCTGCTGACCGGCTTCCTGCGCCTCGGCGGGAGGACGGTTGCCGTGCTCGCCACCCAGCCTCAAGAGCGCGCGGGCATCCTCGATGCCCCGGCGCTCGCCAAGGCCGCTGGCTTCGCCGCCTGGGCGGCGCGCCTGCAGGCGCCGGTTCTGACGGTGATCGATAGCCCCGGGCTGATGCCCGGCGCAGGGCCGGAGGCGGCAGCACTGCTGCCGGCGGCCGCCGCCCTGCTGCGCGCCTGGCAGGAGAACCGGGCGCCGCGCGTGACGCTGCTGCCGCGCTATGCCCGCGGCCTCGTGCCCTCCCTCATGGGCCTCGCGGGAAGCCGGGTGCTGCGCTGGCCTTCCGCCGAAAGCGCCTTGGCGGATGCGCCCGTCATCACGCCTTCCGCGACCCGCGCGGCGCTTCTCGCGGCCTTCGCCGGAGGCGCCTGATGCCCCTGTTCCGTAAAATCCTGATCGCCAATCGTGGGGAGATCGCTTGCCGCATCATCCGCACGGCGCGTCGTATGGGCATCGCGACCGTCGCGGTCTATTCGGAAGCCGACCGGGACGCGCTGCATGTGCGGGAGGCGGATGAGGCGGTGGCGATCGGCCCCGCGCCGGCCGCGCAATCCTATCTGTCCATACCGGCCATTCTGGAGGCGTGCCGCGTAACGGGCGCCGAGGCGGTGCATCCGGGCTACGGCTTCCTCTCGGAACGCGCGGCTTTCGCCGAGGCACTGGATGCCGCCGGCATCACCTTCATCGGCCCGAATGCGGCGGCGATCGCCGCCATGGGCGACAAGATCGAATCGAAGCGCCGTGCGGCGGAAGCGGGCGTGCGCACCGTGCCCGGCTTTCTCGGCCAGATTGAGACCGGCGCCGAGGCGGTGAGGATTGCGGAGGAAATCGGCTACCCGGTGATGATCAAGGCCTCCGCCGGCGGCGGCGGCAAGGGCATGCGCATCGCCGCGACGGCCGCGGAGGTTCTGGAGGGATTCGAGCGTGCCCGCTCGGAAGCGGCTTCCGCCTTCGGCGACGATCGCGTCTTCATAGAAAAGTTCATCGAAAACCCGCGCCACATCGAAATTCAGGTGCTGGGTGACCGGTATGGCACCGTGATTCATCTCGGCGAGCGCGAATGCTCCGTGCAGCGGCGCAACCAGAAGGTGCTGGAAGAGGCGCCGTCGCCCCTGCTGGACGCGGCTACGCGGGCCGAGATGGGGCGGCAGGCGGTCGCCCTCGCGCGGGCCGTCGGCTATGCCTCCGCCGGCACGGTGGAATTCGTGGCCGGCCAGGATCGCTCCTTCTACTTCCTCGAGATGAACACCCGCCTGCAGGTGGAGCATCCGGTGACGGAACTCGTCACCGGCATCGATCTCGTCGAGCAGATGATCCGCGTGGCAGCGGGGGAGCGGCTGGCGATCACGCAGGAGGAGGTCCGGATGACGGGCTGGGCCGTGGAGGCGCGGCTCTATGCCGAAGATCCCGCACGGGGTTTCCAGCCTTCCAGCGGGCGGGTGCTGCCCTTCCAAGCGCCCGAGGCAGGCACGGTGGATGGCGTGACGGTGCGGTTGGATAGCGGCGTCACCGCGGGGGACCACGTGCCCGTGCATTACGACCCGATGATCGGCAAGTTGATCACGCATGGCCCGACGCGGGAGGCGGCGATTGCGGCGCAGGCGGAGGCGCTGGACCGCTTCGCGCTCGGCGGTATCCGGCACAACCTTGCCTTTCTCTCGCGCCTGATGGCGCTGCCGCGCTGGCAGAGCGGCGCGCTGTCCACCGGGTTGATTGCCGAAACCTTCGGGGACCGCGTGGCGGAGGTGGCGCCGGACGGCGCCATCGCGCAGCGCTTCGCTGCCGTGCTCGCGGCGGTCGCGCACCAGGCTGAACGGGATGCCCATGCGCGGCCCGGCCGTGTGCCGCTGGCGCCAGGGTCCCATCCGCGCGTCGTCGTACTGGGCGAGACGGCGTTCGCGGTGACCACCGAGGCGGGCAAGGACGGGGCTCTTCGCGTCCGCTTCGAAGACGGCGCGCAGATGACGGTCGCGAGCGAATGGCGGCGGCCGGCGCCGCTCTGGAGCGGCTGGATCGATGATCGACCGTTCACCATGGAGATGCTGCCCGTGGCCGAGGGCTGGGCGCTGCGCCATGCGGGGTTTACGGTGCAAGGCCGCGTGTGGTCACCCCATGCCTGGGCTTTGATGGCGCGCATGCCGCGAGACGCGGCGGCGGAGGATGCGGCCATCCTGCGGGCACCGATGCCGGGCCTGTTGCTGCGCCTGCTGGTAGCGCCGGAGGAGGCGGTGGCGGCGGATCAACCCGTCGCCGTGATGGAGGCGATGAAGATGGAGACGGTGCTGCGTAGCCCGGCCGCGGGCGTGGTGCAGGCGGTGCTGGTGGCCGCCCGCGCCACCCTTGCGGTGGATCAGCCGATCCTCCGAATCGGCTGATCTCCGGCCTCAGGCCGCGGCCGGCGCCGGGGCGCCCGCCAGATCCTCGTCCGGTAACTTGGCGCCCGTCATATAGGCCACCGCATCCGACATGCTGTGGATGCGCGGGTTGATGACGCAGAGCCGGCGACCGAGCCGATGCACGTGCACGCGGTCCGCCACTTCGAAGACATGCGGCATGTTGTGGCTGATCAGGATGATCGGGATGCCGCGCGACTTCACGTCGAGGATCAGTTCGAGAACGCGGCGGGATTCCTTGACGCCGAGGGCGGCCGTCGGTTCGTCCAGTATGATGACTTTGGAGCCGAAGGCGGCGGCGCGCGCGACCGCGACACCCTGGCGCTGGCCACCCGAGAGCGTCTCCACCGCCTGATTGATGTTCTGGATCGTCATCAGGCCGAGGTCGTTCAGCTTCTCGCGCGCGATGCGCTGCATCTCGGCATGGTCCAGCTTGCGGAAAACGCTGCCGAGGATGCCGGGTTTGCGCAGCTCCCGCCCCATGAACATGTTGTCGGCGATGGAGAGGCCGGGCGACATGGCCAGCGTCTGATACACCGTCTCGATCCCGGCCGCGCGCGCGTCCAGCGGCGAGGTGAAGTGGACGCGCCGGCCTTCGAGATGGATCTCTCCCTCGTCGATCTGGATGGCGCCGGAGAGGGCCTTGATGAGGGAGGACTTGCCCGCGCCGTTGTCGCCGATCACCGCCAGGATCTCGCCGGGCAGCAGGTCGAAATCGCAATGATCGAGCGCGGTGACGCGGCCGTAGCGTTTGACGATGCCGCGCGCCTTCAGGATGGGTTCCATTACACGCCTGCCTTTCTGATCCACTGGTCAACCGCGACGGCGATGATGATGAGCGCGCCGATGATCAGGTAGGTCCATTGCGGATCGGTGCCGTACATGTTGAGGCCGAGGGTGAAGGCGCCGACGATGAGGGCGCCGAAGATCATGCCGAGGATGGAGCCGCGGCCGCCGAAGAGCGAGATGCCGCCGATGACGGTGGCGGTGATGGAGTTGATGTTCTCGAACTGGCCGGAGTTGGGGGAGATCGCGCCGATACGCCCGATCAGCGCCCAGCCGGCGATGCCGCAGATGAGGCCGGAGAGCGTGTAGACCGCGACCAGCATGCGCTGCACGCGCACGCCGGCGAGCGCCGCCGCGTCCGGATCGTCGCCCACTGCGTAAAGATGCCGCCCCCAGGCAGTATGACGCAGGACATAGGCGAAGAGCAGCACGAGGCCGAGCATCAGCACCACGCCATAGGTGAAGGTGGCGCCGCCGATCGAGAAGGTATTGCCGAGGAATTGCAGGAGCGGCGCCTGCATCTGGATGTCGGCCGCACCGATCGTCTGATTCTGCGAATAGAGATAATTGCCGGCGAGCACGATCTGCCACATGCCAAGGGTGACGATGAAGGGGGGCAGCTTGATGCGCGCGACGAGAATCCCGTTGACGAAGCCCACGAGCGCGCCGAGTGCGAAGCCGAGCAGGAGGGCGAGTGGCGCCGGTACTCCGTAGGAGAAGACGCATTGCCCGACGAAGACCGAGGACAGCACCATGATCGCGCCCACCGAAAGATCGATGCCCGCGGTCAGGATGACCAGCGTTTGGGCGACGCCGACGATGCCCGTGATCATCACCTGCTGCAGGATGAGGGTCAGGGCGTAGCCGGAGAAGAATCGGGCGCCGACGAGAATGCCGAAGCCGATCAGCGAGACGATTAGCACCATCAAGGGGGCGAGCCAGGGCGTTTCGTGCAGCAGATGCTGCAGACGCTCCAAGGGCGTTTTCTTATGGGCGAAATCGGCTACCGTCTCGCTGCCGCGGGAGCGGATCGCGGCCTCGAAGCCAAGCTGTCCTGAATTGTCGCTGGACATGACGTTCCTCTTGTCTGAGGGTCGCGGGCCCCCGGGGCCTGCAGGAAGGGCGGCGTCGCCGCCGCCCCGCGCGGGATTACTTACCCCAGCAGAGCTTCGCGCCTTCCGCCGGCGTGATGGAGGCGAGGCCCGGCTGCGGCTTGGCCGTGATCAGCGCAGTGCCGGTATTCAAGAAATCCTTCCCGGCGCTGGCCTGCGGCTTCTGCCCGGTCTTTGCGTAGTCGACGATGGCCTTGATTCCGAGGGACGCCATCTTCAGCGGATATTGCTGTGAGTCGGCCGCGATGATGCCGGCCTGGACGCCGCGCACGCCGGTGCAGCTGCCGTCGATGGAGACGATCGTCACCTTGTCCGCCTTGCCCACGGACTTCAGGGCCTGATAGGCGCCGAAGGCCGCAGGTTCGTTGATGGTGTAGACGAGATTGATGTTCGGATCACGGGCGAGGAGGGATTCCATGCCCTTCTGTCCGCCCTCTTCGGAACCCGCCGTCACGGCATGGCCGACGATGCGCGGATCAGGCACGTCGAAGACCTGGGGATTGTCGATCTTGATGCCGAAGCCGGTGAGGAAGCCGTGGTCCCGCGCGACGTCCACGCTCGGATGTTCGATCGACACGTCGAGCATGGCGATCTTCGCGTCGGCGGCTTTGTCGCCGAGATAGGCCTTGGCCCATTGACCGATCAGCTCGCCGGCCTGGAAGTTGTCGGTGGCGAAGGTCATGTCGGCGGCGGAGACGGGATCGAGGGCGGTGTCGAGCGCGATCACCAGAAGGCCGGCCTGGCGGGCCTTCTCCACGGTGGGGACGATCGCCTTGCTGTCGGAGGCGGTGATGAGGATGCCCTTGGCGCCGTCCGCGATGCAGCTTTCGATCGCCGAGACCTGCGTCTGATTGTCGCCGTCATACTTGCCGGCATAGGTCTTGAGGGCGACGCCGAGCTTCTTCGCTTCGATGATGGCGCCTTTGCGCATCGTCACGAAATAGGGATTCGAATCGGTCTTGGTGATGAGGCAGGCGCTGACGGGTGCCGCCGCGGCGACGTGCGCGCCGGAGAGCAGGCCGAGGCCGACGAGGGAGGTGGTGGCAAGGGCGCGGAAAAGGCTCTTCTTGGTCATGTTCGTTTCCTGATCAAAAGATGTTTTGCAGGGGCGCTTGGGCGCCCTCTGTGGCCGTTACGCGGGTGGCATCGCTCCTCAGGCCCTCCTTTCGATCGCGAGCGTGGGTTCCTTCAGGCCTGCCTCGCATCCGCAGGAACTGCGCCGCTTGAAGACGACAGGCAGTTGCAAGAGACGCGGCGGCAGATCGGGATTGGCGAGACGCTCCAACAGCAGCCGCACGGCGTTTTCGCCGATGGCGGGGCAGGGCTGGGCGATCGTCGTCAGGTGCGGCTTGAAGAGATCGGTCCAGGCGAAATCGTCGAAGGAGACGAGGGCGACGTCCTCCGGCACGGCGAGGCCGAGTTCGCCCAAGGCCCGCAGAGCACCGAGCGTCATAAGATTGTTGGAGGCAAAGACCGCGGTCGGCGCTGCAGGCAGCGCGAAGAGGCGGTGGGTCGCGGCCCGCGCCGGTTCGGCGTTGTATTCGCCGCAGGCAAGAAGGGCTGGCTCGAAAGCTATGCCGGATTCGGTGAGGCCCCGGCGATAGCCCTCGATACGTTCTGCCGTCGAACTGAGGCCGGGCAGGCCGGTCACCATGCCGATCCGGCGATGGCCGAGGCTTGCCAGATGCCGGGTCAAGAGACGGGCCCCCTCCAGGTTGTCGACGACGACGGCGTCACAGGCAGGATCGGCGAGACGGTCGATCTGCACGACCGCGATCTGCTGCGCGGACAGCCGCGCGAGGGTCTCAGCCCCTCCGCCGGCCGATGGCGCAATCATCAGCCCGTCCACCCGGCGGTTGATGAGGATGTCAATTCCTTCGCGCTCCCGCTCGGGATCTTCGCTGATGCCGACGAGCACGACGGAATATCCCTCGGCGCGGGCGGCGGCCTCCGCGGCTTCCACGATGGAGGTGAAATGGGGATTGGAGATGTCGCCGATGGCGATGCCGATAGTGCGCGTTTCGGAGCGCTTGAGCGAACGGGCGAGGGAGTTCGGCGTGTAGCCCGTGGCTGAGATGGCATTCAGCACCTGGGCGCGCGTCGCCGCGGGCACGCGACGCGTACCGTTGATGACGTGGGATACCGTCGAGGTCGAAACGCCGGCGCGGGCTGCCACGTCCTGCATGGTCGCGAGCTTGGGCGGCCGCCGCCGCACCACCGGCTCCGGCGATGTCTCGGCAACCTCTTTACGCGGCCGTCCCCGGCGTGATGCGCGTGGCTTGTCCGGCGCCTGCACCCGTTTCCCCCGTTCGGCCGGTTATGCCCGGCGATTTTTCTCGCAAACGTTTGCGCATCATAATGCGCAGCGGGCCGGGGGACAACAGAAATGTATTCTGGGTTAACGGCACGGGGATTTCCCGGCCGACGGAAATCGCGGAGACTGCGCCTCGCCGAACGAACCCCAGAGAAGGTGCGAGGAGGACGCGTGAAAAAACTGATCAACGACCCGAGCCATGTGGTGCCGGAGATGCTGGAGGGCCTGGTCCGCCTGTCCCCCGGCCTTTCGCTTCTGCCGGACGCGCAGGTGGTGTGGCGGCGGGCAGCGCCGGCGGAGGTCGCCGTCATTTCCGGAGGTGGGGCAGGGCATGAGCCCGCCCATGCCGGCTATGTCGGGCCCGGTCTGCTGCATGCGGCGGTGGCGGGCGACGTCTTCACCTCGCCCTCTACCGATGCCGTGCTCGAGGCGATCCGGGCGGCCGCGGGCCCAGCCGGCGCCTTGCTCATCGTGAAGAACTATACCGGCGATCGGCTCAACTTCGGCCTCGCCGCCGAAATGGCGCGGGCCGAGGGGATTCCGGCCGAGGTCGTGATCGTCGCCGATGACACGGCGCTCGATGCCGGTCCGCACACGGCGGGGCGGCGCGGGATTGCCGGCACCGTCCTCGTGCACAAGGTGGCGGGTGCCGCGGCTGCCGCCGGGCTGGATTTGGCGGCGGTGAAGGCGGAAGCCGAAGCAGCGGCGGCGGCCCTCGGTACGATGGGCGTCGCGCTCTCCCCTTGCACGGTACCTGCGGCGGGGAAGCCCGGCTTCACCCTGGGCGACCGGGAGATCGAACTCGGCCTCGGCATCCACGGTGAGGCGGGCGTCGCGCGGCGGGACATCGCCGCGGCGGATGTTCTCACTGAAACCCTGCTCGAACGTATCATCAGAGAGACCGGGATCGCGCCGGGCGACCGGGCGGCGCTTCTGGTCAATAATCTCGGCGGCACGCCGATCATGGAACTGATGATCGTGGCGCGCCACGCCCTGCGGCTGCTGGAGCAGCGCGGCATCGTGGCGGAGCGCGCCTGGACCGGCACCTTCCTCACGGCCATCGAAATGGCCGGGTGTTCCGTCTCGCTCATGAAGCTCGATGATGCACGCCTCGCGCGGTTGGATGCGGCGGCGGCCGCGCCGGCCTGGGTGCCGGGCCAGGCGCCGCAAGGCGCGCTGCCCGTGCCGCCGCCGGCACCCGCGGCCGCGGCCCGGCCGGCGCGCAGCGAGCCGCGTTTCGATGCTGCGTTGCGCGCGATCTGTGCTGCGCTGACGGAGGCGGAGCCACGGCTGACCGCGATGGACCAGGCGGTGGGCGACGGCGATCTCGGTATTTCGCTCGCCCGTGGCGCGGCTGCGATCCTGAAGGCCATGCCGGAACTCGATCTCGCCGATCCGCCGGTGGCGCTCGCCAGTCTCTCCGGCTTGCTGCGCCGTGTGCTCGGCGGCACCTCCGGACCGCTCTACGCCGTGATGCTGCTGCGGGCTTCGCGCCAGTTGGAGGCCGCGGGCAAGCGCGACGCCGAGGCCTGGGCGGCCGCCTTCGGGGCAGGTGTCGCCGCCTTGGCCGAGTTGGGGGACGGCCGCGCCGGGGATCGCACCATGCTGGATGCCTTGCTGCCCGCCTCGGCCGCCTTCAGCGCGGCGGTCACCGCCGGGCGACCTCTGCCCGAGGCTCTGGCGGAGACCGCGGCGGCCGCCCGGCAGGGCGCTGCGGCGACGGCGACGATGACGCCGCGGCGCGGCCGATCGAGCTATCTCGGAGACCGGACCGCGGGCCACGTCGATCCTGGGGCGGAGGCCGTGGCCCTGTGGCTCGAAGCCCTCGCTGCCAGCTTGGGCTGACACCCGGCGGAGCAGGCCGGCGCCCTCCAACCGGCCTGCTCTCCCCTCCGTCGGTGGGATGCAACCGCAAAAAGTCACGCCCGATCGGGATTTCGGATCGATAAGGTAATGCTCCTTAAGGAAGAGTGGCCTAGCATCGTTCCGGGTCGAAACCGTTCAGGAAGATCACGATGCTGCTTGCGCGCCCGCTTCTCCTGGCGTCCTTGGGGCTGGCCTTGTCCGCCGGCGGGGTGGGATCATCCTGGGCGCAGACGACGAATTCCGCCGTCGTCGGGCCGAACTACTACAAGAACGTCCAGCAGTCGGGGGGCAATGGCAGCACTGGCTACGGCTGCCCCGACAGCAACGGCAATGCTGCGAACATCGGCGGCGGCCATAGCGGCTCGACAGGCCCTAACTTGACGGAAAGCTTCACGGACGGACTTCCCGCCAATTCCGCCTATGACGGCACGCTGGCGATCGTCGGCAGCACGGGCGGTGCCGGCGGCAAGGGGGGCAGCGACACGGATCCCACCGGTGTGGAGTGCAATTCCTATTCGAACCGCATCAATGGCGGGAACGGTGCCAACGGGAGCAATGGCGGAACCGTCACCACCACGGTTTCGGGCGGCAGCGGCAACAGCTTCTCGGGTAGCGGCATCGTCGTCTACAGCAAGGGCGGCGCAGGGGGCGCCGGCGGGGACAGCGATTATCCCTATGGCGGCTATGGCGGGTCCGGCGGTACCGGCGGCAATGGTGGCACGGTGTCGCTCACGAACAGCACCGCCATCACCACCACGGCCGTGGGTGCGCTCGGCATTGGCGTCGTCAGTGCCGGCGGCAATGGCGGCGCCGGCGGCAATGGCTCGACCAGCGGCAATGGCGGCGCGGGTGGTGCCGGCGGCGTCGGGGGCGCCGTCAGCATCACCAACAATGCGAGCATCAATGCCGAGCTTTCGACGGCCCTCTGGGCGGAGAGCATCGGCGGCATCGGTGCCAATGGCGGCTCGGGCGGTGGCGGCTATTTCGGCTTCGATGGCGGGTCGGGCGGTGGCGGCGGCTATGGCGGCAATGCCGGCACGGTGACGGTCGTCAACAACGGCAGTCTCAGTTCCAATTATCAGGGCGCGCGCGGCATCGAGGCGCAGTCGGTCGGCGGGGGCGGCGGCGATGCCGGGATTTCGGCGGGGCTGATCGCGCTCGGCGCCAATGGCGGCCCCGCGGGCTACGCCAGCACCGTGACCGTGAACAACACGGGCAGCATCAGCCTCACGGCGGGGTCGGAGGCCGGCATCTTCGCCCAGGCCGTGGGTGGCGCGGGCGGCGCCGGCGGCATGGCCTTCAGCGGCGCGCCCGGGCTGAGTGTCGCGATCGGCGGCACGGGTGGAGATGGTGGCAATGGTGCCCTGGTGCAGGTTTCCAATAGCGGCCGCATCTGCACGGGCAATTCCTGCAGCGGCGGCACGCCCAGTTCCAGCGCCGGCGCCGCCTATGGCATCGCCGCGCAGTCGATTGGCGGCGGCGGCGGCACAGGCGGCTGGGGCCTGTCGGGTTCCGCCTCCGCCGTGGCCGGCACGAGCTTCGCCGTCGGTGGCGCTGGCGGGTCGGGCGGCAGCGGCGCCAATGTCTTCGTCACCAATACCGGCAGCATCTCGACCAACGAGGTGAATTCGGAGGCGATCCTTGCCCAGTCGATCGGCGGTGGCGGCGGCGCGGGCGGCGGTGGCATCGCCTTCTCCATGGGCACGATCGCGGGGGCCGCTTTGTCCACGGGCGGCTCGGGTGGCGGTGGTGGCGGGGCCGGAACGGTCGGCGTCAACTGCATGACGAATGGCTATGTCACGCCGCAGGGCAGCGCCTGCGGTGCGGCGGGTGGCTATGCCATCGGTGGATACAGCACCGGCAGCATCGTGACCTCCGGCACCGGATCGGGCGGCATCGTGGCGCAAGCGATTGGCGCCGGCGGTGGCGCCGGCGGCTATTCCGTCTCGCTCTCGGGTGGCGCGGCCGCGGCCTTCTCCATGGGGGTCGGTGGCTCGGGTGGTTCAGGCGGTTGGGGCGGCACCGTCTTCGCGGGGTCACCCGGCACCAATGTCACGACAAGCGGCTCGGATTCCGCAGGCATTCTCGCGCAGTCGATCGGTGGTGGCGGGGGCGCCGGTGGCGGCAGCATTACCGGCAGCCTCGCGGCCGGCGCTTCCGTCAATCTCTCGGTCGGTGGCAAGGGTGGCTCGGGCGGTGCCGGCGTTCTCGCTGAAATCCAGAACCTGGGCGGCACCATCACGACGAGCGGTGCGCGCTCGCCCGGTCTCGTCGCACAATCGATCGGCGGTGGCGGCGGCAATGGCGGCGCTTCGATCTCGGCCAATGCGGCGGGGTTGGTGGCCGTCAATCTCGGCCTTGGCGGTTCGGGCGGCAGCGGCGGCTCGGGCGGCTGGGTCTATGTCGTCAACGACAACTACAACGGCCAAAGCGGCACGGGTACGATTTCCACCACGGGCTATCAGTCGAGCGCGATCATTGCGCAGTCCATCGGCGGCGGTGGCGGCAATGGCGGCTACCAGGCCTCCGGCACGCTGTCGCTCGACAGTTCCCTCGGCGTCAGCGTGGGCGGCCTCGGCGGTGGCGGCAATTACGCGAACATCGTCTCGGTCACCAATGGTGGTGTGCTCTCGGCTGCGGGCGGCGGTGCGCCCGTCATCCTCGCGCAATCCATCGGCGGCGGTGGCGGCAATGGCGGCTTCTCCGCCAGCGGCAATGTCGCCCTCAGCGGGGCGACGACCTTGAGCGTTGCGGGCACTGGCAGCAGCGGCGCGAGCGGCGGTGCCGTGACGGTCGACAACTATGCGGCCATCACGACCACTGGCAATGCGGTGACCACCGGCAATGCTCCCGGCATCCTGGCGCAGTCCATCGGCGGTGGCGGCGGCAATGGCGGCTTCTCCGCCAGTGGTGGTGTGGGGGGTGATTACGCGGCCAATCTCTCGATCGGCGGTACGGGCGGTTCGGGCGGCGCCGGCGGCAGCGTGACGGTGACCGGCAGCGGCCAGATCGCCCTCAACGGTCCGCTCTCTCCCGGCATCGCCGCGCAATCCATCGGCGGCGGTGGCGGCAATGGCGGCTTCGCGGTCGCCGGTGGTCTCTCGGAAGGCGTGGCTGCGAGCGCCAGTATCGGCGGGGGCGGTGGGGCCGGTGGCTCAGCCGGCGCCGTTTCGGTGACTCAGTCGACGAGCCCGATTAGCACCACGGGCAACCAGTCCGCCGCCATCCTCGCCCAATCCATCGGCGGATCTGGCGGCAATGGCGGCTGGGATGTCGCGGGTTCGCTCGCCGGTGCGGGCGCTGCCTCCGTCGGTCTCGGCGGCGCCGGCGGCGCCGGTGGGCAGGCCGGTGCAGTGTCGGTCTCAACCCAGGCGGGTGCGACGCTTCTGACCAACGGCTATCTTTCACCGGGCGTGCTGGCGCAATCCATCGGCGGCAATGGCGGCGCGGGCGGCTTCTCGGCCGATGCGGCCGGCTCCGCCTTCGTCTCCCCGGCCGTCGCCATCGGCGGCACCGGCGGGAGTGGCGCGAGCGGCAACAGCGTGTCGGTCGATGCCGAGGCGCTGGTCACGACGATGATGGCGCAATCGGCCGGGATCGTCGCGCAGTCCATCGGTGGTTCGGGCGGCAATGGCGGTGCGGCCGCGTCCGCGACCGGCGCCACCGGCAGCGGCGACAGCAAGGTCTCGGTCGGGGCCAGTGGAACGGCGGCAGGCTCCGGCACGGGCGGTGGCACCGGCGGGAGTGTCAGCGTGACGAGCGACGGGGGCGTGGAGACGGGGGCGGTGCAGTCGCCCGGCATTCTGGCGCAGTCCATCGGCGGTTCGGGCGGCAATGGCGGGGGCGCCTTCGCCTTCAGCGCCGCCGTCTCCTCCAGCGGCGCCGCGGCCTCTGTGGCTGTGGGCGGCAGTGGTGGCGTGGGCGGCACCGGCGGCGGCGTGACGATCAACCAGGCCGGCGAGATCACCACCGGCAGCAGCGGCGGCTATAGCGATCTTTCGCCGGGTATTCTCGCGCAATCCATCGGCGGCAATGGCGGCAATGGCGGGAGTTCCTTTGCCGATGCCATTTCGGGCCAGTATGCGGCTTCCGTCGCGGTGGGTGGCACCGGCGCGGTCGGCGGCAGCGCCGGCACAGTGACCGTCAACGCCGGCTATTCTCAGTCGATTGCGCCGAATGGCATCACCACCTATGGCGCCCAATCCCCGACCATCCTGGCACAGTCGATCGGCGGGGGCGGTGGCAACGGCGGCTGGTCGCAGAGCGATGCCTCCAGCAACGAATATGCCGCCGGCGTCGCGGTCGGCGGCAGTGGTGGTTCCGGCGGCAATGGTGGCGATGTCACCGTCACGCCCGCGGGCCCCTATGGCACTCTGCAAACCTATGGCGCCAATTCTGCCGGCGTCTTCGCGCAGTCGGTCGGCGGCGGCGGCGGCAATGGCGGTGCGGCGTCCACCGTCGCCACCGGTCAGGCCGGTGGCGAGATCAACGGCGGCGTTGCCTCCTATACCGGGCCAGGTTCTGCCACGGCCTCGAATCTCGCCTCCTCCTATACCTCCAACAGCCAGCCTTCGAGCGGCGACAGCGCGCCTGATGACGGCATTGCCGTCTCGCTCGGCATCGGTGGCTTTGCCGGCACCGGCGGGACCGGCGGTGCCGTGACGGTTATCAATACCGATACGATCGCGACCGCAGGCGCGCTCTCCACCGGTCTCTTCGCGCAATCGGTCGGCGGTGGCGGCGGCAATGGCGGCTCCGCCTCTTCGAATGCCAGCGGCGACAAATACTCCGCCTCCATCGGCCTCGGGGGCGGCGGCGGCACGGGCGGCGCTGCGGGGGCCGTGAGCGTCAGCAATGTCGGCAGCATCCAGACGGCCGGCGCCAATGCCGATGGCATCTTCGCGCAGGCCGTGGGCGGCGGCGGTGGCAATGGTGGCTCGGCCTCCAGTACCTCGACCAGCGGTGGCGTCGCCGCCGTGTCGATGGGCCTCGGCGGAACGGGCGCCGGCGGCGGCGGCACCGGCGCCGTGACGGTGACGAATTCGGGCGGCATCACCACAAGCGGTGTTCAGTCCATCGGCATCTTCGCGCAATCGGTGGCGGGCGGCGGGGGCAATGGCGGCGCCTCCAGCTCTGCGGCGACCCAAGCTTCGTCCAACTCCGCCGACAGTTCCGACCCGACGAGCAGCGCCAGCACCGGCAGCCTCTCGGGTTCGGCGAATGGCGGGACCAGCAACAGTGCCGCGGCTGGCAAAAGCAGTTCCAGTGAGGGCGGCGCCCAAGCCGGGGCCGATGGCGGCACCGCCGTCGGGCTGAGCATCGGTGGCGCCGGTGGCACCGGGGCCTCCGGCGCTGCTATCACCCTCACCAACACCGCCGGAATCAGCACCGCAGGTGCGCAGGCGACCGGCATCTTTGCCCAGTCTATCGGTGGCGGCGGCGGCAATGGCGGTGCCTCCACCACCAATGCCGATGCCAGCAAATACAGCGTCTCCCTCGCCCTCGGCGGCGTCGCCGGCGGTGGTGGCGGTGGCGGTGACGTCACCCTCACCACGGTCGGCACGGTGGCGACCGGGGGCGCCAATGCCGTGGCGGTGCTTGCCCAATCCGTGGGTGGTGGCGGCGGCACCGGCGGGGCAGCGAGCAGTACGGTGGGGCAAGGAGGGTCCGGCGCCATCGCGCTCGGTCTCGGCGGCTCTGGCGGCGCGGGTGGCGCGGGCGGGACGGTGTCCTTGACCGTGCAGAACGGGGGCTCGGTCTCGACCCAGGGTGCCTTTGCCAATGCACTCGTCGCGCAATCCGTGGGCGGTGGCGGCGGTATCGGCGGCAATGTCAGCACGGCGGCGACGGCCGGTAGCAGCAGCGGCAGCGGAGGCGGCAGCGCCAGCACGGGTGGCAGCGGCAATGGCGGCGGCGCCTCGGCCAGCAACGGCATCGCGGTCTCCGCCGGTCTCGGCGGGGCCGGTGGATCGGGCGGGGTTGGGGGCGCCGTGACCCTGAGCACGACGCAATCCGTTTTCACCAGCGGGGCGCTTTCCAACGCCATCTTCGCCCAATCGGTCGGGGGCGGTGGTGGCGCGGCGGGCTCGGCCACCACCAATGCCAACAATGGCAGTTACGCCGTGAGCCTGGGTCTCGGCGGAGCGGGGGGCACGGGCGGCCTCGGCGGTACGGTGTCGGTGACGGCGAGCGGTGCCCTCAGCACCAGCGGGGCACAGGCGGATGGCATCTTCGCCCAGTCCGTCGGTGGTGGTGGCGGCGCCGCAGGCAGTGACGACAGCACCGCGGCCGGCGGTGGCAAAGCCAGCATCGGCCTCGCCCTGGGCGGATCGGGGGGCACAGCGCAGACGGGCGGCGGTGTGACGGTGAGCGCGAGCGCGCCGGTGACGACCGAGGGCCTGGCGGCCATCGGCATCTTCGCGCAGTCCGTGGGCGGCGGCGGCGGGCTGGGCGGTGCCAGCCAGACCAGTGCGTCGAGCGGCGCGGATTCCTTAGGCTTCGCACTCGGTGGTTCCGGCAGCGCCGGCGGCGATGGCGGCAGCGTCTCGGTGTCCACCTCGGCCCTCGTTACCACCTCCGGTCTGCTCGCGCCGGGGATCATGGCGCAATCCGTGGGCGGTGGCGGCGGGGCTGGAGGTTTTGCCTCGGCGGGTGGTGGCACGCCGACCATCAGCTTCGGCAGTGACGGCAGTTCGGTGCAGGGGAGTGCCAATGCGTCCCTCGGTGGCGCGGGTGGCAATGGTGGGAACGGCATGGCCGTCTCGGTTTCGAGCACCGGCGGCATCACCACGATGGGCCATCAGGCGGTCGCGCTGCTGGCGCAATCAATCGGTGGCGGCGGCGGCATGGCGGGTGCGGCGGTTGCAGGATCAACACCCGTGATCAGCGGCCTGCTGGCACTCGGCGGTTCAGGCGGATCGGGTGGTGCGGGTGGCGCCGTCACGGTGACGCAGAACGGCGCGCTGACCACGAACGCCGCGCTTTCCCAGGGCATCATCGCCCAATCGATCGGCGGGGGTGGCGGCTTCGCGAACATGGTGAGCGGAGGGGTGACGCTGGGAGGTGCCGCGGGCGGCGCCGGTGGCACCGTCAGCGTCACGACAAAAGCCGGCAGCGCGATCATGACAAGCGGCAAGGAGGCCGTCGGGCTGATCGCGCAATCCGTGGGCGGCGGCGGGGGGCTGGCCAGCGCCAGCGGCTCTGCCACCTTGGGCGGCGGTTCCGGCGCCGGCAGTGCCGTCACCGTCACCACCAACGGCACGGTCAGCACCAGCGGTGGCAATGCCATCGGCATCCTGGCGCAATCCGTGGGCGGCGGCGGCGGCATCGTGCTTTCGCCGAGCGCGGCAGTCGCCGGCAGCTTCGCCTCCGGTAGCGGCAGCGGCGGCGATGTCACTGTCAGCGTCAACGGCAATGTCACGACCACAGGCACGAGTTCGGACGGAATTGTTGCCCAGTCGGTCACGGGTGGCGGCGGGCTGTATCAGAATGGGGAGAGCCTGGTGATGGGCAGCGGTGCCGGCGGCAGCGTCAGTACCAGCACCACAGGCGTGGTGACGGTGACAGTGGCACCGGGCGTGACCATCAGTGCCACCGGCGCGGGCTCGACCGGCATCGCCGCCTGGTCCAACACGGACCCGACGGTGACGGTGGGCGCCGGCGCTGCGGTGATCGGCGGCACGGACGGCACCGGCATCGCCCTCAACGGCCCCGCCAACGCGCTCTACAACAGCGGCACGGTGATGACGGCTGACGGCGCGAACGGAATGGCCGTCACTTCCAGCGCGGGGCCGGCCAATCTCTACAACCTCGGCACCATCGAGGGTTCGCTCGCCCTTACCCCTGCGGCCCCCAACCTGCTCGACAACCTGTCGGGCGGTACGCTTTTGGCCGGCTCAACTTTGGGCCTCGGCGGCGCCGGCACGCTCTACAACGAAGGCGTGCTGCAGCAGGCGAGCCCGGCCCTCGGGCAGACGGCGATCGACGGCACCCTGCTGCAAACGGGTACCGGCACGCTCGTGGTGCGTTTGGGCGAAGTCCAGGGGCAGAGCGACGTCTATGCCGTGAGCGGGCAGACGGTGCTGAATGGCCGGTTGCAGCCCGTCATCACCGATCTGCCATTGCTGGTGCAGGGCACGCGGCAGAATGCGGTGCTCGCAGGTCTCGGGCCTGTCTCCAGCCAGGGTCTCACGATCTTTGCGCCGAAGAGCGCCATCCTCGGCTTCAGCCTGGCCAATACCGGAGATGGGCTGACCCTGACGACGAGCGCCGATTTCACGCCAAACGGCCTGTCCGGCCCCGCGGAGACTATCGGACGGATCATTGCCCAGATTCAGGCGGGCGGCAGCGCGCCCCTGTTCCAGGCGATCGTCCCGGGGCTTGCCGTACAGCCGACGGTACAGGCGCTGGACATCGCCTATCGCACCGTTTCGGCGGACATGGCCTCGGCCATTCCGCAATCGACAATGGAGGCGACCAACCTTGCTCTTACAACCGTGACCGATCAACTCGATGCTTGGAGGATCGGGGACGTCACGGGTCACCTCACGGGCGCCGCGGCGGGCCGCGGGCCGCATGTCTGGGCGACGCCCACGGTGATGACGGCGAGCGGCAGCGGCACCTATGCGAGCCACGTCTATGGTGGCGCCGGCGGTGCGGAGGGGCAGGTGCACGGCACCTCGCTGCTGCTAGGCGGCGCGATCAGCGGCGCGCAATCCGTCTTCTCCACCTCCGCGCCCTCGGCGAGCGGAACGGCGACGAATATCGGCGCCAGCCTCTATGCCTTGAATCCCGTCGGCCAAGGCTATGTGTCCGGCATCCTCTATGGCGGGGGCGGTAGCACGAGCTTCGATCACAGTCTGACGACGGCCGACGGTTCTTATGTTCCTTCCGTCGATCTCAGCAACGTCATGCTGGCCGGCCGGATCGAGGCCGGGTACCGTATGCGTCTCTTGAGCACACCGGCGCATGTCACGCCCTTCATCGCCATCCAGCCGATGCAGCTATGGCAGGGCGGCGGCAACGAGAGCATTGCACCCTATGGCAACACGCTGATCTATCAACAGACCAGCATCACCGCCTTGCCGGCCTATCTCGGCGCTCAGTTCGACGGGCGCTTCATCCTCGGCAACGGCGCGACGCTGGCACCCTTCCTCAGGCTCGCCTGGATGCATGATTTTCTGCCCAACCGTGACGTGCCCCGCGCCTTTGCCGCCGCCCCGGATCTGACCTTCAGCGGCACCGGGACGCCGATCGTTGATAATGCAGCCGTCTTGCATGTTGGCGCGGAATACGGTCTCGGGGCGCATATGACGCTGACGGCCTCTCTCGATAGCCAGCTGTCACCGAGCTATACGAGCCTCGCGGCTACGGGCGGTTTCGCCTATCGCTGGTAGCCGCCGGACGCGTGAGAGGGGCGGCGAGAAGATCGAACGCCGCCCCGTCTCCTTTTTCTCCCATCCCATGACACGACGCGCTGCGTGAGCCTCCGCTCGGGCCGAGGCTGACGGGCGGGGACTCTCGTCTACAGATTCCGCTTGACGCCCTCGCCTGCTTTCCGCATCCTGAATGTCAATTCTTGCGTGAATAAATATACAACCCTCTGGGATGGAAGCGACTGGCCTGATGGCGGATTTCCCGATCATGCGTCCGAGCCCGGATATTCGGGTGCGGTTGGAGACGGCCGAGGCTGACGCGCGCCGCGAAGCGCTGCAGGCGATCGCGCGCGACGTCCGTCTCCTCGTGCTGCGCACCATCGACCGCGCGCGCGCCGGCCATATCGGCGGGGATTTCTCCGTGACCGATATTCTGACCACCCTGTTCTTCAGCGTGCTCAACCTCGACCCGCAAAACCCTGCCTGGGAAAAGCGTGACCGCTTCATCCTCAGCAAAGGCCATTGCTCGGCCGCGCTTTATGCGACCTTGGCGCTCCGTGGTTTCATCCCGGTGGACGCGCTCGATACCTTCATGGCGCCCCTCTCCGCGCTCAATGGCCATCCCAATCGCCGCAAGGTGCCGGGGGTGGAGGCGAATACCGGGCCGCTCGGCCACGGCCTGCCGATCGGCCTCGGCTGTGCGATCGCGGCGCGGCTCAAAGGCCAGGATTGGCGAAGCTTCGTGGTGCTCGGGGACGGGGAATTGCAGGAAGGCTCGAACTGGGAAGCGGCGATGGCCGCCGGCCATCGCGGCCTCGGCAACCTCACCGCCATTATCGACCGCAACCGGCTGCAGCAGGGTGCGCGTACGGAGGAGACCAACCGGCTCGATCCGCTCGCCGACAAGTGGGCGGCCTTTGGCTGGCAGGTGCAAGAGGTGGACGGTCACGACGTGGATGCGCTGCATCGCGCACTCTCGGCGCCGTCTGGCACCCAGCCGCGTTGCATCATCGCCCATACCATCAAGGGAAAAGGCGTGTCCTTCATCGAAGACCGGGTCGAATGGCACCATAAGGTCCCCTCCGCCGAACAGGTTGAGCAGGCAGCGAAGGAGCTTGCGGCATGAGCGAGGAAAGACCGGACGCGCCGGGCGCACCGCCGAGCTTCGATTGCCGGGCGACCTTCGCCGAGACGATGGTCGCGCTTGCGCGCCAGGATGAGCGCATCGTGGCCGTCTGCAACGATTCCGTGGGTTCGAGCAACCTGGGCGGCTTTCAAAAGGAGTTTCCCGATCGGCTGATCAATGTCGGGATCGCCGAGCAGAATATGGTGGGCGTGGCCGCCGGTCTCGCCAATGCCGGCTTCGTGCCCTACGTCAGCTGCGCTTCGCCCTTCCTCACCGGCCGCGCGCTGGAGCAGATCAAGGCCGACATCGCCTACAACAACTATCATGTCGTGCTCTGCGGCCAGAGCCCGGGCATGGCCTATGGCGAATTGGGCCCCACGCATCATTCGCTCGAAGATTTCGCTTGGATGCGGGCACTCACGGACATGACGATCCTTGTGCCGGCGGACCCAGAGCAGACCCGCGCGGCGCTGCATTGGGCGGCCCATGCCGACCGGCCGATCTTCATGCGCATCGGCCGCCACAAGGTGCCGGCCGTGACACCTGAGGGCGAGGGCTTCACACCCGGCCGCGCGAGCCTGCTGCGGGACGGGCAAGACCTCACCTTCATCGCCTGTGGCACGATGGTGTCGCGGGCGCTGGCCGCCGCGGAGCTGCTCGCCGCGGAGGGCATCACCGCGCGCGTGCTGAACATGACGACGATCCAGCCGCTCGACGAAACGGCCGTGATCGCCGCCGCGCGGGAGACGGGGGGAATCGTCACCGCGGAGGAAGCGATCATTCATGGCGGGCTGGGTTCGGCCGTTGCCGAATGCGTCGTGCGCCATTGTCCCGTGCCCATGCGCATCCTCGGCATGCCCGGCTTCGCGCCCACCGGCAGCACGAATTTCCTACTCGACCATTTCCACCTCAACGCCGAAGGCCTCGCAGCCGCCGGCCGCGAATTGGCGGGCTGAGCCATGGCAGCGGCGGCCGTCCTCGCCATCGACCAGGGCACGAGCGGCACCAAGGCCGTTCTCGTCGATGCGACGGGCGCCATTCGGGCGCGTGGCTTCGCCGCTCTGGAGGAGACGCATCCGGCACCCGGCTGGGTGGAGCAGTCGCCCGAGGCGATCCGCGCGAGCGTGCGCGATGCGGTTGCCGCCTGTCTTGCGGCGGTGCCGGACATTGCGGTGCAGGCCGTCGGCCTCAGCACGCAGCGCGAATCCGCCGTGTTGTGGAACCGTATGACCGGCGAGGCGCTGATGCCGGTGATGAGCTGGCAAGACCGCCGATCGGCCGAGCTCTGTGACGCGCTGCTCGCGCGGCCCGCGGCCTCGCGGATTCAGAGCCTGAGCGGTCTGCCGCTCGACCCCATGTTCTCCGCGGCCAAATTTGCCTGGGCCTTGCGTCATCACGACGGGGTGGCGGCGGCCGCGCAGGCCGGCCGATTGGCCTGCGGCACCGTGGATGCCTGGCTGCTCGCCGGCTTCGGCGGCGAGCCCGTGACCGAAATCGGCAATGCCTCGCGCACGCAGTTGCTGCGCACGGCAGAGAGCGTGTGGGACGAGACGCTTCTCGGTCTCTTCGGCGTTCCGGCGAGCGCCCTTCCGACACTTCGTCCCTCCACCGGTCCCTTTCCGGGCACGCGCGGCCTCTCGCCTTTGCCCGATGGCACACCCGTCCTTGCCGTGATGGGCGATTCCCATGCCGCCCTCTTTGCGCATGGCGTCTTCACGCCCGGCGCCGTGAAGGCGACCTACGGCACCGGCTCCTCCATCATGGGTTTGATCCCGGGGCCGGCCGCGCTCGGCCATGGCCTGTGCCTGACCATCGGCTGGCAGCGCGCGGGCAGCCCGCCTGCCTTCGCCGCCGAAGGCAATGTGCGGGCGACGGGTGCGGCCCTTCGCTGGATGGCCCGCCTCCTCGGCATGAGCGTTGAGGCGATGGCCGATCTCGGCGCCGCGGCACCGAGCCGGGGAGCGGCCCTGGTGCCGGCCTTCACCGGTCTCGGCGCGCCCTATTGGGACCGTGAGGCGCGCGGCTTGATCGCCAACCTCACCCTCGACATGGGCCCGGAAGACCTCGCCCGCGCCGCGCTCGAGGCGGTGGTCCATCAGGTCACCGACGTGGTGGAGGCGATCGGCAGCGAAGGCGTGATGATCGACCGGCTCTTCGCCGATGGCGGCCCCAGCCGCAACGCGGCGCTGATGCAGATGCAAGCGGATTGTCTCGGCTGCCCGGTGCTCCGATCCGAAACGGCCGAGCTATCGGCCCTCGGTGTTGCCCATCTCGCGGGGCTGGAAGCGGGGCTTTGGTCGATGGCGGACCTCGCTGCACTGCCCCGGCCGCATGAAGCGCTGACGCCGCAGGCGGATCAGGCCACCCGCTCCGCGGCCCGCGTGGCTTGGAGACAGGCGGTGGCGCGCGCCCGCTCCTCGCATAGCCTGCAGAAGGCGGCCGGAAGAGCCGCATGAAGGGAAGAGCGATGTCCACCTCCACCTCCACCCGAGGCGGCACCGGCGCCGGCCAGGGCCGCGCGCTCGTCGCCCGCTTCGCCAGCGGCACGCAGGGGCCGTTGATCGGCCTCGTCCTGCTCTGCATCGTCTTCTCGCTGACCAGCGATGTCTTTCTCGCGACCCGCAACTTCCTGAACGTGATCGATCAGGTCACGGTGCTGGGCATTCTCGCGCTCGGCATGACGGGCGTCATCATCATCGGAGGTATCGACCTTTCGGTCGGCTCCATTCTCGCCGTGTCCTGCATGGTCTTCGGCTGGCTGCCGCAGGATTTCGGCGTGCCCTATCCACTGGCGGTGCTGCTCGCGCTGCTTGCGGGCGGCGCCTGCGGCCTGGTCAATGGCTTGCTGGTCACGCGGGCAAAGCTGCCGCCCTTCATCGCGACCTTGACGGTGATGTCGGTCGCGCGCGGCCTCGCCAATCTCACCACGGGCGGCGAGCAGGTGGTAGGATACCCAGGCTGGTTCACCAAGCTCGCGACGGTACGCCATCTCGGCTTCCTGTCCATCACCGTCGCGCTCTTCATCCTGCTGGCCATCGCCGGGGCGATCTTCCTGCGCTATCGCGCGACCGGCCGCAGCCTCTATGCGATCGGCGGCAACGCCGAGGTGGCGCGTCTTGCCGGCATTCACGTGCAGCGGCTGACCGTCTGGGTCTACGTCGTCTCCGGCGTGCTGGCGGGGCTTGCGGGCCTCGTGCTGTCGGCCCGGCTCGATTCTTCGCAGCCGAGTGCCGGCCTCGGCTACGAGCTGGACGCGATTGCGGCCGTCGTCATCGGAGGTGCGAGCCTCTCCGGCGGCATCGGCAGCATCGGCGGCACCGTGGTCGGCGTCCTCATCATCGGTGTTCTGCACAACGGGCTCAACCTCGTAGGCGTGTCGCCCTTCATCCAGCAGATCATCATCGGCTGCGTCATCGCCGCCGCCGTGACCATCGACAAGTTCCGCCGGCAAGGGGGTTGAGAGACCGCGCCCCTGCCGCGCGTACGTGCCTGCTCAACAATCAAGAATAAGGAAACACGCATGTTCAAGATGAAATGGCGCCTGATGGGCTTCTCGGCTCTGGCCGCTCTCGGCTTTGCCGCAGCTCCTCTGCTGACGGCGCCGCAGGCCCGGGCCGACGAGCCCACCATCGGCCTCGCGGTTGCCAATCTGCAGGCGAATTTCTTCAACCAGATCAAGCAGTCCGTGGAAGCCGAGGCGAAGGCCAAGGGCGTGAAGGTGATCGTGGTAGACGCGCATGGGGATAGCGCCACCCAGGTCAACCAAATCCAGGATCTCATCACCCGCGGCGTCAAGGCGCTGATCTACATCCCGGCGGGTGCCACGGCGGCCGGCGTGCCGGTGCAGGCGGCGGAAGCGGCCCATATTCCGGTGATCGCCGTGGACCGTAACCCACCGGATGCCCCGGCAACCACCTTCATTGCCACCAACAGCGTGGAAGCCGCCCATACGCTCGGCGACTATGTGTGCAAGATCTCCGGCGGCAAGGGTGAGCTCGCCATCATCCAGGGCCAGCTCGGCACCACGCCGGAAGTCGACCGCAACAAGGGCTTCAACGACGCGATGGCCAATTGCCCCGGCATCAAGCAGGTGGCGAAGCAGGCGAGCCAGGAGTGGTCGCAGGCCGAAGGCTTCAACATCGCGCAGGACATGCTGCAGCGCCATCCGGACATCACGATCTTCTTCGGCCGGGCTGACGCCTTGGCGCTTGGTGCCGCACAGGCCGTCAAGGTCGCCAATCTCGGGCATCCGGTGATCGTCGTCGGCTTCGATGGCGACACGGCGGGGCTGAAGGCGGTGCAGGATGGGGTGCTGGCCGCCACAATGACGCAGCAGACGCAGAAGATGGGCCGCATGGCGGTGGATTCGGCGCTCGATCTGATGGCTGGCAATACGGTGCCGAAGGAACAGCTTCAGCCGGCGGTGCTGACGACGAAGGACAACGTCGCACCCTTCATCGCCCAGCATCCGTAAGGCGGGCGGAGTACCGGGTGACATGACAATGGTCGAGACTTTTGCAGACCCCGCGACGATGGAGGAACGCGCCGTGCGTCTTTCCGTCCGTGGGGTGGGAAAGAGCTTCGTCGGCACCCGGGTTCTGCACGATGTCGATCTCACCGTGCGAGAGGGCGAAGTGGTCGCTCTCCTCGGTGAGAACGGCGCCGGAAAATCAACCCTCTCGGCTATCATCGCTGGTCTCATCCGCCCCGATACCGGCGGTATGAGCTGGGAGGGTGGCGCTTACGCGCCTGCGTCGCCGGGCGATGCCATGAGCCACGGCATCGGCCTGATCCATCAGGAAATGCGGCTGCTGCCGGATCTCACGGTTGCGGAGAACGTCTTCGTCGGCCGTCTGCCCATGCGGGGCGGTCGCGTCGATCGGGCTGGCATGCGGGCCGAGGCCGCCGAACAGCTGCGCCGCCTCGGTCTCGACATCTCCCCGGATACGCCGGTGCGCAAGCTGCGCGTTGCGGCGCAGCAGCAGGTGGAGATCGCCAAGGCGCTGACGCTGAAGGCGCGGCTTCTCATCCTCGATGAGCCGACGGCCGCTCTGGGCGGCGGTGAGACCGACAGGCTCTTCGCCCAGATCGAGCGGCTGAAGGCGGAAGGCTATTCCTTCATCTATATCAGCCATCGTCTGGAAGAGATCGCGCGCATCGCCGATCGTGTCGTCGTGCTACGCGACGGGCGCAAGGTCGCCGAGCATGAGACGGCCCAGGTGCCGGTCGATCTGCTGCTGCGCGACATGGTGGGGCGCAGCATCGACCGCCTGTTTCCGCACATGGCGTCGCCGGGCGCGCGGGAGGTGCTGCGGCTTGACCAGCTCACCGCGGCGGACGGCGCCTTCAGCGACATCAGCTTCGCCGTGCGCGAAGGCGAGATCTTCGGCATTGCCGGCATCGTGGGCGCCGGGCGCACCGAACTGGTCCGCGCCATCGCCGGTGCGGACCCCGTGGCGAGCGGGCGCATCACCCTCGACGGGCGCGCGCTGCGCCTCGCGAGCCCGGCCGATGCCATTCGCGCCGGCATCGTGCTGGTGCCGGAAGACCGCAAGGGCCAGGGCGTGCTTCTGGAACAGACGATCGGCGACAATCTCGCCTTGGGCAATATGGATCGGGTCGGCACCCAAGGCTGGGTGATGCCGCATCGGGTGCGGGACTTTGCGGCGCGCCTGATCGAGCGACTGGGCGTCAAGGGCAGGCCGGGGCAGCAGGCGCGCTACCTCTCCGGCGGCAACCAGCAGAAAGTGGTGATCGCCCGCTGGGTTGCGCGGGCACCCAAGGTCTTCATCCTCGACGAGCCGACGCGCGGCATCGATGTCGGTGCCCGCGCTGCGATCTATGAGGTCATCGCCGAACTCGCGCGCAGCGGCATGGCCGTGATCGTGGTGAGTTCGGATCTCGAAGAAGTGCTCGGCCTGTCGCATCGCGTGATGGTGCTCGCCCGCGGCCGGCAGATGGGTGTGCTTGACAGGGCAGACGCGAACAACGTCGCAGTCATGGCGCTGGCGACCGCCTGATCCGTGCGGCCAAGAAAGGATGATGGGATGGACCTTTTCACGCTGACGGGCGAAGTGGCCCTGGTGACGGGGGCGGGCAGCGGCATCGGCCAGCGCCTCGCTGTCGGGCTGGCCGAGGCGGGGGCGGATGTCGCCTGCTTCGACCTGCCGTCGAGCGCCGGGCTTGCCGAAACCGAGCGGCGTATTCGGGCGCTCGGCAGGCAGGCGGTGATTGCAACGGGGGACGTGACCCGGGCCGAGGATCTGGCGGCCGCGGTGGCGGCGGCAGAGAGGCTGGGGCCGCTCTCCATCGGCCTCAACTGCGCCGGCATCGCCAATGCCGCGCCGGCGGAGGAGATGCCCGCCGCGCAATGGCAGCGCATGTATGACGTGAACGTCACCGGCGTCTTCCTGTCCGCCCAGGCGGAGGCGCGGGTGATGCTGCCGCGCAAGCGGGGCGCCATCGTCAACATCGCCTCCATGTCCGGCGTCATCGTCAACCGCGGTCTTCTGCAGGCACACTACAACAGCGCCAAGGCGGCGGTCATTCACCTCTCCAAGTCGCTCGCCATGGAATGGAGTGACCGGGGCATCCGTGTGAACTCGATCAGCCCAGGCTATACCGCGACGCCCATGAACATCCGCCCTGAGGTCGCCGATCAGGTGAAGCAGTTCGAGGCGGATACGCCCCTTGGCCGGATGGCACAGGTGGACGAGCTAGTCGGTCCCGCCGTATTCCTGGCAAGCCGTGCCGCTTCCTTCGTGACCGGGGTCGATCTTCTGGTGGATGGCGGTTTCGTATGCTGGTGAAGGACCGACCTTGCCGAGACCCGATGAACTGCGCCTGATCGCGCGCGTGGCGCGCATGTACCATCTCGAAGACATCAAGCAATCCGACATCGCGGACCGCCTGATGATTTCGCAGGCGACGATTTCCCGCCTGCTGCGGCGGGCGCGGGAAGAGGACATCGTGCGCATCAGCGTGCGCACCCCCTCCGGCACCTTCCCGGAACGCGAAGAGAGCCTGTGCCGTAAATTCGCGATGCGCGAGGTTATCATCGCGGAATGCGCCGAGGAGCGGGAAGGCCAGATCCTGCGACGCATCGGCGAAGCGGCGGCGCATTATCTCGAGACGACCCTGCAACCGGGGGAGATCATCGGCATCTCCTCCTGGAGTGAATCTCTGCTCCACACGGTTGAAAACATTCATCCGCCGCGCAAGGCGACGCAGGGACGGGTGGTGCAGATCCTGGGCGGCATGGGCGACCCGAGCGTGCAGAAGCACGCGACCAATCTCACGCGGCGGCTCGCCCAGCTGGTGGGGGCGCAGCCGCAACCTCTGCCGACGCAAGGGGTTACGCATTCCAAGACGGCGCAGGAAGCGCTGATCGGCGACCCCTTCGTGCAGGAGACGATGCGTTACTTTCCGCAGATCACGACAGCGCTCGTCGGCATCGGTGGTGTTGAGCCGTCCAAACTGCTGGCCGATAGCGGCAATGTTTTCACGCCGGACGAACTGGCCGAACTCGCGCGGCTTGGCGCGGTCGGCGATATCTGCCTCAATTTCTTCGATGCGCAGGGCAAGCCGGTGCCCTCCGCCTTTCAGGAACGGGTCATCGGGATCACCCTGGAAACCCTGCGGACCGCGCGGCGCGTCGTCGCGGTCGCCGGGGGCGCGCGCAAGCGGGCGGCGATCCTGGGCGCGATGCGCGGTGGCCTGATCGACGTGCTGATCACCGACCAATACACGGCTGCGTGGCTGGACGCTGCGCAGACCTGATAAAATGAGGGAGTGGCGCCATGGGTTTTCTGGACGGAAAGGTGGCGGTCGTCACGGGCGGTAGCCGGGGCATCGGGGCTGCGATCGCCGCGCGCTTTCTGCGCGAAGGGGCCGCCGTGGTCCTGGCCGCCAACGATGCGGCGGTGCATGAGACGGCGGCCGGCTTCGCCGCGGCCGGCGGCTGCGCCGCCGCCATCCTCGCCGACGTGACGAAAGCCGCCGATGTCGCCGCCATCTACGATCTCGCGGAAAGCCGCTTCGGGGGCGTCGACATCTCCGTGCAGAATGCCGGCGTCATCACCATCGCCCGGATCGAGGAGATGACGGAGGCGGAGTGGGACCGGGTGATGGAGGTCAATACCAAGGGCGTCTTCCTCTGCTGCCAGGCGGCGATCGCGCGCATGCGGAAGAGCGGGCAGGGTGGGCGGATCATCAACACGGCGTCCGGCCAGGCGCGGCAGGGCTTCATCTTCACGCCCCATTATGCGGCAAGCAAATTCGGCGTTGTCGGCATTACCCAGAGTCTCGCCAAGGAAGTGGCGAAGGAGGGCATCACGGTCAATGCCTTCTGCCCCGGCATCATCGAGACCGAGATGTGGGCCTATAACGATACGGCCTGGGGCAAGCTGCTCGGCACCTATGCGCCCGGTGAGCTGATGGCGGAATGGGTGCGCAACATCCCCATGGGCCGTGCCGGGCGCGGGGAGGACGTGGCCGGGCTCGTCGCCTTCCTCGCCGGGCCGGACGCCGCCTATATCACGGGGCAGACGATCAACGTCGATGGCGGGCTGATCATGTCCTAAACGTCTTCGCCCTTCACGCTTCGCGAAAGATCCAGCCATCCGCGCGCAGATGGAGACGGACGGCAGGCAGCTGCCGGCCGAGGCAGGGGCCGGCAAGGCATTCCCCGGTCTCGATCGCGAAGAGGGCGCCATGGGCGTGGCAGGCGATATGGGCGCCGTCCCCGCTCATATAGGCATCCTTCCGCCAGGCGAGCGGCGTGTCACCGTAATGCGGGCAGCGGTCTTCATAGCCGAAGACCGCGCCGCCCCGGCGGACGATGAAGAAGCTGCCGAAGCCCTTGGCCCCGCCATCCGGCAGATCATCGAGATGGCAGAGCGCGCCCTTCACCGGGCAGCGCCCGGCGGCGGGCCGCCGCCCGGCATCCACTTCTCGCGATACTGGAACAGGAAGACCTGGCTTGCCTCGGGCGAGAAGGGCGCTTCGCGCGGCTCCCAGGCCTCGTCATGCTGGTCCATATCGGCGTCATATTCGAAATGGCAGCCAAACGGGCTGTTGAAATACCAGAACCAGTTGGAGCCGAATTTGTGCCGGCCCGGCCCCCAGAAGGACTGGTAGCCCGCTTCGGTGAATCGGTAGCCCGCCAGCATCAGCTCGCTCGGGCCGCCCATGTGGAAGGCGAGATGTTCGCAGCCCTGCATGTAGGGCGGTGTCTGGATGAAGAAGAGCGTGTGGTGGTCTGGGTTGCCGCCGGGGCGCAGGAAGGGGCCTGCGCCCAGCAGCGTATCCGTCACCCGGAAGCCGAGCCGCTCGGCATAGAAGCCCTGGGCGCGGGCGAGATCGGGCACAAAATAGACGACGTGGGAGAGGGTACGGGGCTTGGGGTCCGCATCCGGGCGGACGCCGAGTTCGTTCGGCAGCCGCTGCGCGGGCGCGCCGGGCGCGTTGATCTTCTCGGCCGGCATGCTGAGGCTGCGGCGCGTGGTGACCCTGAAGGCGAGGGCGAAGCCGAGATCGTCGGTCGCTTCGATGGAGCCGTCGGGCATCCGTTCCACCCTCCGGTCCCGCGCGAGTTCGGTTTCGATGGCGGCGAGCGTTGCTTCATCAGCGACGCCGTAGACGGTTTGGCGGAGAAGATTTCCGGAGGCGAGGGGCGGGGGCAGGCGCCGATCGTCCTTGCGGCTGAGGATGATGCCAGTACCGTCCAGCGCAGTGAAGAAGGGCCGGCCGTCGGCGGCCTCTTCCTGTTGCAGGCCGAAATCGAGCAGATAGCGCGTGCATCCTTCGATGTCGTCCACGCCGAAGAACAGGGCGTCCGGTCCGATGATGTTCATGACAGATATCCCTTAGTGAGCGTGCGGGCTTGAGGCGGCGGTGGACCGCACGGAGACCATCGGTGCCGCGATGGCGAAGAGGGTCAGCAGAAGCATGACGAGGCCGCAGACGCCGAGCGTCGGCGCCAAGCCGAACCCAAGGCCGCGCAGGGCGAAGACGACGAGCGGGCTGAGAAATTCACCGAGGAAGATGCAGGCCTGAAAGCCGCCGGTGCCACGTCCGCGCACGGCAACGGGGAGATTTTCCAGCGTCCAGGTCAACAGCCCGACCAGCAGCACGCCGCAGCCGAAGCCGTTGATCACGCCGCCCGCAATCAGGCCGTGCGGGGTCTGCACTTGCGCAACCAGAACGAGACCGAGTCCTGCTGTCGCGAAACCGATGAAGAAGATCTTGCCGAAGCCAGCTGCCAGAAAGCGCCGCGTGAGGAGCGCGCCGATGCAGACCGCACCCTGATTGGCCGCCGAGGTGAGGCCGATCACCGCGGGTGAGGTGACACCCATCTGGTTGAACAGGTAGCCCGCTTGGACCGGGATCATCAGCAGCGCGATACCGGTGACGAGGGCGAAGGGATAGGCGGTGAGCAGCACGCCCCAGGGAGTTCTCATGGGCTCAGCAGCACCGAGCGCCTTGGCGTCGACCCGTGCGGTGGCAGGGGCCAACGTCGGTTCGGGCAGCAGCCGCCAGCACAGCGGCAGCATGACGATGGCGCTGGCATAGAGCCAGAAGGGCGTGCGCCAGCCAAATTCGCCGAGCGCGCCGCCGATGGCGAAAAAGACGGTCGCGGAGAAGGAGGCGATGCCGCCTTGGAGCGCCAGGAGGCGGCGCCTGCGGCCGGCGGCGAAATAGTCTCCGATCAAGGTGGTGCAGGTCGTCATGATCACCGCTTCCATGACGCCGAGCACGCCACGGGTGGCGAGGATTGCATGCAGGTCATCGAGCAAGAGCGGTGCGCAGCCGAAGAGACCATAGAGGAGCAGTGCGACGAGCAGCGGCCCCCGCCGGCCGAAGCGATCGATCATGGCGCCGGCGGCGAAGGAAAAAAGCCCGATCATCAAGGCCGGCAGCGTCAGCGTAAGCGGGGTCAGGATCGCGACGCCGGGTGTCGCATGGAAGTGGCGCTGAATGTCCGGCAGTACGGGCCCGAGCAACACGGCGCCGAGGACGGGCAGGCAGGAGCCTGTCAGCAGAATGACACTTTGCCGCCATCCCACCGCGGCGCTCTCGTGCTGATGCATCATGCAATCCTTCAGCTCTGCTGCCGGGGAACGGGCGGCACGACGTAGAGTGGGAAGCCGATGTTGAGCCAGACGTTGTTCGGCTTCGCGGTGTTCTGCGCATAGACGCCGGCCTGGAAGTTCAAGTTGACGTTGATCGGAATCTTGCCGAAGAGCAGGCCCTGGTAGGTGACGGAGGGGCCGATGCCGAACGTCTCGGTGCGGTTGCCATCCGGCTGCACCGTGCCGGCCGCGTTCGTGTCATTGCTGTACTGGTCGAGGAAACCGCCGACGGCGCCGACCTTCCAGGGACCGAAATTCCAGCCCGCGAAGAAATCGGCCTCATAGGCGTTGCCCGACTTGTAGTTGTCGTTGGTGTTCTCCGCGTTGAGGAGAAGACGTTGCGCGGCACCGATATCCGGCCCGTTCGGCTGGTCGTAGCGAAGCGCGAGCACGGGGGAATAGGTGGCATAGCCGGTGGAGACGCTGGGGGAGGTGGTGCTGAAGGGCCCATTGGGCAGGATGAAATCGAAGCCGAGGGTCGCATAGACATGCGGCCGCGGATTCCATTCGGCGATCAGCGGCGTGATGGTGATGTTGGAAAGGCCGGTGGTGTCGGTCTTCTGTCCGAAGATCTCGTCATGCAGCGAGACGATGGGGAAGACGAGCTGCGAATGCAGAGACAGCCCGTCCGGCAAGTGACCGGGATAGTTGACGAGCAGGCGGACCGTGTCCGAATAGACGTTTTGCTTGTAGGGAATGGCGTTAT
The DNA here is from genome assembly GCF_054665075.1 of Acidisoma sp. 7E03. Classification (NCBI taxonomy): domain Bacteria; kingdom Pseudomonadati; phylum Pseudomonadota; class Alphaproteobacteria; order Acetobacterales; family Acidocellaceae; genus Acidisoma; species Acidisoma sp. 7E03. The sequence goes on from NZ_BAAFHE010000005.1 coordinate 265,999, forward strand.
TCTTGTTGCCATTGTTGTCGTACAGCGCGTTGGCACTGCTATAGTTGGTCTGATTCAGAACGAATATTCCCGGAATCGGTGGAAATTCGGCGAAGTTCGTCCCGACCGACCCAGGCGGATAGTTGGAGACACCGTTTTCGAGTGCTTTGGCCGAGGAAGAAAAGCCGATCGCCGCGACAGAACACAGCAGATAAAGCCCATACTTGGACCGCATCAGAACTCCCCGCTTATTGATTTTTTCGTTGTATCGAGGTGGGGATAAGAACACGCTTCCATCCATCGACAAAATCGTTAGTTATGATCGAACTGCATTAATGCGGTGGATGGATGGGGGCTATGCGCTTTAAGGGACTCGATCTGAATCTTCTCGTCGCTTTCGATTGCCTGGTGCGGGAACGCAGCGTGACGTTGGCGGCGGAGCGTCTGCATCTCAGTCAGCCCGCCATGAGCGCGGCGCTGAGCCGGCTGCGGGACTATCTGGATGACGATATCCTGCGTGCCGTCGGTAAGCGGATGGTGCCCACGCCCTATGCCGAGCGGCTGCATGTCGAGATCAGCGACATGCTGCAGCGCCTGGACCAGACTCTCGGCATGTCTGCGAGCTTCGACCCGGCGACGAGCGAGCGCAGCTTTCGCATTGCAGCGTCGGATTACATCGCCATGGTCCTTCTAGTGCCGCTAGTACGCAAGCTGGCCGCGGTGGCGCCGCATATCCACATCACCATCATCAATACAGGGCCGGCTTCGGTCGAAAAGCTTGGCCGCGGCGAGATCGATCTCGTCATCACGCCGCGCCAATATCTGCTCGAGAACCATCCATCGGAGCTGTTGATGGTGGAGCGGCACGTCGTCGTCGGCTGGCGGGAGCATCCGGCCTTCAAGGCGCCGATGACGCAGGACGTTTTCTGTTCCTACGGCCAGATCGGTGTGGAAATTGGTGCTGCGACGGTTGCCTTCGCCCAGCTCGAGGTTGACAAGTTGAATGCCCGGCGCACCGTCGAATTGGTTGTGCCATCCTTCACGCTGGTCGGGCCGCTGCTCGTCGGCACGCAGCGCCTGGCTCTGATGCATGAACGTCTGGCGCGGCTCCAGGCAGCGACGCTGCCTCTGGCGATCGCGCCCAATCCCTTTCCCATTCCTCTTCTCGAACAGGCGATGCAGTGGCATCGCACGCGGACGGAGGACCCCGGCATGCACTGGCTCAGAAGCCAGGTGACGGCACTGGCAGTGGAGATGCCGAGCGGGAAGGATCATAAACAAGGTTGATGGATTAAGATCAGAACAATCCATTTCCCTAAAGGTCGCACCCGCGCCACCTTTCCACCCAAGGCAATAAGAAGCCAGGGTGGAACGCCTATGATCTCTTCGACCGATGCAGCCGGTGCAGCGCCGGACAGGCACAGCGCGCGTCTTCACTACGATACCGGTGGCCCAGTCCTCGTGGTGGGCGGCGGTGTCGGCGGTATGGCGACGGCCATTCTGCTTCGGCGCCTGGGCTTTGCCGTGGAGCTGGTCGAACTCGATCCGCAATGGGGCGTCTACGGCGCCGGCATCAGCATCACCGGGCCGACATTTCGCGCGCTGCAGCGGCTTGGGCTGTTGGAGGAGGTGCTTGCCGTGGGTTTTGCCGGCAATGCTCCCATCCGGCTGCACACCCCCGCGGGCGATGTCATCGGCGAGGTTCCCGGTGCGCCGATCGAACCCGGTCTGCCCCAAAATGGCGGGGTGATGCGTCCTGACCTGCATCGGGTGCTGCAGCGGCACACCGAGCAATCGGGCACCGTGATTCGGCTCGGCCTCTCCGTCGTGACGATCGAGGAAGCGGCAAAAGGCACCCTCCGCGTGGGCTTCTCCGATGGCAGTGCGGGGACCTATCAAGCGGTCATCGGGGCCGACGGTCTGATGTCGCGCGTGCGGCGCATCATCTTTCCCGAAGCGTCGGCCCCGCAATACACCGGCCAGTATTGCTGGCGCCTGACGGCGCCGCGCCGCGCCGACCATGTGCAGCCCTGGTTTTTCATGGCCGGACCGGTTTCCGCGGGTCTCATGCCCTGTTCGCCGAGCCTGATGTATATGTGGTTGCTCGAGCCGCGGGCGGCCAAGGCGCGCCTCGAACAGGACCAGCTGGTGCCGCGGCTGCAGGAGATCATGCGGCCCTTCGGCGGTATGCTCGGCGAGATCAGGGACGCGGCCGCCAGCAATCCGAGCCTGCTCGTCCGCCCGCTCGAGTCCTTTCTGTTGCCGGCCCCCTGGCACAGGGGCCGCGTGCTGCTGATCGGCGACGCCGCCCATGCGACGACACCGCATCTTGCCTCGGGCGCCGGCATGGCCCTCGAAGACGCACTCGTCCTTGCGGAGGAACTGCGCCGGGCGGCGGACATTGGCGCAGGCTTCGCGGCCTTCAGCGCCCGGCGTTGGGAGCGCTGCCGCACCGTCGTCGAAAAATCCGTCGAAATCGGCCGCATGCAGCAGACCGATGCATCTCCGCAGCGCCTCGGCCAGCTCGTAGCCCAGGCCGAAGCGACGCTCCGCGCCGATATCTGAGAGGCTGACCCCGATGTTCGAATACTTCACGCATAACTACGTCTGGAACCTCTCCATCTGCATCGCGATGGAATCGGGGGCCCAGATCGGCGAGATCGACGAGATGTGTCGCCCCTTGCGCGATGCCGCGGCGCGCGGCGAAGACGCGGGCACGGCCGAATTCTTCACCCGCTGGATCGCCAAGGCGGAAACGTTGGTGGCGCTTGCGGAGGAGGATGTGGCGCAGGGGCGCCCCTTGAGTGCCGGCACCAAGCTCAACCGCGCCGCGCTCTACTATCAGATCGCGGAACGGATGCAGGCCCATGGCTACGAGCCGCGTCGTCAGGCTTTCGAAGCGGGGCAGAGCGCCTTCCTGCGCGGCATCGCGCTTGGCCGGCAGAATTGCCAGCGCATCGAAATCCCCTATGAAAGTGGCATCATTCCCGGGCTGTTCACCCGCGCGGAGGGGGCCGAGGGTCCAGCGCCGTGCCTCGTCTTCATCAACGGCCTCGATAGCAGCAAGGAGATGCTCTACTGGACGCGCCTTGGCCACGAACTGGCGCGGCGCGGTGTCTCCACCCTGCATATCGACCAGCCGGGCAGCGGCGAAGCGCTGCGCCGCTTCGGGTTGACCGCGGTCTACGACACGGAGCGATGGGCCTCCCGCGTCGTCGATTACCTCGAAACTCGGTCGGATGTGGATGCCAGACGCATCGGCCTCTGTGGCATCTCGCTCGGCGGCTATTACACGCCGCGGGCCGTCGCCTTCGAACCGCGCTTCGCGCTCGGCGCCGTCTGGGGCGGCAATCATGACTGGGGCGAGATCCAGCGTCGCCGCCTGGCCCGCGAAGGCGATCGGCCAGTGCCGCACTACTGGGAGCATGTCCGCTGGGTCTGGGGCGCGCCGGACATGGAGAGCTTCATGCAGATCGCGGCGAAGACGACGCTCGATGGCATTCTGGATCGTGTGCGCGTGCCCTTCCTCGTCACCCACGGCCAGAAGGACCGTCAGATCCCCTTGGAGTTCGCGACCCGCACCTTTGAGGCGCTGGTCAACAGCCCGAAGCGGGAGATGAAGGTCTTCACCGAGCGCGAGGGCGGCGTGGAGCATGTCGGCGCTGACAACATGGCCTTTGGGCGGGACTTCATCGCCGATTGGGTTGCCGAAAGCTTCGGCCTCGGCGCTGGCGGAGCCGCGTCATGAAGCTCGCGACTTTCGATGACAGCACGCCCGATGGGGCGCTGCACGTGGTGACGGCGGATGGCAGCCGGGCGGTCTCGGCCCGCACGATCGCACCGACGCTGCAGGCGGCGCTCGAGACATGGGATGAGGCGGTGCCTGCGCTGCAGGCGCTGGCGGCCGCGCTAGAAGCCGGCCGCGCGGCGGGCAGCATGGCGGTGGACCGCGCGCCCTTTCGTGCCCCGCTGCCGCGCGCCTGGCAGTGGCTCGATGCCTCCGCCTTTCCCTTCCACGGCCAGCTGATGCAACAGGCCTTCGGCCTGCCGCCGGTGGAGACCGATCCACCCTTGATGTATCAAGGCATGTCGCATCGGTTCCTGGGGCCGCAGGAGGATGTGCCCCTGCCCTCCGCCGAAGACGGCATCGATTTCGAGGGGGAATTCGCCGTCATCACCGGGCCGGTGCCCATGGGTGCAACCCCGGAGGCCGCGATGAAGGCCATTCGGCTCGTCATCCTCGTCAATGACTGGTCTCTGCGCCGGATCGCTCCGCGCGAGATGAAGACGGGCTTCGGCTGGGTGCAGGCTAAGCCGGCCTGCAGCGCGGCGCCGCTGGCCGTGACGCCGGCTGCCCTCGGCTCTGCCTGGGCCGAGGGCCGCGTGCAGCGGCCGCTGACCGTCACCTTCCGTGGCGGGATCTTCGGCCGCGCCCATGGCGGTGCCATGGCCTATGGCTTTCACGAACTGATCGCGCATGCCGCGCGCACGCGCGATCTGCCGGCCGGCACGCTGATCGGCTCGGGCACCGTGTCCAACGAGGACGCTGCGGCCGTGGGCTCCAGTTGCATCGCCGAGCGGCGGGCACTGGAAATGACGGCGCAGGGCGAGGCGCGGACGCCGTTCATGACCTTTGGCGAGCGCGTGCGGATGGAGTGTTTCGACGAGGCCGGCCAGAGCCTCTTCGGGGTGATCGATCAGCGTGTCATCCACAGCACGGGAGCCTAGGCATGGCCCGTCGCTTCATCGACCTCTCCGTCGCCATCGACAATGAAACGCCGGCCGATCCGCCGCCGTTGCGCCCCTCCATCACCTATTCCGATCATGAGGAAGGGGCGCAGGAGATGCTCTCCTTCTTCCCGGGTCTAAGCCGCGCCGATCTGCCCGACGGCGCCGGCTGGGCGGCCGAGCGCTTGAGCGTGACCAGCCATAACGGCACGCATCTCGATGCGCCCTGGCATTATCATCCGACGATGGATGGCGGAAAGCCGGCGGCCACCATCGATGCTATTCCGCTCGACTGGTGCTACCGGCCTGGCGTGAAGCTCGATTTCCGCCATCTGCCGGACGGCGCCGTGGCGACGGCGGCGGATGTGGCGGCCGAGTTGGATCGCATCGGCCATCATCTGCAGCCCTTGGATATCGTCCTCGTCAACACCGCGGCGGGCGCGGCCTATGGCAGCCCGGATTATCTCCTGAAAGGCTGCGGCATAGGGCGTGAGGCCACGCTCTACCTGCTGGAGCGCGGCGTGCGCGTCGCCGGGACCGATGCCTGGAGCTGGGACGCGCCCTTTGCCTACACCGCCCGCCGTTTCGCCGAGAGCGGGGATGCGCGGCTGATTTGGGAGGGCCACAAGGCGGGGCGCGACATCGGCTATTGCCATCTCGAGAAGCTGCACGGGCTGGAACAGCTGCCGGCCACCGGCTTCGAGGTGATCTGTTTTCCGGTGAAGCTCAAGGCGGCCTCCGCCGGCTGGACGCGCGCGGTGGCGGTTTTCGACGAATAACCGCCGGCCTCCGCAGTGCAGGAGAATGATTGGCCGAACCCTCTACGGGCGGCTGTGTCAGAACCAGCCGCCATGGGTGAGAACGCTCGCCAGCCCGAGGCCCGCGCTTGCCGCGATGATCCAGATCGGGTTCGACCGGTAGCGGTAGACGATGAAGGCCGCGACCGCCGTGAGCAAGATGCGTGAGGTCTTCACGTCGACATTCATCGCCAGGGTGAAGGTTGCAGCAAGCAGCAGCCCGACGGTGACCGGCGGGAGCGCCACGCGCAGGCGCTGCACCCAGGGCCGATCCTGGCTGCGCTCGTACCAGGCGGCACCGGAATAGGCCATCAGCGACGTCGGCACCAGCTTGGCGACGAGGGCGGTGACGGCGCCGGGCAGCCCCGCCGCCTGCTGCCCGATGAGGACCAGGGCCATGCCGTTCGGCCCTGGCAGCGCCTGGGAGAGTGCGAAGAAGGCGACGAATTGCGCGCCGGTCAGCCAGTGCACCGTCGCGACGGCGTAGCGCTCGATGTCGCTCAGCGCCACCGTGTTGCCGCCGATCGACAAGACGGACCACAGCGCGCAGTGTCCGAGAATGCGAAGCAGATCAAGCAACACGCCGCGGCCGCTTTTCCTGGCTGACCAGGAAGCTGAAGGGGATGCAGAGCAGAAGAACCAGCCACAGCGGCCAGTGAAGCAGCGCCATCAAGCCGAAGGTGAGGGCAAGCACCGCGAAAGGGCCGAGGCGGCGCGGCAGGCTCTTGGTGAGCCTGAGCGCGGTCCCGAGGACGAGGCCGGAGGCCGCCGGCATTACGGCGCCGAACACCTGCTGCACCGCAGGATTTTGCCAGTAGCGGCCGATGAGCAGGCCGGCGGCGAGGGTGACGAGCATCGGCACGCAGTAGAGGCCACAGACGGCGAGCACGGACCCCATGGGGCCATGGATGCGGCGCCCGTAGATGACGCCGCAATTGGCGACGTTCGGACCTGGAAAAAACTGGCCGAGCGCCAGCAGTTCGGTAAAGGCCGCCTCGTCCATCCAGCGGCGCCGCACCACCATCATGTAGCGGGCCCAGGGTAGAACGCCGCCGAACCCCATGGCGCCGATGAGCAGGAAGGTGCGGAACAGATCACCGCGGCTGGGAACCGGCGCCGACGGCGTCATGCGGCGCCGGGCGCCCGCCGCGCGCGGAAGACGTAATCGCACCCGGTGACGCTCTGCGTATCGAAGCGCTGCCGCACGGCGGCGAGGTCTCGCGCAAAGCTCTCGGTTGGCCCACGCTTCAGGCGCGCCAATTCGGCGAAGAAGGTCTCGTGACCCAAGGCCGGCACGAAGCTGATGAGGAGTCTCACCGCCGCGTCGGAATCGTTCAGGAAGCCATGCGGCGTGTGGGGTGGGACGACGATCATCGTGCCCGCATCATACTCCGCCCAGCTCTCGCCGCAGAGAATGGTCGCGCGTCCCTCGATCACATAGAGGCTTTCCGTCGTCGTGGCATGGAGATGCGCATCGGCGCCGAGCGTCTGCGGCGGCAGCTCCCGCTCGAAGACTTCGAAGGTGCCGCCCGTCTCCTCATACGTGACCTTGAACCGGACGAGGCTCGCCGGCTCGAAGGTGAAGACGGGGCCTTCTCCGGGTTTGGAGATGATCGGCTTCATGCAGGCTCCTGCGCAGTCAGGCCCAGGGCACGGGCGCCGTTCGTCGTCAGCATGTCGGCAAACTCCGTGCGGCTCATGGCGCCTTCCAGAAGAGCGGCCATCTCCGTGACGAAGCGGATGGTCCCTTCGGGGATGGGATCGGAATGGATCTGCCCGAAATCCGTGGACAGCACGCATTGCCTAGGCCCGGTCGCGATGATCGACCGCGCGAAATGATCGAGCGGCACGTCTTCGATGGTGTGGATGGCAAAGCAATGCTCGATGAAGACGCGGCTGTCGGCCGAGAGCTGGATGAGCTGATCGTCGGTGAGGGCGACGGAGGGATAATGCGGATGGGTGAGAAGCACGGCGCGCACGCCGGCGGCGAGCGCACGGGGCACGAGCTGCATGATCTCGTCTGCGGCGAGATGCCCGGTGGCGAGGGTAGCACCCGTTTCGGCGATGGCTTCCAGCACCGCATCGAGCGCAGGCAGAGGCCGCAGCGCGTCGTCGAAGACATGCACGGGTTCGGAGACGGCGGTGCCGATATGGGCTTGCGCATCATGCCCGCAGGACCAGCGCTGATCGAAGGCATGGCCGAGCACGCGCAGATGCGCGGCGGCATGAACCGTCGGCATGTAGACGACGAAGGTGGGGTCCTGGCTCATCCCGTCGACCTGGCCGCGATTGCCGGAGGCTGCGCCCCGCACGGCATCCGGGTTCAAGCCGCCGACGAAGCGATTGAGCACGACGCTGCCGAGGCAGCGCGCGCCGAACCGGCTGCGGGCGAGGGCGGCGAGCGGCGTCGTGGGATAGGTGTGGTTCTTCAGAACCAGCGTCATGTTGTGGGCACGCGCCGCCTCCGCGAGGGTCGAGACGTCATAGCGGCGGTCGATCAGCTCCGGCCCGACGTGATAATGCGTGTCGACGACACCGGCTTTGAACAGCGCCGCGATGAAGCCCGCGCGGTCTGCCGCGAACCAATCATGCGCTCCAGACATCGTGCCACGCCTCCAACTGCAAGAGACTCCAGATGCGGCTCGCCGTTTCCACGGTCGGTGCCTGATCCAGCCTGTCGAGATAGGCCGCGGTATCGACGAAGCCGCGCGTCCAACTCGTGGCGGCGGTCAGGCTGTCCCGCGCATAGCTCCGTAAATCTCCAGTCAGCCATTGGAGGATAGGCATGGTGAAGGGCTGCTTGCGGCGATGCACCAGCCAGTCGGGCAGGTCCTCCGCATAGGCATCGAGCAGCAGGCCCTTCGGCCGGCCGCCGGGGCGCTTGAGTGTGGCGGGCAGCCCCTGCGCCAGCGCCGTGACCTGCGCGTCCAGGAACGGCGCCCGGATTTCGAGGGCCGCGCCCATGCCGAGCTTGTCGGTCCGCATGAGGTGGTAGTTGCGCAGGCGGTTGGCCGCTTCCAGCCGCAAAACACGGTCCAGCGGGTCAAGCCCTTCTAGTGGCAAGGTGATGCCGTGCAGATAGCTGGCGGGGGCTTCGGCCAGCCCCAGCTCCTCCGGCTGGAAGACCATGGTGCGCCGCAGATAATCGTCGAGGGAGGCAGGCACGTCGTCGAACCGCGCATAGCCGCCCCAGAATTCGTCCGATCCGTCACCGCTCAGCGCCACCTTGGTGGTCTGCGCGACCCGGCGCGCCAGCAGCAGGGTGGGCAGCGTCACCGGATCGGCGATAGGGTCTTCCGTCAGCCGCGCGGCGTCCCGGAACAGATCCGGCAGCTGGGCGGCATGCAGCGGCACGATTTCATGCGCGACGCCGAGATGTTCTGCCATGCGGCGGGCGTAGCCGGTTTCGTCCTCGCTGCCCGGCACGTCATAGCCGATGGAAAAGGTCCGCATCGGCAGATCCGGCCGCTGCCGCGCGAAGGAGGCGGCGACGATGCTGGAATCGGCGCCGCCACTCAGCAGGACGGCATTCGGAAAATGATCGGTGGCGCGGGCCGCGATGGCGGCATCCAGCGCCTGCCGGACCTCCTCCGCCGTGGCCGTGCCGGCGCAGGCTTCCGGCCAGGCGGCATAGCGCCCGTGGCTGACCGAGCCATCGGCATGAATCTTCATCCAGGCGCCGGGGGCCAGTTGCTCGATCCCCTCGAAGGAGGTCTGCAGGCCGCCGACGCTTTTGTAGACGAGGTATTCGTGCGGCGCGGCAGCGCGGATGCGCAAGCCCGGCTGCAGCGTGGCGAGCGCCGCGATGGTGGAGGCGAAGGCCCAGCCGCCGCGCCAGCGCATGAGGTAGAGCGGCTTTTCGCCCCAGCTATCCCGCACCAGGGTGAGGCTGCCATCCTTCGGCTCGTAGCGCGCGGCGGCGAAGAAGCCGCGCACGCCGCGCAGCGCCTCCGGCCCCTTCAGGCCGAGCAGCGCTTCAAGGGCGACGCCATCCGAATCCTCCGGATGGAAACGCTCGCCTAAGGCGTGGAGAATCTGCTCGGCTTCGTAGATCTCGCCGTTGAAGACGAGATGGCCGCCCCAGCGGTCCCGCAAGGGCTGCAGGCCGAGCCGCCGGTCGCCGACCACGGCGAGCCTGACGGAGCCGATCGCGACATGCTCATTGGCCCAGACCCCATCGCCATCCGGCCCGCGAAAGTGATGGGCGGTCTGCATGCCCTGGGCGAGACGGCGCAGTTCGGCGACATCCATCGCCTGAGGGGTGAAGAGGCCGACGATTGCGCACATGGCTTTGGGCTCGCCTCAGGAATGATGCGCCGGGCGCGGGGGAATGAGCGCGCCGAGCATGAGCAGGCGCACCGGTGTCACGAAGCTCGTCGCCGTGATCTCCCAATGCGACGGACCGCGCACGAGATGCACCTTGGCTGCGAAGCTGCCCGAGGGATGAAATAAGGCAAAGCGCGTCGTCGCGTGCGGCAGATCGGGCGGCAGCGGCACGGCGCCCTTCGCCGTGAGAAAAGCGCCGAGCGCCATCGCAGCAGAGCCCGGCAAGGAGTGATGCTGCTGGCCTTCGGAGAAGCAGGTCACGTCATAGGCGGCGATACCGGCCTCGGGTGGGCGGGCGCTGTAGAAGATGACCTTCGGCAGGGTTTCCGGATGGCCGATGGACTGGCCGTACTCCTGTCCGCGGGCGTTGAGCGCCGTGACGAGACCGGGCGTTGCCGCCTGCGGCGGCAGGCGCACGAAGACGAAGACGTTGCCGTGTTGGACCAGATCGCCGGTGACGGCGACGCCCTCGACCTCCAGCGCGAAGGGTTGGGACTTCTGCGCCATGCGATGCCAGAGATGGTGCAGGCGGGTGAAGCGCACCTCCCAGCCTCCATCCCAGAACGACTCTGCCGGCGGCACGACCTCGACGGACTGGCCGGTGGCGTGGTTGATGCAAGGGATCGCCGTGTCGACGCGCGCCGGCACGAGACCGAACAGCACGGCGGCGAGACCCGAGGCAGAGGCTGCGTTGGAGCATTCCATGCGGGCAAAGAGTTTCTTCGTCTGAGGAATCACCTGGTAGAACTGGAACTCAACAGCATAGTCGCCGTGGCCGGGGGCGATCACCGCAACCTTGTTGGACTGGTAGTGCGCGCCACCGACCCCGTCATTCGCCGTGGAGGTCGCGAGCAAGTCGAGAATCAGAGCGGCACGGGCCCGGCCCGTCGGAATTTCCTCCTGCCGGAGAATGAGCAGGCGGCTGGTGCCGGAGCGGATGATGGCCGCGGATACATGCGGCACGCGCGCGCGAAGATCGGGGTCGAGCAGATCGGACGCAAGAGCCATGATCGTCTCCGCCGCTCAGGCCGAGACTGCGGGCTGCGGCAAGCGCCCGGCGGCGAAATCCACGGGCGATATCGCCGTTTCCGGAAAGGCGCGGATCGCGGTCTGGTCGAGCGTGACGAGCGGGACCGCGAGGCCCCGGGCGAGGCAGAGGAAGGGCGCCATGAAGGCCGAGCAGGGCGAAGTGAGGATGATCTCCGTGTTATCCTGGAGTGGCGCAGGAAATTCGCGACTGCGGAACAACAACTCGGCTTCCGCCACCATCTGGCGAACGATGTCTGGCGTGGCGCGGCCCTGGGCCAGAAGGTCCGAGGCGTGGTGCGGCAGCAGGGTCCGCCACAGCATGGGCGAGGCCCAATGCGGATCGCGCGTCAGCACCGCTTCGGCCGCGTCGGTGAATGCGCCCGGCACGTAGAGGGCGGCGACCACATCGGTGGAGACGACGATCATGATGCCTCCGAACGTGCGGCGATGAGCTGGCGGATGCGGCGGGCAGCCGCCAGACGTGCGTCGGCATCCGGTGGAACCTCCACGCTTTCGGCGTTCAAGCCTGCGACGATCTCTTCGCCTACGCTGCGCCCGTGCGCGCTCGCCTTGCAGAAAAGCCGCCAGTAGGCGGCATTCGAGAGACCGTCCAAGACAAGTTTCACCACGTCACCGTCCCGTTTCCCCATGTCGCGCCGCCGCTCATCGGCGCGAGACTTGTTTCGTTTCAACCTTAGGCCGGCGCGCGCCAAGCGTCCATTTCGTTTGCGGCGGCCAGACCCCCCCCGGTGCCGAAACGGAGCGGTTTTCGTTGGATCGGCGCGCAGCAAGGATCTTTTGCGTGTGTCGGCGGGTCCTTCGCCATCTCTGCCGCAAATCGCCGCTCGGACCATCACCGACCGTCTTGCGAACCTATATGATATAGTATATCTCATATCATCAAGACGGTGGATAAACCGTCGGCTCGGATTTCCCGCCGCACACAAGACAGCCGCCACAGGCTGCGAAGGAACGTCGCATGAAGCCTAGTAAAGGGGTTCTTATTGCCTGCGCCGCCGCCGGCCTTTCTCTTTTTGGTCCCTGGGGGAGCGCCGCGGAAGCACACACGGTCTCGGTCAATGAACCCAATGGAATCAACTTGGGTGGGACCAGCTTCTTCGATGGTCTCGGTACGTACAAGCCGGGCTTCATCTACGAGCAATACTTCCAGTATTTCCACTTCAACGCCATCAACGGCGCGAATGGCGAGCCCGTGCCGGCGTTCAAAGGGACCAGCATTTCCAGCACAGTCTCACTCAACCAGCTGATTTACGTCTCGCCCTATCATCTCTTCGGTGGTGTTCTCGGCCTCACGGCGCTGCAGCCCTTCACCGATCTCAACGCCTCCTTCGTGAATGACAGCCCGGCGAAGTTGCAGGCAAATACGGGCACCGGCGTGGGCGACCTCACCTGGGGCCCCTTCATCGCCTTTCCCCCCATCATGCACAACGGTCGGCCGATCTTTGCTCATCGTTTCGAATTCGACGTGATCTCGCCGACCGGTTCCTATAATCCGTCGAAGGACATCAACCCGAGTTCCGGTTACTGGTCCATCTCGCCCTATTGGACGATGACGGTCCTGCCGACGGCAAAAACCGAAATATCTGCGCGCTTCAACTATCTGCACAACTTCGTCAATAACGATCCGGCTTCCAGCTTTCCGCTGCCGCTTGGCACCACTACCCAGGCGGGGGATGCCGGATGGATCAACTTCACCGCCTCGTACGAGTTCTTCCCCAAGTTCAATGCCGGCCTCAACGGCTATTACTTCAAGCAGTTCACCAGCAACCAAGTGGACGGCGTGACACAGAGCGGCGGAGAGGTCGAAAATCTCTCGCTCGGCGCCGGGGCGGCCTATGCATTCGACAAGAACAACATCGGCTTTTTCAACTTCTACCTGCCGGTGAAGGAAGTAAACACCACGAGCGGCTTTCATCTCGTCCTGCGCTTCGTCCACGTCTTCTGACACAGTTGCGAATTGTGCGATATTCGACCAAATTTCAAATAACGCACATTCCGCTTGCCGACCCGCGGGCAGCAGGCTTATCGCGGAAAAAAGCGCCCGGCAGAGGCGCCAGACAAGGAGGACAGATGGATATCGACCGCACCAGCGCGGCGGCAACCGCGCCGCCTCTCCGCACGTCGCGCCGCGTCTGACGTCCAACGCTGTCCCTGAAAGGGAGATGTCCATGACCACGATACCGTCTTCAGTGCCGCGGCGCATCCTGCTCGCTGGAGCTGCAGGCCTCGCCTTGCCGGCCTTCCGAACGACGGCCCATGCGGAAGCGGCCCAGACCATCCGCATCGGCTTCATCAGCCCGCGCACCGGCCCGCTGGCCGGCTTCGGGGAGGGAGATCCCTTCATTCTTCAGCTCGTGCGCGGCGCCTTCGCCAAGGGCCTGCAGATTGGCGGCACAACCTACGCGGTCACCATCCTTGACCGGGACACGCAGTCCGACCCTGCGCGGGCCGGGCAGTTGGCCAAGGACCTCATCAACGGCCAGCAGATCGATCTGATGCTGACCACCTCGACACCGGAGGTGGTGAACCCCGTTTCCGACGTGTGTGAAGCGGCGGGCGTGCCTTGCATCTCCACCATCGTCCCGTGGGAAGCCTGGTATTTCGGCCGCGGGGCGAAGCCGGGCCAGCCTTCGCCTTTCAAGTGGACCTATCATTTTTGCTTCGGTGTGGAGCAGTTCGCGCGTCTCTATATTTCGACCTGGACCAATGCGGTTGCCAACAACAAGCGCGTGGCGGTGATGTGCCCCAACGATGCGGATGGCAATGCGCTGCGCCACAGCTTGCTGCCGGCGTTGGAGAAGGCCGGCTTCACACCGATCGACCCCGGCGGCTATCAGGACGGTACCACGGATTATTCCGCGCAGATCGCGACCTTCAAGCGCGCCGGCTGCGAGCTGTTCTGCACCTTTCCCATTCCGCCCGATTTCACCACCTTCTGGCGCCAGGCAGCGCAGCAAGGACTGACGCGGCAGATGAAGATCGTGACCGTGGCGAAGACCGGCCTCTTTCCGTCGCAGATGGAAGCGCTCGGCCGCCTGGCCTATCGCATCAATGCCGGCGCCTATTGGTTGCCCGTCTTCCCCTATGGTTCGCCGGTGACAGGTCTCAGCTCCGCCCAGCTTGCGGCGGCCTACGAGAAGGCGACGGGGCGGCAATGGCAGCAGCAACTCGGCCCCTCCCTCGCGCTCTTCGACGTCATGGTGGCGGCGCTGCACAAGGCCGGCAACCCGCATGACAAGGCGGGCATCGCGCACGCCCTCGGCGGCCTGCAGGCCGACACGATCATGGGCAAGGTCGACTTCGCCCACGGCCCGGTGCCGAACGTTGCAACGACAAACCTGATCGGCTCGCAGTGGATCAAGGCCAAGTCCGGACCTTATAGGCTGGACTATGTGACGTTCGAGCATAGCGAGGATCCGGCCGTTCCGATCCAGGCCAAGCTCCTGCCGTACAACCTGTGATGGCGCCGTCTCTGTCTCCTGCAGGTGACACGCTGCTCTCGGCCCGTGGCCTCACCAAGCGCTATGGCGCGCTGACCGTCGTCAACGCGGTCGACCTGCGTCTGGCGGCCGATGAAGCGCTCGGCATCGTCGGCCCCAATGGCGCCGGCAAGACGAGCCTGCTCAACTTGCTCTCGGGCGCGGTTGCGGCGGATGAAGGCACCATCATGCTGCGCGGCCAGACGATCGGCCATACCGACTCCGCCTGGCGGTGCCGCCATGGCATCGGCCGGTCTCACCAAGTGCCACGCCCCTTCGGAGGCATGACGGTGTTCGAGAATCTGCTGGCGGCGGCAACGCAGGGAGGCGGCTTCGCCCAGGGCGAGGCCTATGACCGGGTGGTGGACTCGCTGCGGCTGTGCGGCATGCTGCCGCAGGCGAACCGGCGTGCGGCGACCCTGGGCCTGCTAGAACGCAAGCGCCTGGAAATGGCCCGGGCGGTCGCGACCGGTCCCTCTCTGCTGCTGCTGGACGAGATTGGTGGCGGTCTCACCGATGGCGAGGCCCTGGAACTCGTCGATGTCATACTGGCGTTGCGCGGGCGCGGCATCGCCATCATCTGGATCGAACACATCGTGCACATCCTGGTGCGCGTCGTCAGCCGGCTCGTGTGCATGGATGCGGGCAGCATCATCGCCGAAGGCGAGCCGCAGGCGGTGCTGCGTGATCCGGTGGTGATCAGCGCCTATCTGGGGTCGGAGGTCGTATGAGTCTGCTTGCGATCGAGGATTTGCGCGCCTGCCACGGCCTGCTGGTCGCAGTGCATCAGCTGTCCCTGTCGCTCGAGACGGGCGCGGTGCTCGCCATCGTCGGCGCGAACGGCGCCGGGAAGACGACGCTGTTGCGCAGCATCGCCGGCACGCATCGTCCTGCCGGCGGGCGCATCCTCTACCGAGGCGATGACATCACCACCACGGCAGCGCATCGCCGCGTGCGCCAGGGCATCGCTCTGGTGCCGGAAGGCCGGCGGCTCTTCCCCAGCATGACCGTGAGGGACACGCTGCTGCTGGCGCGCGGCCGCCCCGGCATCTGGACCTACGACAGCGTGCTGGACGCTCTCCCGCAGCTCAAACCCCATCTCGGCCGTCCGGCCGGGCAACTCTCGGGCGGGCAGCAGCAGGCGGTGGCGATCGCTCGCGCCTTGATGACCAACCCCTCTCTTCTTCTGCTCGACGAGTTTTCCCTGGGTCTCTCGCCCGTCGCGGTAGACGGGGCCTACGAGGTGTTTCCGAAGCTGAAGGCCGCCGGCACCACCATCATTCTCGTGGAGCAGGATCTGCGGCGTGCCCTGTCCGCGGCGAGCGACGTCGTCTGCATGCTCGAGGGGCGCGTGGCCCTCTCCGGCCGGGCGGAGGTGCTGACGCGGGCGCAGGTCATGGATGCCTATTTCGGCCTCAACCGGCCGCAGCACTGAAGCGGGGCGCGATGTTCTGGCTCAACCAAATCCTGCAAGGCGTGCTCCTCGGCGGCAGCTACGCGCTGCTCGCGGCCGGTCTTTCCTTCCTCTTCGGTGTCATGCGCGTCGTCAACCTCGCCCATGGATCGCTCGTCGTCCTCGGCGCCTTCCTTCTGCTGATGATCGAGCACGCGCTCGACATCTCCCCTTTCCTGGGCCTTCTGTTGATGCTGCCGGCGATGGCCGTGGTCGGCTTCGTCTTGCAACGGGTGATCATCGAGCCGAGCCTGAAGGGAGGCGCCTTGGTGCCGCTGCTGGCGACCTTCGGCCTCGCGCTCGTCTGCGACAATCTGCTCTTCTCGGCCTTCGGTGCAGATACGCAGTCCTTCGCCGGAGACATCGGCGACCTCTCCTATGACAGCTGGAGCATCGGGGCGCTTTCCTTCAGCCAGCTCGATTGCCTGATTTTCTTGACCGCTCTGGTGGTTCTGGGCGGCACGCAGCTGCTGCTGTCCTACACGCAGCTTGGCCGTGCCATCCGCGCGACGGCGGAGGATGAGGACGCGGCACGGCTGACGGGCGTCAATACCCGGCGGGTGCGTCTCGCCGTCACGGCCATCGCCATGATGATGGCCGGGCTCGCCGGCTTCGCCATGGGGGCGCGCGCGAGCTTCGATCCCTATGCCGGAGGGCCGCAGCTGCTCTATGCCTTCGAGGCGGTGGTGATCGGCGGCAGCGGCTCGCTCTGGGGCACGCTGCTCGGCGGCGTCGTGCTGGGTGTGGCGCAGAGCCTCGGCGGTGCCATCGACACGCATCTCACGCTGCTGGCGGGCCATGCCGTGTTTCTGGCGGTGCTCGCAGCCCGGCTTCGCCCGGGCGGCGGGCTGCGCCGCTCTCTCCACTTCCTGACCGCGAGGACGGCATGAGCCTGCCCTATCACGTCCAGCGCTGGACCCGCCGCTCCATCCTCTGCACCGCGGCCGTCGGCGGCCTGCAGCTTCTGCTGCTGGCGGGACCGGCCCTCTTCTCGGCCAATGTGCTCGATCATCTGACGACCTTCTTCGTCTATGCGCTGCTCGCCATCACCTGGAACGCACTGGCGGGCTATGGTGGTCTCGTCTCGGTCGGCCAGCAGATGTTCTTCGGCGTCGGTGCCTACGCGGCGATCCGCCTCTCGGGCACCGGCCTGCCGGTTTACGCCGCGCTTGCCTTGGGGGGCGTTGCGAGCGCCATTCTCGCCTTCGCAGTGTCCGGGCTGATGCTGCGGCTCCGCGGCGGGGAGTTCGCGATTGGCATGTGGGTGCTGGCGGCGCTGACACAGCGGCTGGTCAGCCTCGATCCCATCGTCCAGGGCAGCACCGGAACCTCGCTGCTCGCCCTCAATGCCTTCTCGCCGTCGGCGCAGCGGATGAATGCTTATTGGTTCGGGCTGGTGGCCATGTCCGGGCTGGCACTCGCCCTCTTTCTTCTGCTCCGATCGCGCTTCGGTGTTGCCGTTCAGGCCATCCGCGACGACGAGAGTGCCGCCCGGTCGGTCGGCGTACAGGTGCATCGTTCGAAGGTCATTCTGTTCGTGCTCTCGGCCTTTGGTGCGGGGCTCGCCGGGTGTGTCTGGCTCTCCGCATCGGTCTCCTTCCAGCCCAATACCTATTTCGGCGTGCAGTGGACGGCGGCGATGATTTTCATGACGCTGGTCGGCGGCATCGGCACCTTCGAGGGACCGATCCTCGGCGCGTTGATCTATTTTGGTATCGAGACGGGTTTCGATGCAGACGGCGTATGGTATCTCATCGGTGTCGGCGTGACCGCCATTCTGGTGGCTCTGCTGCTGCCGAAAGGGCTTTGGGGCTGGCTCGAGCAGCGCTACGCGCTGCGTCTGCTGCCCGTGGGCTACTGGCTGAGGATCCGGGCCGAGGATATGCCCCGCACCGCCTCTCGCGCCGCCGTGGCCCCTGCGCTGTCAACCACAGAACAATCCTGATCGAAGGAGGAAACCATGCCCGATTCCCTGGATACGAACGGCTTTCTTGGCACCGGTTGGGCTGGGCGCCTGTTCGACGGTAGCTGGCGAGACGCGCCGGCGACCGCGGATGTGGTGGAGCCCGCGACCGGCGAGGTGCTGACGCAAACCGCCCTCGTCGGGCCGGCCGAAGTGGCCGCCGCCGCCGCCGCCGCCGCCGCCGCGCAGCCCGGCTGGTATGCCATGCATGAGCGGCAGCGCGCGGCGATCCTGCTGAAGGCGGCCGACCTCTTTGAGCAGAATGCCGAGGAGCTGGCGCTGTGGATTGCGCGGGAGACCGGCGCGATCATCCCCAAGGGACAGCACGAGGTGCGGGAAGCTGTTGAAATCTGCCGCGCCGCGGCCGCGATGCTGCACGACATCCCGAGCCGGACGCTGCCCTCCACCCCCGAACGTCTCTCCATCGCGCGGCGCGTGCCGCTCGGCGTCGTCGGCGTGATTTCGCCCTTCAACTTTCCGCTCATTCTGGGCCTGCGCGCCGTGGCCCCGGCGCTTGCCATCGGCAATGCGGTGGTGCTGAAGCCCGATCCGCAGACGGTGGTGACGGGCGGCATCATCATCGCTCGCATCTTCGAGATGACGGGGCTGCCCAAGGGCGTGCTGCACGTGGTGCCCGGCCGCGTCGATGCCGGTGAGGCAGTCTGCACCGACCCCAACATCCAGATGGTGGCCTTCACCGGTTCCACGCCAGCTGGCCGCAAGGTGGGAGAGCTGTGCGGCCGACACCTCAAGAAGGTCTCGCTCGAACTCGGCGGCAAGAACTCGGTCATCGTGCTGGGTGATGCCGATGTCGCAACCGCCGCCTCCAATGTGGCCTTTGGTGCCTGGTTCCATCAAGGCCAGATCTGCATGGCCTCCGGCCGCGTTCTGGTTGAGCGGTCCCTTGTGCCGGCCCTGACGGCGGCGCTGGTGGAAAAGGCGAACCACCTGCCGGTGGGGAACCCGGCCAGCGGGCAGGTGGCGCTCGGCCCCCTGATCAACGCCCGCCAGCGCGACCGGGTGCACAAGCTGGTAACGGAGACGGTGGCGGCCGGTGCCACGCTCGCGGCCGGTGGCAGCTACGACGCGCTCTTCTACAAGCCGACGGTCCTGACCGATGTACGGCCGGGCATGCCCTGCTTCGAGGAGGAGATTTTCGGACCCGTCGTCAACATCATTCCCTTCGATACGGATGAGGACGCGATCGCCATGGCGAACGCGACGGAATACGGCCTCTCTGCCGGCATCATCGGACGGGATATCGGGCGGGCCATGAAGATCGCCCGCCAGATCAAGACGGGCCTGATCCATATCAACGATCAGAGCGTCGCCGATGACGTGGTGAATCCCTTCGGCGGCCGCGGCGCCTCGGGCAACGGCACCGCGGTGGGCGGCCCCGCGAATTGGGAGGAGTTTTCCATGTGGCAGTGGATGACGGTGCAGGCAGAAGCACCGATGAAGCCCTTCTGAGGAGACGCGATCATGCGGATTCAAGCAGCCGTCACGCGAGAGAAGGGCGGCGCTTTTCACCTGGAGACGCTCAGTCTCGAATCACCCCGCGCTGACGAGGTGCGCGTGCGCATCACGGCCGTGGGCATTTGCCACACGGATCTCGCGATGCGCGATCAGGTCTTTCCCGTGCCACAGCCGATCGTGCTGGGGCATGAGGGGGCCGGCGTCATCGAGGAGGTGGGGGCGGCGGTGCCTGGGCTGAAGGCGGGCGACCACGTGGTGATGAGCTATCGCGCCTGTGGGCACTGCCCGTCTTGCGCTGCCCATGCGCCGAGCTATTGCCATAGCTTCTTTCCGCTCAACTTTGCCGGTGCCCGCGCCGATGGCAGCAGCGCGCTCCGCTGCGAGAGCGGGCCTGTGCATAGCCACTTCTTTGGCCAATCCGCCTTCGCCAGCCAGGTCGTCGCCCATCACAGCAATGTCGTGAAGGTTGCCGCCGATGCGGACCTCGCGGTGCTCGCGCCCTTCGGCTGCGGCATTCAGACTGGGGCAGGGGCGGTGATGAACGCGCTCAAGGTGCCGCCCGGGTCAAGCCTCGCGGTCTTCGGCACCGGCTCCGTGGGTCTGTCCGCCATCATGGCGGCGGCGGTCGTGGGTGTGACCACCATCATCGCGATCGACCGCAACCCGGCGCGTCTCGCGCTCGCGCAGTCCCTCGGCGCGACTCATGTCGTCAACGCAGCCGAAGCCGAACCGGTTGCCGCGATCCAGGCGATCACCGGCAGCGGCGTCGCCTATGCGATCGACACGACGGCGATCATCGCCGTTCTCTCCCAGGCGCTGGCGGCACTCAGCCCGCGCGGCACGCTCGGCATCATCGGCGCCTCCCGCCCCGATGAGGTTCTGCCCGTGCCTGTGATCGATCTCCTGACCTCAGGCAAGCACGTGCGTGGCATCGTCGAGGGGGATGCGGAGCCGGCCCTGTTTCTGCCGACACTGATGGCCTTGCACGCGCAAGGCCGTTTTCCGGCCGAGCGCATGATGCGGTTCTACGATTTCGCCGACATCAATCAGGCGGTGCATGATTCGGAAAGCGGTGCCTGCGTGAAAGCCGTTCTGCGGTTTTAGGGGGAGAGCAGGGTTGGAATGGCGCTCTCCGTTCATGGCGAGTGTTCATTCACCTGAGACGGACTCTCGGGGAGACGGGAGCGGTCATCGGCCGCCCCCGTACCTGCGCTACAGATCCAGCACCAGGCGCGCGGTCTTGGCACGCGAGCAGCAAGGCGTGAACTGCGTGTTCGCGGCGTGCTCCTCCTCCGTCATATAGCTGTCGCGGTGCTCCGGAATGCCGTCCAGCACCGACACCAAGCAGGTGCCGCAGATGCCTTGTTCGCAGGACATCGGCACGTCCACCCCATGCGCGAGGAGGCATTCGAGCGCAGTGCGCCCGGGCGGTACGGCGATGACCGCGCCCGTGCTCGCGATTTCAAGGTCGAAGGGTTGATCGCCCGCGGCGTCAGGTGCCGCGGCCGTGAAATACTCGCGGTGGAGTTGCGTCTCATGCCAGCCGGCGGCGCGGGCGGTGGACAGCACGTGCTCCATGAAGCCGCCTGGCCCGCAGACATAGAGATGCCCGCCCTCGCCTGGGTCCGCGAGGGTGGAGGCCGTATCGAAGCGCTGCTCGGCCGGTCCATCATCGAAATGCAGGCTGACCGACTGGGCAAAGGGCGCCGTCCGCAAAAAATCGTGGAAGGGGGCGCGCGCGGCCGTGCGCGCACAGGCATGCAGCGTGAAAGGGCGGCCGAGCGCATGGAGCCGCCAGGCCATCGCCAGGATCGGCGTGATGCCGATGCCGCCCGCGAGCAACAGCGTCCGTGTGGCCTCTTCCACGAGCGGGAAGAGGTTGCGCGGCGCGCTGATCCGCAAACGGTCCCCCGGCTTCAGCGCATGCATGGCAAGTGACCCGCCGCGTGACGCAGGCTCACGCAGAACGGCGATCGTGTAGGTTTCCCTTCTGCCAGGATCGTTGAGCAGCGAATATTGCCGGACCAGACCGTTCGGCAGATGCACGTCTATATGCGCGCCCGCGGTAAAGGGTAGCAATGCGCCTGCGACAGGCGTGAGGACGAAGCTGCGGATGCCCTCCGCCTCCTCGGTGATTTGGCTGACCGTCACCTCCTGCACGCTGGTCACGCCGCGGCTTCCTGGCCGAGATGCCGTTCGATGATACGGCGGGACTGGACGCCCCCGGCATCGATGTTGAGCTTGAGCAAGGAGCGCGCCGGCCAGTGCAGCAGGTTCTGCTGCTGGCGCTCCAGCATCTCCCGGTCTTCTTCGAAGATCTTGCCTTGTCCTTCGCGGATCTTCGCCGTCAGAGCGGGATCATCCGGCTTGAAGTTGCGGGCCATGCCCCAGAAATACCAATGGGTCGTCTCCGTCTCGGGCGTAATGAAATCGACGACGATGCTGGACGCCTTGACCGCGGCGGGTGCCTCATACCCGCCGTGGCCGGCCAGGGCGACGCCGACTTCGATCAGAACGTGGCTCGGTGGATGGAAATGACAGATCTGCCAGCGATCCACCTTTTCATTCTCTGGAAGCCCGTTCATGCGCAAGGCGGCCTGCCAGAAGGGTGGCGCGTGGATGTCCGGCATGAAGCGGCTGGTGACGACGTGGTCCCCCTCGCTGCGTGTCGTCACCGGCGCTTCGTCGATCTCCTTCTGCCCGATGCTGCCGGCATGGACGTAGGTCTCGTGCGTCAGATCCATGAGGTTGTCGATCATCAGGCGATAATCGCATTTGATGTGGTACAATCCGCCGCCATAGGCCCAGTCTGGGCTTTCGGCCCAGACCAGGTGGTGGATGGTGGCGGGGTCCGCACGCTCCCGCTCTCCGGGCCAGACCCAGATGAAGCCGTAGCGCTCCTCCACGGCGAAGGATTTGATGGCGGGAAAGCCGCGCACGCGTTGCGCCGGCATCTCCACCGCGCGGCCGTCACAGCCCATGGCGAGGCCATGATAGCCGCAGACGAGCTTGCCATCCTCGACATAGCCGAGCGAGAGAGGCGCCCCGCGATGCGGGCAGAAATCCTCGACCGCCGCGACCTTTCCGCCTGGTCCGCGATAGAAGACGATCCTTTCGCCGCAGATCTGCCGGCCCAACGGCCGGTCGGCGATCTCCTCCGGCATGGCCGCGACGTACCAGGCGTTCTTGACGAACATGCGATGCCTCCTTTGGGTCCGGACGGTTCAGGCATTTTCCAGGGTGAGCCGCGACAGGCGCTTCAACTCGGCCTTGAGCAGCTTTCCGGACGCGGTGCGCGGCAGATGATCGACCACCGTGACGTGTTTCGGAATCTTGTACCGGGCGATGCAGCCTTCGAGAAAGCTGCGGATCATCGTGAGGTCGATGGCGGGGCCGGTCGGAACGGCGAAAAGATGGCCGACCTCCCCCCATGTCTCGTCTGCCACGCCGACGACCGCGCATTCCTTCAGGCCAGGCATGGCGGCGAGGGCGGCTTCGATTTCGGCGGGATAGACGTTCTCGCCACCGGATATGAACATGTCCTTCGAGCGGTCGACGAGATAGAGAAACCCGTCCTCATCCTGCCGCGCGATGTCGCCGGTGCGAAACCAGCCATCCGCCGTGAATGCCTGGCGCGTGAGTTCCGGCTGACGCCAGTAGCCGCAGAAGAGGTTTTCGCCCTTGAGCAGCAAATCGCCCGGGGTTCCTGCCGGCAGGTCCCGCCCCTCACGGTCGACGATGCGTGTCTCGATGGCCGGCGGCACGATGCCGACGGAGCCAGCCTTTGCGCGGATCAAGTCCTGGTCGAGCGGCATGCAGGAGACGGTCCCCGCCTCGCTCATGCCGAAGCCATCGGCGATCGCGATGCCGTCATCCAGCCAGGCACAGATATCGGCCATGGGATGCGGTGCACCGCCGGAGAAGACGGCCGTCAGGCGCCCGAGGCGGCGCGCGTCGAAGTTCGGCGCCGTTCGCAGCATCTTCGCCATCTGCGGCACGCAGAAGTAGTGGGTGACGGGCCAGGCCGGGTCCGCCAGGCGCTGCAGCGTGCGCGTCGGCTCGAAGCCGTCGCTGATCAACACCGCGCCGCCGCGCATCAGCGCGGGCCGGACATTGGTGATGATGCCAATGACGTGGAACATCGGCGTCTCGGCCAGGAACATGCTGTCCCGCGTCACCGCGGCGAGCGTGCCGAAGTTGATCGCCGTCTGGCTGATCGCCTTTTCCGTGAGCATGGCCCCTTTCGGCGTGCCCGAGGTGCCGGAGGTATAGAGGATCAGGCTCGGCAGCGTGCGGTCGATGAGGGCGCCAGCGGCCGGCGCCTGCTGCCCGATGTCTGCGCGGAGGGCGGCGAAGTCGCGTATCCGGCTGTGGTCGGCCAGCGGTGTCAGAAAATCTGGATCACCGACGAGAAGCGCGGGTTCGGCATCGGCGATCAGACGATCCGCTTCGGCCGGGGCCAGCCGCCAGTTGAGCGGCACGTAGATCGCGCCGAGGCGCGCACAGGCGAGATGCAGCAGAAGGTGTTCCGCGCAGTTGCGTCCGATGGCGGCGACGCGATCCCCCACCGCGATCCCATGTGCATCGCGCAGCAGCGTCACGGTCTGCGCGATCGCTTTGTCCCATTCGGCATAGGTCCAGGATCGGCCGGTTGCAAGCTCATGCACGGCCAGCCGCCCGGGGTGCAGGCGCGCCTGCATTCCCGGATCATCCACAATCCGCGCCATGGTTCCTCCCTTTAGGTGGCGCTGCGCCTTACGGCTTGATTTTGTAGGCGCCGAGACCGGGTTTGTAGGTCTTCTCGTCGATGAACTGGGCGATGCCCTCTTTGTAGCCGTGGCCGTCGTAGAAGTTGGAGGCTTCCTG
Source organism: Acidisoma sp. 7E03 (assembly GCF_054665075.1). Classification (NCBI taxonomy): domain Bacteria; kingdom Pseudomonadati; phylum Pseudomonadota; class Alphaproteobacteria; order Acetobacterales; family Acidocellaceae; genus Acidisoma; species Acidisoma sp. 7E03. Next base: position 290,116 of record NZ_BAAFHE010000005.1, read on the forward strand.
CGCGCGCACGAGGTAGTCCTCGGCATTGTCATAGGTCATTTCGCGTACGCGACGGATGGCGTCCTTCGTGGCCTTGAGCGCGACCGGGTTTTTTTTGAGCAATACCCGCGCCACGTTCCAGACCCGATCCTTCAGCTGGTCGAGAGGTACGGCTTCGTTGACCAAGCCCCATTCGGCTGCCTGCCGGCCATTCACCGTCTCCCCCGTCAGCGCATGATACATGGCCCGGCGGAAGCTCAACAGCTCCGTCGCCACCTTGGAGGCGCCTCCGCCAGGCAGGATGCCCCAATTGATCTCGGAGAGGCCGAAGGTCGCTTCCTCGGCGGCGAAAGCCAGATCGCAGGCGAAGAGCGGGGCGTAGCCGCCACCGAAGCACCAGCCATTGACCATGGCGATGGTGGGCTTCTGGAACCAGCGCAGGCGACGCCACCAGCCATAGGCCTCGCGCTGCGCCTGCCGCGTCGCGCCCAGGCCCCGCGCCTCCGTCTCCCGGAAATACTCCTTCAGGTCCATGCCGGCGGACCAGGCGGTGCCTTCGCCGCTAAGGATGAGCACCCCGACATCCGGATGGAATTCGAGTTCGTCCAGTGCCGCCATCATCGCCCGGTTGAGCCGGGGACTCATGCAGTTCCGTTTGTCGGGCCGGTTGAAGCGGACCCAGGCAATGCGGTCCTCCACGGTCACGGCTACCGGTGAATTCTCGTCGGACATCGATCAAGCCTTCGCTGATGTAAAAAGCGTCTTGGCCGGAGCGGCGCGAGCCATCAGGCGCCCTCGGTCTCTCCCATCACTCTTCTTGTCTTGTTGTTATATCACATAGCATGAGGGTTTTGCGCCTGACAAGCGGATGTTGCATAGTCGGCACATGCGCTCCTCCGCCAAACGGGCCCCGCGGCCATCCCTTTCTGCCAGCTGGGACAACCCCTTGGACCAGTTGCTGGGCTATCAGCTGCGCCGTGCCTCTTTCGCGATGCTATCCGACCTGTCGGCCGGAATCGGCAAGCTCGACCTGCGGATCACGGAGATGTCGGTCCTGATGGTGATTCAGGCCAATCCCGACATTACACAGAGCGACATCGGGCGGGTGCTCGGCATTCAGCGCGCCAATATGGTGCCCTTGGTCACCCAGCTGGAACGCCGCGCGCTCATCTCCCGAGGGGAGACCCGCGGCCGGGCGCAGTCCTTGCGGTTGACGCTGGAGGGAGAAGACCTGGTCCAGCGGTGCCGGGCCGCCATTGCTGCGCACGAAGCGCGCTTCATCAAGCTGTTTTCGCCCAAGGAACGGCAGGATCTGCTGCGCTGCCTGCCGCGCATCTGGCAGGATGACGGGCAGCCGGTGGACGAGAGCGAGCTGTAGCCGCCTCACCCCACCAGGCGGCGGCCGCCACGGAAGGCGCGGGGCGAACAGCCGCCGTGACGGCGGAAGAAGCGGGAGAAATAGGCGAGATCCTCGAAGCCGAGGGAGAGCGCGACATCCGAGATCGAGAGGGTGGAGTAGCGCAGCGACCGCTTGGCCTCCAGCATCAGCCGCTGCTCGATCATCTCGGACGGCGACAGGCGGGCGACCGCGCGACAGGCGGCGCGCAGCTGAAAGGGCGTCACGCCCAACGCCTCGGCATAGGCCGAAATGGGCTCATGCAGTCGGTAGCGTTCCTCGATCCTCTGCCGCAGCCGGGCGACGAGCCCCGCCTGGCGGCCTGCCGCCGGCTCCTGGCTGCTGTTCGCCGGGCCGATCCCGCGGAGCGCCGTCACGCAGAGGCCGAGCAAAGCCGCATCGATGGCCGCGCGGCGGCCGGGTGCGCTCCAACTGTATTCGCGCGTCATGTCGGCGATCCGGCTGCGGACCGCGGTAATCTCGACCTCCGCGAGCGGCATGGCCATGGCGTGGCGGAACAGGGCACGCAGCTCGGGATAGGCGTTGGTCAGCGTCTCCAGATGGCTTGAGGCGAGCGTGATGACATAGCCGGCGGATTGCTCCTCCCAGCGAAAGCCATGCGCCACCCCCGCCGGCACCAGGAGAAGACAGGGTGCGGCAAGAGCGATCTCGGAATCATCCAAGAGAAGCTGGCCGCCACCGGCGGTGAGCACGAAGAGGTGGTTGAGTTCGACGTGCAGGTGGCGGCGGATCGTCCATTCGCTCGGCCGCGAGCGATCGTCCAAAGCTTCAAGATGTACGAAGGCGTCTTCGACAGCCTGATGGGGCTCGCCATAGAGGTAGAAGATCGGCAGCGCGGGCGAGGCAGCCATGGCATAGGTGTCTCAGCAGGGAGAAGAATGCTTCGGATCATCCAAGTTTTTCATCCCTCTGTCCATTCCCGCGCGCCGCCGGCCGGCTAAACTCGGGGCAAGAACGCAAAGGCGTCGCGAGAGGAAACCACACGCGTGCGGACAGACGTCGCCATCATCGGGGCCGGCCCCGCCGGGCTGTTTCTGGCTCATCTCCTGCACAAGCAAGGCATAGCCTGCGTCGTGCTGGAACGGCGCGACCGCGCCTATGTCGAAGGGCGGGTGAGGGCCGGTGTGCTGGAGCAGATCACGGTCGATCTCATGCGCAGGCTGGGCCTCGCCGAACGGCTGGAGCGGGAAGGGCAGATTCACCAGGGTACCAACATCGCCTTCGACGGCCGGCTTCTGCATATCGACATGGCGGCTCTCGCGGGCGGTGCTGCGGTCACGGTCTATGGCCAGCAGGAGGTGATGCGGGACCTGTTCGACGGAGCCGGGGCGCGGGGCCTCGCCATTCGCTGGAACGCCGAGGATGTTGCGCTGCATGATCTCGCGAGTGACCATCCCTTCGTCACCTGGCGGGAGAGCGGCATCTCGCAGCGGCTGGATTGTAACTTCGTCGTCGGCTGCGACGGGTTTCACGGCGTCAGCCGCCGCTCCATCCCTACCGATGTGCTGCGCACGTTCGAGCGCGTCTATCCCTTCGGTTGGCTCGGCATTCTCGCCGAAGTACCCCCGGCGCGGCACGAGCTGATCTATGCCAATCACCCGCGCGGCTTCGCGCTGGCCTCCATGCGGTCACCCCATCGCAGCCGCTACTACATTCAATGCGGTCTGGAAGAGACGCTCGCCGACTGGCCCGATGAGCGCTTTTGGGACGAGGTGTGCCTGCGTCTCGGCCCCGAGGTCGCGCCGCAGGTCACGCGGGGGCCATCCTTCGAGAAGAGCATCGCGCCGCTGCGCTCCTTCGTCTCCGAACCGATGCGCTGGCAACGCCTGTTCCTCGCCGGTGATGCCGCGCATATCGTGCCGCCGACGGGTGCCAAGGGGCTGAACCTCGCGGTCTCCGACGTCATCCTGCTGGCCGAAGCGCTGACCGAATTCTATCGTGACGGCCGCACCGCCGGGATCGACGGCTATTCCGCCCGCGCGCTCGCCCGGGTCTGGAAGGCTGAGCGTTTTTCCTGGTGGTTCACGATGCTGACGCATGCGCTGCCTACGATGGATGAGTTCGACCGCCGGATTCAGCGGGCGGAGTTCGAGTATCTCGCGGGTTCCCTGGCAGCGCAGACGGTGCTCGCGGAAAACTATGTCGGGCTGCCGCTGCCGCAGGCGGCCTGAAGCCCCGGGAGGTTACGGATGTCCTTGCAGCTCACGCCCTATGCACCGGAGGATGGCGGGGCACCGCCGTCGCTCTTTCCGGATTACCGGTCGACCGTGGCGCGCAGCCCAGGCCAGCCGCTCATTTCGATTCCGCAGACCTTGAGCGAGGTGACGGGGCCGGCCGATTGCTGGGAGCGGCTGATGGGCGCGGCGGTGGAAGACCTCACCACCCAGCACAAGGCGCCGCCCCTGGGCCAGCGCATCATCGTCAGTGGCCGGGTGCTGGACGAGCGCGGGCGGCCGGTGCCGAACACGGTGGTGGAGGTCTGGCAGGCCAATGCCGCCGGCCGCTACATTCACGTCAAGGATCAATGGGATGCGCCGCTTGATCCGAATTTCACCGGGGCCGGGCGTGTCATCACCGATGCCGAGGGCCGGTACCGCTTCATCACCATCCGCCCCGGTGCCTATCCTTGGGGCAACCACAAGAACGCCTGGCGGCCGGCCCATATCCATTTTTCGCTGCTCGGTCCGGCCTTCGCCACCCGCTTGATCACGCAGCTCTATTTCCCCGATGATCCGCTGATCGAGATCGACCCCATCGCCAATGCCGTGCCGATGCCGTACCGCCAGCGCCTGGTCAGCCGGTTCGACATGACGACGACGGTGCCGAACTGGGGCCTCGGCTATCTCTTCGACATCGTGCTGAAAGGGCCGGACGAGACCCCCTTCGAGGATCCGAACCATGAGCACTGATCTGCAGAGCCTCGAAAGCCGCGCGCCTGCGCCACGGCAGGACAATCGCGACCCGCAGCTCTTCGGGCAGACGCCCTCGCAGACGGTCGGCCCCTTCTTCCATTACGGCCTGCCCTGGAAGGGTGGCGCCGATCTGGTAGGCACCTCGGAGATGGGCGCGCGCCCCGATCTCATGCCGCCAGAGCATTACCTGCTGAAGGCGCCGACAGCGCAGGAGACACCGCAGGGCCAGATGATCGAGATCGCCGGGCGCGTGCTGGATGCGGCCGGCGAGCCCGTGCCCGATGCCATGGTGGAACTCTGGCAGGCCAATGCCGCCGGCCGCTATGCGAGCCCGGCGGACAGCCGGGCGGAGGTGCCGCTCGACCCTGGCTTCATCGGCTTCGGCCGGGCCGCAACCAGCGCCGAGGGTGTCTGGCGCTTCCGCACCATCTATCCCGGCCGTGTGCCGGGGCCGGGGAATTCTCTGCAGGCGCCGCATATCCTGCTCTCGGTCTTCGGCCGCGGCCTGCTCAAGCGCCTTGCAACCCGCCTCTACTTCGCCGACGGTGAGGGGAACGAGGACGACCCGATCCTGGCGCTGGTGCCGCCCGAGCGGCGGCGCACCCTGATTGCCGCGCGCCAGGCGGAGGGCAGCTGGTGGCTGGACATCCTGCTGCAGGGAGAGAATGAGACGGTGTTCTTCGCGCTGTGACTCATCATCTGCGAGATCTGCCGGCCGCGACGCCGGCCATGCTGGCGATCTTCGATGACGCGGCGGTGCTCGGCCATGCGCTCGCCTTCGAGATGGCGCTTGCCGCGGCCGAGGCGGCGGAGGGGCTGATCTCAGCGGCGGCCGCGGATGCGATCTCCCATGCCTGCGCCGCAGCGCAGGCGCTGGATACGCGGGATCTCGCCGCGCGGGCGGCGCAGGCGGGCACGCTTGCGATCCCTCTGGTGCAAAGCCTGCGCGCCACGCTGCCGCCTGAGGACGCGCCGGCGCTGCATCGGGGCGCGACCAGCCAGGATCTCGCCGATTGCGTGCTGATGCGGCAGGTGCAGGCGGCGGAGGCGCTGCTGCAGATCGATCTCGGCCGCATCGTCCGGGCGCTCGGCCATCTTGCGGCCCGCTATGCGGAAACGCCCGCGATTGGCCGCACCCTGCTGCAGGATGCACTGCCCATCAGCTTCGGCCTGCGCCTTGCGCAAGCGGCCCTGGGCATTGAGGAGGCAAGGGCGCGGCTTGCGGCCGATGTGCAGACCCATGCCCGGCTGCAATTCGGCGGCGCCGCCGGCACGCGGGCTGGCTTGGATGGCCGTGGTGCCGCGGTGGCCGCCCGTCTCGCGGCCGCTCTTGGCCTTGGCGATGCCGCACCATGGCATGCGCGACGGGTGGGGCCGGCGGCGATCGGCACGAGCCTCGGCCTCGTCATCGGTGCTTTGGGCAAATGCGCGCGGGATATCGCGCTTCTGGCGCAGAACGGGGTGGGCGAGGCGCAGGAGCCGCGTATCCCCGGCCGCGGCGGATCGTCCGCCATGGCGCATAAGCGCAATCCCACGGGCTGCCAGGTGGCGCTCTCCGCCGCGCTGCGCGCGCCGGGCCTCGTCGCCAGCCTGCTCTCCGGCCTGCCGCAGGAATGGGAGCGGGGCCTGGGCGGCTGGCAGGCGGAAGGCCCCGTGCTTGCCGATCTCTTCCTGCTTGCCTCCGGCAGTGCGGCGGCCCTCGCCATTGTCACCGAGGGGCTGGAGGTGGACGAGGCCGCCATCGCCCGCAATCTCAAAGCAGCCGGCCTGGGGGCGGATATCGGCGAAAGCGCGGCACTCACCGCAGAGCTTCTGGCTTCCCTGGGAAAGAGCTGATCATGCCCTTCACGACCCGTGACGCCTGCCGGCTCTACTGGAAGCTGGAAGGGGCGGACGGCCTTCCGCCCCTGGTGCTGCTCAATTCCATCGGCACCGACATGGGCTTGTGGGACGCGACCCTGCCGTCCCTGAGAACCGCCTTCCGCCTGCTGCGCATCGACACGCGCGGCCATGGCGCCTCCGATGCGCCGGCCGGGGAGTACAGCCTCGCGGAACTCGCCGAAGATGTCGCGGCCATCATGGCGGATGCCGGCCTGGAGCGCGCGGCCGTCGCCGGTGTCTCCCTCGGCGGCATGATGGCGATGGAGCTGGCCTTGCGCCATCCGGCGCGCGTCTCGGCGCTCGCCCTCATCTGCACCTCCCCCGCCATGGACCGCGCGGCCTGGCAGACGCGCATCGAGACGGTGGCCAGCCAAGGTACGGCGGCGATCGCCGAGATGGCGGTGGGAAGGTTTTTGAGCCCTGACTTCCGGGCTCAGCACCCCGAGATCGCGGACAGCCTGATGCGCGGCATCGGCGCACAATCCGACGCCGGCTATGCCGGCGCCGGGGCTGCTATCCGCGACATGGCTCTGATGGATCGGGTTCCGTCGATCGCCGTGCCGACCCTGGTGGTGACCGGAGAGCGGGATATCTCGACCCCGCTCGAGGGGCATGGGGACCGGCTGCTCACAGCCATTCCCGGGGCACGCCACGCGGCGCTCGCCTCCGCGCATCTGCCGCCGATCGAAGCACCCGCGGCGCTCGCAGCCGCGCTGCGCGGCTTTCTCGTGCCGGCGCCTGCCGTAGCGGCGGCCGCGGAGACGCTGTTCGAGGCCGGCTTGCGCAACCGCAGGCGGGTGCTGGGCGATGCCTGGGTGGATCAGTCGCTCGCCAAGCGCACGCCCTTCAATGGCGACTTCCAGGCGATGATCACCCGCATCGCCTGGCATGAAATCTGGGGACGTCCGGGGCTGGACGACCGCACGCGCCGGCTGCTCGTGATCGCCATCACCGCGAGCCTTAGCCGATGGGAGGAATTCGCCCTGCATGTGCGGGCCGGCCTGAGCCAGGGCGGCTTCACGCAGGAGGAGTTGAAGGAGGTGCTGATGCAGACGGCGATCTATGCCGGTGTGCCGGCGGCCAATACGGGCTTTGCAGAGGCCGCGCGCGTGATCGCCGCGCTTGAGGACGGTACGCGCTAGCCGAGCAGTGTGCGTAGCTCGGCCTGAGCCTGCAGCAGGACGGGCAGGAACCGCGCCTGCATCTCAATGACGGAGACGAGGGCGGCGGAGGCGCCGATGTTCAGCGCCGCCACCGTGCGGCCGCGGCCATCGATGACCGGGACGGCGATGGAGCACAGGCCCATCTCCAACTCCTGATTGATCACCGCGAAGCCCTGAGCCCGTACCTGCATCAGTTCCAGTTGTAGCGCCGTCGGGTTGATCTTCGTCAGCGGCGTCAGGGGCCGGAGATCCGATTGCGCGAGCAGGGCCAGCCGCTCCGGCTCGGGAAGGGCGGCGAGCAGCACGCGGCCCATGGAGGCGCACCAGGCCGGCAGGCGCGAGCCCGGCATGAGGGTGACGGACATCACCCGCCGCACGGCGGCCCGCGCGATATAGACGATTTCGGTGCCTTCCAGAACGCTGGCCGATGCACTCTGCCCCACTTCGTTGGACACACGATCGAGCACGGGCTGCAGCAGGCGGGGCAGGGGTGTGGCCGAAAGATAGGCGGAGCCGAGGCGCAACACCTTCGCCGTCAGCTCGAAATACTTGCCGTCATAGGTGGCATAGCCGAGCGAGACGAGGGTGAGCAGGCAGCGCCGGGCAGTCGCGCGATCGAGCCCGGTTACGGCCGCGATGTCGGCGATGGCCATCTTGGGCCGCGCTGCCTCGAAGGCCTCGATGACGCGAAGGCCCTTGGCGAGGCCGCCCATCACATCCGTCTGCTTCATGGCCATCCTAATGTGCGATAATCGAACAAATATCGCATATCGCACATTCTACTTGCTGTCGAGAGGGGGCGGGCCTATCGCCATGCGGGGCGCTCGGCGAGCAAATCCGAGGGGAGGCAGAATGGACAAGACGATCGGCAGCCTGGCGGAGGCCGTGTCCGACATCGGCGACGGCGCCGTGATCATGATCGGCGGTTTCGGCGGCGCGGGTGCGCCGATGGAACTGATCCACGCCTTGATCGATCATCGGCCGCGCAATCTCACCGTGATCAACAACAATGCCGGCAACGGCCGGATCGGCATCGCGGCGATGATCGACGCCGGCATGGTGGCGAAAATGATCTGCTCCTTTCCGCGCTCCTCCGATCCGCGCGCCTTCACCGAGCGCTACCTGGCGGGAGAGATCGCGCTGGAATTGGTGCCGCAAGGAACGCTCGCCGAGCGCATCCGCGCCGGCGGCGCCGGCATTCCGGCCTTCTACACGCCGACTTCGGTTGGCACCGAACTCGCCGAAGGCAAGCCGGTCGCCGAATTCGACGGCCGGCGCTACGTGCAGGAACGCTGGCTGAAGGCGGACGTGGCCCTGGTAAAGGCCGAACTCGGGGATACCCACGGCAACCTTACCTTTCGCAAGGCCGCGCGCAATTTCAGCCCGCTGATGTGCATGGCGGCCACCCGCACCATCGCGCAAGTCTCCCGCCTGCTGCCGGCCGGCGACATCGATCCCGAAGCCGTGGTGACACCCGGCATCTTCGTCGACCGTGTCGTCGCAGTGCCGGAGCCACAGCAGGAAGAAATCCTCATTCGTGCCGGAGCGGCCTATCCATGACAGCACAAGCGGAGACCGACGGCCGCCTGAGCAACAGCCAGATCGCCTGGCGGGCCGCGCAGGACATTCCCGACGGCGCCTATGTCAACCTCGGCATCGGCTTTCCCGAGCTGATCGCGCGCTTTCAGCCGGCGGGGCGGGAGGTGATCTTCCACACCGAGAACGGCATCCTCAATTTCGGGGAATCCCCAGCAGCGGGCGACGAGGATTGGGATCTGATCAATGCCGGCAAGAAGGCGGTGACGCTGAAGCCCGGCGCCTGCTTCTTCGACCATGCGACGAGCTTCGCCATGGTGCGTGGTGGGCACCTCGATATCGCCGTGCTGGGTGCCTATCAGGTCTCTGAGCGCGGCGACCTCGCCAATTGGCGGGTCGGCAGCAAGGGCGTGCCGGCAGTGGGCGGGGCCATGGATCTGGTCCATGGGGCGAAGCAGGTTTTCGTGGTGACCGAGCACTGCACCAAGACGGGCGAACCCAAGCTGGTGGAGCGTTGCAGCTTTCCGCTGACCGGCGAGGCCTGCGTGACGCGCATCTTCACCAGCCACGCGGTGATCGACGTCCAGGACGGCCGTTTCGTGCTGCGCGAGAAAATCCCCTCCATCACGCTTGCGGCCCTGCAGGCGATCACCGGCGCGCCGCTGCTGACGGACGGCCCGGCCACCGATCTCATCGTGCCCGGGGTATAGGAGCGGATCATGGCAGACGCTTTCATTTGCGACTTCATTCGCACCCCGATTGGCCGCTTCGGCGGCGCGCTTGCTTCGGTGCGCGCGGATGATCTCGGCGCTGTGCCGCTCAAGGCCCTGGTCGCGAACCATTCGAAGCTCGACTGGGCGGCGGTGGACGAGGTGATCTTCGGCTGTGCCAACCAGGCCGGCGAAGACAACCGCAACGTCGCGCGCATGGCCTTGCTTCTGGCCGGGCTGCCCGTCTCCGTTCCGGGCACGACGATGAACCGCCTTTGCGGTTCGGGGATGGATGCGCTGGCGACGGCGGCCCGCGCCATCCGCGCGGGCGAGGCCGAAGTCATCATCGCCGGCGGCGTGGAGAGCATGAGCCGTGCGCCCTTCGTCATGGGCAAGGCGGAGACGGCCTTTTCGCGCCAGATGGCACTGGAGGACACGACGATCGGCTGGCGTTTCGTCAATCCGCTGATGCGCGCGCAATATGGCGTCGATTCGATGCCGGAGACCGCCGACAACGTCGCGGTCGACTATGAGGTCTCCCGCGCGGATCAGGATCTCTTTGCGCTGCGCAGCCAGGAGAAGGCGGCGGCCGCCCAGGCCCAGGGAAGGCTCGCGCGCGAGATCACGCCCGTCACCGTGCCGAAGCCCAAGGGCGAGCCCGTGATCGTGAGCCAGGACGAGCATCCGCGCGCGACGACGCTGGAGACGCTGGCGCGGCTGAAGCCGGTGAACCGGCGCGACGGTGCGACGGTGACGGCGGGCAATGCCTCGGGCGTGAACGATGGGGCGGCGGCCCTGATCGTGGCGAGCGAGGCGGCGGCCGCGAAATACGGGCTGCGGCCGATCGCGCGCATCCTGGGCGGCGCGACTGCCGGCGTGCCGCCGCGCGTCATGGGCATCGGGCCCGTGCCGGCGACGCAGAAGCTGCTGGCGCGTCTCGGCCTTTCACTCGCGCAGTTCGACCATATTGAGCTGAACGAGGCCTTTGCGGCGCAGGGCCTTGCCTCCTTGCGCCTGCTCGGGATTGGCGATGACGATGCGCGGGTGAATCCGAATGGCGGGGCCATCGCCCTTGGCCATCCGCTCGGCATGTCTGGCGCCCGCATCGCGGGCACGGCGGCTCTGGAACTCAGCCTGAAGGGCGGCAGTCTTGCGCTCGCCACCATGTGCATCGGCGTGGGTCAGGGCATCGCGGTCGCCCTCGCGCGCGTCTAGAGCGGAGCCTGGGCGCCGTTAGCTTCGGCCGGTCTCACAACCGGCCGAAGGCGCCACGGCGCAAACGGACAAACTGCGGTCAGTATTCCTCATCGGCGACGTAGGAGCCGATGCGGTGCACGAGATCGGGCAGGCGACGCGCCAGCACGATGCCATAGATGATCGAGACGAGGAGCAGCAGTCCGGCCAGCGTCGGGAAGAGATTGAACGGCGCAGGCTGCCCGGGCTGCACCAAGCCCCAGAGCGGGAAGAGGGTCAGCACAAGGCCCAGCAGTGGAATGACGGCGTGCCGCAGCGCGCTGAACTCGTTGCGATGGAAGCGCAGCATATAGACCGGCAGCGCGATGTTGGTGACCAGATAGACGATGATGATGGGGATGGTGCCGAGCGTTCCGGTATCCGCGAAGATGTCGAGGGGGCTCAGGTTCCAGCAGGCGAGGGTGATCACCAGCGCCGTCAGCACGTAGATCCACATGGCGACGTGCGGCGTCTTGTGGGCCGGGTGGATCTTGCCGAAGAACACGGGCAGCAGGCTTTCGCGGCCGGCGCTGAAGAGAATGCGCGCCTGCGAATTGGTGAGGCCGAGCAGGCAAGAGAAGACGCTCGTCACGCCGGCCAGATAGGCGATGAAGAGCAGGCCCCCGGCTGATTTCTTCAAGGCGTCGATGAAGGGCAGGGCCGAGTTACTGATGGCATGCGCATCGTTGTGGAAGGCCGTCTCGGTCGCATAGGCAAGATAGACATAGACGAGACCGATGGCGATGGTGCCGATCACCAGAGCGCGTGGAATGTTGCGCCGGGGATTTTCCGTCTCTTCCGCGAGGGTCGCCGAATTCTCCCAGCCGACGAAGGAGTAGACGGCCAAGGGGAAGCCGAGGCCGATGCCGGCCAAGCCCCCCGAAAGATGGGACGGCAGGAAGGGCGCGAAGCTCAGATGATCGGCGTTGACGATGAGCATGATCGTCGCACCGATGAGCAGCAGGGCCAGCTCGAAGTAGAAGAAGACGGCGGCCCACCGGGTGGAGATCTGAACCCCTCGGGTGACCAACCAACCGCAGATCAAGGTCGCGGCTGTCGCCAGGATCTGCCAGGGAATGTTGATGCCGAGAAAGAGCTTGAGCGTATCTTGCAGCCAGCCGCCGGAAATCGCGACGATCGCGGCGGCGGCCACCGCATAACCGACGACGGTGAAGAGGGAGGCAGCGGCCCCGGCGACCGGGCCGAAGGCCATGCCGATGAAGGTGACGAAAGACCCCGTACTGGGGCGGTACTTCGAAAATTCCGCCAGCGTGTTGCTGAGGAACAGGATGCACAGCATCGCGACGATGATGGTCAAGGGTGCCGCAACACCGGCACCGCCCACGATGACGCCGAAGCCGAAATAGAAGCTCACGGCGGGGGCGATGTTCGCGAGCGTGGAGGCAACGATCTGCGGCAAGCCTAGAGCGTTACGGTGCAGACGATGATCCTGCCGTCTGATGGACATTCCCGATCCTTCTCGTTTACTGCGTGGTTGTGGCTGCCGCTCTTGGGTGGCGACTGACACCAAACAGAAACACAAATCCTTGATCTTCGCGCGGCTTTCCGAGGGCTCAGCCGGCTCCGGACAGAATACTCACCAGTTCAGTAGGTGGGCGGTGTTACCGCGCTGAGGATCTCGGATTTTCCGGCGGCGACGTTCCGGAACCGGTGCGGCTGCCGGCTGTCGAAGTAGTAGCCGTCCCCCGGCCCCAGACTCTGAACCTCGGTGCCGACCGTCAGCTCCACCTGACCGCTGAGAACCATGCCGGCTTCCTGCGCGGAGTGGGAGAGCGCGGTCGCGGTATCGGCCCCCGGCGCATAGCTTTCGTGGAGCATGAGGATCTGCCGGTTGGGATGATTGATACCCAGCATGCGGTAGGAAATCGCCTTTGCTTGGCCGATTTCGACGAACTCGTCCTTCCGGTAGAAAGGGCTGTAGCGGGCTTGCGACTGCAACTCGGAGAAGAAACCAGTCAGAGTCGTGCCGAGGGCATCCAGAATGGCGCTGAGCGTCTCGACCGAAGGGCTCATGCGGTTGCGCTCGATCAGGGAAATTGCCGAATGCGAAACGCCGGACCGCAGGGCGAGTTCCCGCACGCTCAAGCTGCGGCGGGCGCGCAGTTCACGGATTTTCTGGCCGACCTGGGGCATGGTCATTCCTGATGGTGAGAAAACTAGACACTATCGCCGCCCGCGATTGTGCCGAAAGTCCTTTGTTTTAGGCTGCGCCGATCACCCCTTCGCAAGGATGGCCCATGACCGCTCTCGTGCTGCCGGCGGGTACCCGCTTCCTCAAAGCCCCGAGACCGGCCGAAGCCCAAGCGGCCGAAGGCTTGGCGGCCACCGTGCAGCCGATTTTGGACGCCGTTCGCACGCAGGGTGACGCTGCGGTCCGCGCCTTCTCCGAGCGTTTTGACGGCGTGCGCCCCGAGGCGCTGGAAGTGACGGCCGCCGAGCGGGCCGAGGCCGTGGCCGCCCTCGCGCCGCAAACCCGGGCCGATACGGAATTTGCCATCGCCAATGTGCGCACCTTCGCCGAGGCGCAGCTCAAAACCATCCTGCCGCTCGAGATCGAACTGCATCCGGGTCTGCATCTCGGCCATCGGGTGATCCCGATCGCGCGGATCGGCGCCTATGTCCCTGGTGGCCGCTATCCGCTTCTGTCCGCGCCGGTGATGACGATCGTGCCGGCCAAGGTGGCCGGCTGCCAGGAGGTCATCGCCTGTCTGCCACCCACGGCCCATGCGGCCATGATCGCCGGATGCCACCTCGCCGGGGCTGACCGCATCTTTCGCATCGGCGGTGCCCAAGCCATCGCCGCCATGGCCTTCGGCACGGAAACGGTGCCGCCCGTGGACAAGATCGTGGGGCCGGGGAATGCCTATGTGAATGAAGCGAAGCGGCAGGTCTTCGGCACGGTGGGCATCGACCAGCTCGCGGGACCGAGTGAAATCTACGTCGTCGCCGATCACACCGGGGATGCCCGCATGATCGCGACGGATCTTCTGGCCCAGGCGGAGCATGACCCACGCACCCGGGTCGGCCTGGTCACGACCGATACCGCGCTCGCCGAGGCGGTGCTGGCCGAGGTTGATCGCCAGCTCCTCGATCTCCCGACCGCCGCCGTCGCCGGGCAGGCCTGGCGGGACGCCGGGGAAATCGTGCTCTGCGACGACGAGGCGTCGATGCTCGCCTATGCCAATCAGGTCGCGGCCGAACATCTTCAGGTTCACACGGCCGATCCGCAAGCGACGGCCCGTGGCCTGCACAATTATGGGTCGCTCTTCCTCGGCACGCTCGCGAGCGTCGTCTATTCCGACAAGTGCTGCGGGACGAACCATACGCTGCCAACGATGGGCGCCGGGCGCTATACGGGTGGCCTTTGGGTCGGCTCCTATCTCAAGATTTGCACCCATCAATGGCTGACGCGCGAGGGCGTGGCGCTGGTGGCGCCGCCGGCCGTGCGGCAGAGCGCGGCGGAAGGGCTGGAGGGGCATCGGCGTGCGGCGGAACTGCGCCTGACCTTGAATACGGAGCAGTGACAGTGCGGGGACGGGTGCCCCGCCTCAGTCGTGGTAGAGCACCGAGCGGCCGCCGTCGATCGCGATGCTGGCGGCGTTGATGAAAGGCGCTTCGTCCGAGGCGAGGAAGACCGCCGTCATGGCCACTTCCTCCGGCCGCCCGATGCGGCGGGGCGGGTGCAGGTCATAAGCCTTCTGCCGCTCGGCCTCCGGGTCGGGAAAGGTCGCCCAGTATTCGCGCGCGATATCTGTCTCGATATAGCCGGGCGCAATCGCGTTCACCCGCACGCCGCGGGCCGCATATTGAATGCCGAGCGCCCGGGTGAGGCCAAGGAGCCCGTGCTTGGCGACCGGATAGGGAAAGGTATTCGGAATGATGGTGCTGGAATGGCTGGAGGCGATGTTGACGATGCTGCCCGTGCCTGCCTCCAGCATGGCGGGCAGGGCGGCCTTGCACATGTGCCAGACGCCTTCGAGATCCACCGCGAAGCAGCGGCGCCATTCGGCCTCGGTCGTCTCCAACGGCTCATGAAAGACGTTGATGCCGGCATTGTTGACCAGCACATCCAGCCGTCCGAAGGCCGCGAGGGTCTGGCGCACGGCTTCCTCCGCCGCGGCCGGCCGGGCGACGTCCGTCTGCACGAAGAGGCTCGAAGCCCCCTGCCCAGCCAGGGCTTCGGCCATGGCAGTGCCGGTGGCCAAATCCAGTTCCGCGACGACGACCGCGGCCCCTTCGCGGGCGAAGGCCAAGGCGGTGGCGGCGCCAATGCCGCGACCTGCCCCCGTGACGATGGCAACCTTGTCCTGCAAACGTCCGGCCATGGGGCTCACCAATCCACAACGGTGCCATCGGCGAGCACCGCTTCCGTTGCCGTCATGATTTCCTGCTCGAAGGGATGCTTCGCCGCCACCGCCTCGTCGATCTCGATGCCGAGCCCCGGCGCCTCGGGGATCTGCCAATGCCCATCCACCATGCGGATCGGCCCTTGCAGAACCTCTTCATACCAGGGAACGGCGCCCACCATCTCCTCCTGAATCACGAAGTTCGGGGTTGCGATGTCGAAGTGCAGGGCGGCCACGCCAGCGAGCGGGCCGAGTGGGTTGTGCGGCGCGATGCCGGCGCCGGCAAGCTCCGCCATGGCCGCAATCTTGCGCGCTTCGGTGAAGCCGCCGACATGGCAGAGATCGGGCTGGGCGATGTCGATGACGCGGGACTGGAAGAAGGGCTCGAACTCCCAGCGGTCCACGAGACGTTCTCCGGCTGCGAGGGGCACGTGGCTGCGCGCGGCGATGGTCTTGAGTCCCGCGATATCCTGCGGCGGTAGAGGTTCTTCCACGAACAACGGCCGGCCGGGTGCGAGCGCATCGATGTAGTGTAGGGCCGCACCTGCCGAGGCGCAGCGGCCATGAAAATCGACCATCAGCGCCACGTCCTCCCCCACGGCCGCGCGCAGATCCTGCATCATCCTGGCGACCTCGTCGATCGCGCGGGTGGGCGCGGTGTAATGGGTGTAGGGGATGAAGACGAGCTTCATGGCATGGTAGCCACGCTCCAGCACCGCATGCGCGCGCTCGATCAGGGGCGTGGCCGACATGCTGTGATAGACGGCATCCACCTTGCCGAGGCCAAGATGTGTATAGACGGCCACGCGATCCCGCATCTTGCCGCCGAGCAGGCGCCAGACGGGCAGACCGACGCTCTTCCCGAGAATGTCCCACAAGGCGACCTCGATGCCGGCGATGGCGCTGCTGCCGATGACGCCGATGCGCCAGAAGCCATGCTTGTGCATGATGCGCACGAGGTTTTCGATGTCCCGCGGGTCACGGCCGATGATGAGGGGTGCCAGATCCTCGACGGCGCCCGTCACTGCCCGCGTCTTCCATTCCAGCGTCGCCTCGCCCCAGCCATAGAGGCCGGGCTGATCGGTGTCGACACGCACGAAGATCCAGTTGCGCATCTCGGCATTGACGACGACGGTGCGGATGCCGGTGATCTTCATGACGTGATGGCCTCGGGTGTGAAGAGGATGCTGCCCTGCAAGACCGCGCCCGGGGCGAGCAGGGTGAGGCCACCGAAATCCGCGGCGTGATGGCCGTTCGGCTGATGGGTCATCGGCTCGAAGCAGACATAGTCGCCCGCAAAGGTGGGATCGAAGGCGCCATCCGGCCTGAAAAGGACATAGTGGCGGAAGCCTGCGTCGGCGATGATGCGAAGGGCGAGCCCTGCCTCGGGCCAGGTGATGCGCGCCTCCCCCGTCCAGCCGGCGAAGCCATTGTTGATCCAGCGGTGAGGCAGCCGCCGCGGCTGCGCAAAGTCGAGTGCGGGGGGAACAGCGCTGCGCGGACCGGGTAGGAAATCGGCCGCCTCGGGGAAGAAGCTGGCCGCCGGTGCAAACAGCGTCGTCTGGGGCGTCAGCGGGAAGTAGGGATGCAGGCCGATTCCGAAGGGGAGCGCGCGGTCTCCTCGATTGCGGATCTCCATCTGCACGGCGAGGGTTGCATCGGTGCTCAGATGATAGCTCATCCGCGCCTCGTAGTCATAGGGTTGGCCAGCTTGCGCTTCATGGCGAAAAGCCAGTGTTACGGCATTCGCGAGGATCTTATCGACGATCCAGAGGCCCAGCCAGCCATCCCCATGCAGATAGTGACGATCCCCCGGGTGGTTGGGGGCGAGCGTGTAGGTCTCGGCTCCGACGCTGAAGCGGTTGCCGGCGACACGGCTGCCGAAGGGCAGGAGGGGAAAGCACGCCGCCTTCAAGGGATCGCCCGCGGCGTCACGCGCAGTCCGCATCAGCGGACGACGCATGCCCTGCGGATCATCCCACGTGAACCGGGTGATCACACCGCCGCGCCGGTCGAGCGTGAGGGCGAGCGCTCCCTGCCGCAGGGAGATCACAGTCTCCGTCATCACGCAGACGTCCGAGCGGCCCGGCCTCCGGCCTGGCCGGCCCGCGCCGCTTCAGGCGGCAGCCCTTTGGTGATCCGCATCGTTATTCCTCCGCCGTCCCGCTTTTTTGTTCCCCTCTCGGCGGGATCAGGTATGATGAGATCAAGACACTAGTCGGATGAATGGAGAATGCAAAGCGCAAATCAGCCACGGCCGAGAGTCCATCAGACCGTCGTCGCTGAGCTGGCGCGGCGCATCCTGTCAGGCGCGATTCCGGCCGGCGGCGTGCTGCCCAGCATGCAGGAGCTGGGGGAGGAGCTGGGCGTGAGCCGTTCCGCCATGCGCGAGGCCATCAAAGTTCTCGGCGCGAAAGGCATGGTGGAGGTGAAGCCGCGCACCGGCACGCGCGTGCGGCCGCGCGCGAGCTGGAACCTGATGGACCCGGAGGTGCTCTCATGGTGCGGCCCGGACCTGGACCGCCATCTTCTGGAAAGCCTGCTCAAATGCCGCCAGCTCATCGAACCGGGCGCCGCAGCCCTGGCGGCCGCCCACGCCAATGCGGCCCAGCTCGCCATGATCGAAAACGCCTTCTGGCGCATGAAGGCGGCGACGACTCTCGCGGACCGGGTGCAGGCGGATCTCGACTTTCACGTCTCGGTCCTTTCTGCCAGTGGAAACATCTTTCTCGAACAGTGGGGAAGCACCATCTCCTCCGTTCTGCTCGCCGCCTTCCGCATTTCCACGCAAACGGCGCCCTCGGATGACGAGGCCTTCAGCGTTCATGCCGAAGTGCTCGAAGCGATCCGCCTGAGGAACGAGCCGCGCGCCGACCGGGCGATGCGCCGGCTGCTGACGGTCGCCGCCAAGGACCTACAGGTGATGGAGCCTCCTTCCCGGCAAGCGTCGTGATCTCCGACGGCCGGGAACGAATGTCGCGTGACGAAACATTAACCCGACTTGACGAAGGGAATAGTCGGATGTTTTGATCATTCCGCTTTGAGAAGAGCGAGGCCATCCGCTCTTGCCAGCGCCCGCGATCGAACAAGAAAACATGGAGGAGCGGTTTATGCATCGGTTTGCCACGAGGTTCGCTTCGGTTTTGGTCTGTCTCGGCGCGATGGGCGCGGGCGGCTCGGCCGTGGCGCAGGCCCAGAACGACCCCCTGACCATCGCCTATATCCAGAAGCAGGGAGACCAGCAGTATTTCGTCGACGAGGCGCAGGGCGCCCGTGACGAGGCGAAAGCGCTCGGCAACGTCAAGGTCAACGTCGTCAACGTTCAGATGGATGCGAACGCCGCGATCAGCGCGATGAACGTCATGGTCGGGCAGAAGGTGAGCGGCATCGCCATCGTGGTGCCTGATCAGCAGATCGGCCCGCAGGTGATCGACATGGCGACGCAAGCCAAGATCCCGCTCGTCTCCTCCGATGATCCGATCAAGAGCGGCACCGGCACCTTCGCGCCCTTCGTCGGCTTCGACGGCTATCAGATGGGCTACAAGGTCGGCCAGGCCGCCGGGGAGCTTTACAAGAAGGCCGGCTGGGAGCCGAAGAGCACGCGGATCGCGGCGGCTTTCGAGCAACAGCTCTCCGTCTGCCAGGACCGGCAGCGCGGCGAGGAAGATGGCTTCAAGGCGGCGGCCGGTGGTGACCTGCCGACCGTCATCAAGATCGGCACCGACAACTCCGTGGTTGATGCCCAGAACCGCACGGGCGCCGTCGTCACCGCCAATCCGCAGATCAAGCACTGGGTGGTCTGGGGCTGCAACGACGAGAGCGAGACGGGTGCGGTGACGGCGCTCGCCAATGCCGGCATGACGCCCGACAACATCATCGGCGTCGGGCTCGGGGCCTATCTCACCTGCAAGGATTGGCAGGCGGGCCAGCCTTCCGGCAACAAGGCGGCGCTCTTCATCAGTGGGCATGACGTGGGCAGCGCGGCGGTGAAGGTGCTGGTGGACAGCATCCGCAACCATACGCCGCTGCCGGCGAAGACGATTGCCAAGACCACGATCGTCACCCCGGAGACCTGGAAGAGCGTGATGGGAAGCTGCAGCTAGCAGCGAAGGCCGGAGAGCCGCCGCGCTCTCCGGCCGCGCGGGCGAGGATCGAGATGAAGACGCGCGAGGCGGCATGAGCGGTTCTGTTGTTCTGCAGATGGATGATGTCACCAAGCGCTTCGGCCCGGTGCAGGCCCTGCGCGGCGTTTCGCTGACGGCCCGCGCCGGAGAGGTTTTGGCCCTGATGGGTGAGAATGGCGCGGGCAAATCCACCCTCCTGCGCTTGATGAGCGGCGTGCATCAGCCCGATGACGGCCATCTTGTGCTGGATGGCGCGCCGGTTGTCTTTGCCACACCCCATGCCGCCCGAGCGGCTGGCGTGCGGGTGGTGGTGCAGGAGCCCGAGATCATCCCGGACGTCTCGGTGGCCGAAAACGTCTATGCCGGCGCCTTGCCGCGCCGCGGCCGCTTTTTCGACCGCGCGGCCCTGCGATTGCAGTTCGAGCGTGATCTGGCGCGCTATGGCTTCGCCGGCGTCATGCGCGCGGACCAGCCAGGCCGCAGCCTGTCGCCGGCGCAACGGCAGATCATCGAAATTCTACGTGCGCTCACCGGGGGCGCCCGCGTCATCGCCTTCGATGAGCCGACCTCTTCCCTCTCCGATCACGAGGTGCAGAGCCTGTTCCGGATGATCGCGCAACTGCGCGCGGAAGGCATTGCCATCATCTACGTCTCCCACCGCATGAAGGAGATTTTTCAGATCTCCGACCGCATTCTCGTGCTGCGCGACGGAGCGTCCGTCGGGGAGAGATTGGCGGCGGAGACCAGTGAACCTGAACTGGTGCGCATGATGGTGGGGCGCGATCTCTCGGCGCTCTTCCCGCGCAGCCCGCGGCGGATCGGGGAGACGGTGTTGAGCCTCGCTTCGGTCACGACCGCCGATGTCTCGAGGGTGAGCTTCGAGGTGCGTGCCGGCGAAGTGGTGGCGCTCGCCGGCCTTGTCGGCGCCGGCCGCACCGAACTCGCCCACGCCATCATCGGCGATACGCCGATCCTGTCCGGCACCGTCTCGGTGGAGGGTAAGCCGCTTGCCCTGCGATCGCCCCGGGATGCCGTGAAGGCGGGGCTTGCTCTGGCACCCGAGGAACGCAAGCAGCAGGCCTTGCTGATGAAACGCTCGGTACGAGACAATGTCTGCCTCGCGATTCTCGGCCGGTTGCAGAAGTGGCGGGTCGTCAGCCGCGCGGAAGAAGGCCGCATCGCGCGCCGATACGTGCAGGAACTGCGCGTGCGCACGCCGAGCATCGAGCAGGAGGTGGCGACCCTCTCCGGTGGCAACCAGCAGAAGACCGTGCTGGCCCGCTGGCTGGCGCGCGACGCCAAGCTGCTCATCCTTGACGAGCCGACGCGCGGCGTGGACGTGGGCGCCAAGGCCGACATCTATGCCATCATCGACAGGCTCGCGGCCCAAGGCAGCGCCATCCTCGTCATTTCCTCCGAACTGCCGGAGGTTCTGGGCCTCGCTGACCGTATTCTCGTGATGCAGGGCGGCCGCATCCGCGGCGAATTGCCGCGTGACGATGCAACCGAAGAGGCGATCTTGAGACTGGCGATCCTGGAGGATGCAGCATGACGACGTCCGTGCAAGACCCGGCCAAGGTGCCGGTGGCGCAGCAACGGGATTGGGCGCGGCGCGTGCTGGCGGCGGTGGGTGTGCAGAACGTCAGCCTGCTTCTGGCCCTCGTCATCCTCGTGGCTTTCATCGGCGTGCAGAACAGCAATTTCTTCTATGCGAGCAATATCGCGACCATCGGCACGACTATCGCCATCGTCGGTGTCCTGGCGGTGGTGCAGACGGTGGTGATGCTGCTGGGCGGGCTGGACATTTCGGTCGGCAGCCAAGCGGGCCTCACCTCGGTCGTCTCGGCCATGGTCTTCACGGCGACGGGCAGCGCGCCGGCTGGCATCGCCTGCGCCCTGGTCCTCGGCCTCTGTCTTGGCCTGCTCAACGGGGTCGTCATCATCTATGGCCGGGTCAATGCCGTGATCGCGACGCTCGCCACCTTCGCGGCGTTCCGCGGCGCGGCCAATCTCATCTCCGATGGCCGGGCCCAAGGCTATACCGGCATGAACCACCTCTTCGTCTTCCTGGCACGCGGCGACATCATTGGCATTCCCGTGCTCATTTGGGTGCTGCTGATCGTCGCCGCCCTGGTGCAGTTGATGCTGCATTTTACCGATGTCGGCCGGAACATCTACGCCGTGGGCGGCAATGCGACGGCGGCGCGCCTCGCGGGCATTCCGCTCAATCGCTACATCATCGGCTGCTACATGCTGGTGGGCCTGGTCGCGGCACTGGCCGGCGTGTTGCTGACGGCGCGCACGGGATCGGGGCAGCCGACCTCGGGCAGCCAGGGTCTCGAGCTGCAATCGATCACCGCGGCGGCGCTTGGGGGCGTGGCCTTGCAGGGCGGGCGCGGCACCATCGTCGGCACCATTCTGGCCGTGATCCTCCTCGGCGTGCTGGAGAACGGGTTGATCATCCTCAACGTCAACAGCTTCTGGCAGGACATTGCGCAAGGTGCCCTGCTTGTCGTTGCGGTCGTCATTCAGCAACGCCGGGCCGGCGCAAAGGGCGTGGGCTTGCCGTAAGGCATCGTCCGCTCTCCCCCCCCCCCCCGGCCGGCTTGACGCTGTCCAGCCTCTCGGCCAGCCTGCACCCCATGATCACGTCGAACGGCACCGATGTCTGACGCCATGACCGCAGAGAGTCCCGTTTTCATCGGCATCGACGTCGGCACCGGCAGCGCGCGTGCCGGCGTCTTCACGGCGTCCGGCCAATTGCTGGCCAGCGCGAAGCGGGATCTGCTGATCTTCCGAGGCCCCGGTGCCATGGCCGAGCAATCCTCGGCACAGATCTGGCAGGCCGTGGCGGAGAGTGTGCGTGAAGCCCGCGCGGCCGCGGGGGTGCCCGCCGAGGCCGTTGCCGGCATCGGCTTCGATGCGACCTGCTCCCTCGTCGTCCTCGATGCGGCGGGCCGCGGCCTGCCTGTGGGCCCGTCGGATGACCCTGCGCGCGACGTCATCCTCTGGATGGATCATCGCGCCGTGGAGCAGGCGGAGCGCATCAATGCCGGTGGCCATGCAGTGCTGGATTTCGTGGGTGGCCGCATTTCGCCCGAGATGGAGACGCCGAAACTGCTCTGGCTGGCCGAGCACCGGCCGCAGATCTTTGCCGCTGCCGCCGATTTCTTCGACCTTGCGGATTTTCTCACCTTCCGGGCGACCGGCAGCCGCGCCCGTTCGACCTGCACCGTCACCTGCAAATGGACCTATCTGGCCCATGAAAACCGTTGGGACGCGGGCTATTTCAGGGCCGTCGGCCTCGGCGCGCTGGCCGAGGAGGGTTTTGTCCGCATCGGCACGGAGATCGTGGCGCCGGGCACGGCGCTCGGCCAAGGGCTGACGGCGGCGGCCGCCGCCGATCTCGGCCTCGCACCCGGCACGCCCGTGGGTGCCGGGCTGATCGACGCCCATGCCGGCGGCATCGGCACCGTCGGCGCACGGGATGCACGCTTGCCGGGTGGCGGCGGGGCGGAGGCGGTGATGGCCTATGTCATGGGCACCTCGTCCTGCACCATGACCACCACCCGTGCGCAGGTGTTCGCGCCCGGCATCTGGGGGCCTTATTACGCCGCGATGGTGCCCGGCGCCTGGCTGCTGGAAGGCGGGCAATCGGCGGCGGGCGCTGCCATCGCCGAGTTGTTGCGCTATCATCCTTGCCATGACCAGGTAGCCGCCGAAGCGCGGGCAGCGGGTCTCAGCCTACCCGATCATCTCGCTCAGTTGGCGCTCGCAGCGGCGGGACAGGCGCCCTCCGACGTCATTCGCCGCGCGGCCGGCCTGCATGTGGTGCCCGAGTTCCTGGGCAACCGGGCGCCGCATGCCGATCCGCATGCACGCGCGGTCATCGCCGGGCTCGGGATGGAGGCAGATCGAGATAGTCTGGTCGCCCTTTATGTCGCCGGTGTCGCAGGCCTGGGCTACGGGCTGCGGCAGATCCTGGCGGCGCAGGAAGCGGTGGGCGCGCGCGCTGCGGCCATTGCCATCAGCGGCGGGGCCGGGCGCTCGGCTTTGGTGCGGCAGATGCTCGCGGATGCGACCGGTCTGCCCGTGGCCGTGCCGCAGACCGAGGAGCCGGTTCTGCTTGGCTCCGCCATGCTCGGCGCGGTGGCGTCCGGTCATTGCGCCGATCTCGACGCGGCGATGGCGGCGATGTCCGCGATGGCGCATCTGCATGAGCCTATCGGCGGCGCGATCGCCGATCTGCATGCCGAGCGGTTCCGACGGTTCGAAACATTGCAGGACGCCGCGCGCGGCTGACCGAGGTGGCCGCGTGCGCCACCCGCAGCCGCGCATCGAATCGTTCCCCGAAGCACGCTCCGCACGGTCTCTGCCTTTCTTCTTGACAAGCCATACTGAAATGCGGTCGACTGCCGGCATAAAGGGTAAACGTTTACCCTAACAACGCAGCAAGCGTGGTAGCCGTGGCCAAATTGGCGCGCGAAACGGAGGAGAGGGGGGCGAGGTCCATGCACCCCAGCCATAAATCGCCCGGCATTCAGGCGGTGGCGGCGCATGCCGGCGTCTCGATCGCGACCGTGTCCCGCGTGCTCAACGGCATCAACACCAAGGCGAACGAAGAGACGCGTGCGCGCGTGCGTGCGGCTGCGGAAGCGCTCGGCTATCGCCCGGCCCATGCCGGCAGAGCGCTCCGCCTGCGACAGACGCAGCTCGTCGCGCTGTTGATCCCGGACATCTCCAACGCCTTCTACGCGACCATCGCCCATTCCATCGAGCGCGCGCTGCGCCGCCGCGATCATACGATGATCCTTTGCAACACCAGCGAAGATCCGGACCTGCAGGATTTCTATCTGCAGGAGATGCAGGCCTATCACGTGCGCGGCGTAGCTCTGCTCGGAGCGGTCGAAAGCCCTGGTCTTCGGCGCGCACTCGCAGGCGGTTTGCCGATCGCCTTCGTTAACCGCAAGCCGCCAGGGGGTGGCGGCGTTTTTGTCGGCATCGACAATCATGAGGCGGGACGCGCGGTCGCCGAGCATTTTCTTGCCCAGGGCTTCGATAGCTCTGCCGTGATCCACGGACCGCTCCATTCCTCCGCCAGCCGCGAGCGTTGGGAAGGCTTCGCGACGCGAATGACCGAGGCAGGGCGGCCGCTGCTGCCGCAGCATGTCGTGCATGGCGGCTTGTCCATCGAGAGCGGCTATGCTGCGGCGCATCAGCTGCTCGACGGCGGGATGCATCCGCGCGCCATCTTCTGCGCCAATGACCTGGTTGCCTACGGTCTTTTCCGCCGCTGCCGCGAACGGTCGCTGCGCGTACCGGAGGACATCGCAATCTTCGGCTTTGACGACAATCCCTTGAATGATTGGGTCGCGCCCTGGTTGAGCACGATCCACATTCCCTATGACGCTTTCGGCACCGCAGTGACGGAAGGGCTCTTCCACATGTGGGACGAGGGTGCCGCGTATTCCGAGACGCTTCTGCCGTTTTCCGTGAAGCTCCGGGGTTCTGCTGAATAGACCAGCGTATCGGCTGCAAAAACAAGCGCCACCAAGGCGCAGAAAATGGGGGAAGACGATGAAACGATTCGCACGATGGGCTGCTGGCTGCGCGGCGGGCGCCGCTTTGCTGGTGGGCGGCATGGCCGCCGCCCAGGCCAAGCCGTTCAAGGTTTACCTGAGCATGAGCTACATCGGGAACGACTGGCAGGCGGAAGCGGAAAACATGGTGAAAGCCATGGCTGCCTCGAAAGAGTTCAAGGACAAGGTGAAGCTGGAAGTTCAGGTGTCGGGCCCGAATGCGCAGCGCCAGATCCAGCAGATCAACGCCATGGTGCAGGCCGGTGCGCAGGCGATCGTCGTCTATCCAATCTCTCCGACGGCGCTCAACCCCGTCATCCGCGCGGCCTGTGCGCGCCATGTCGTCGTCATCGCCTATGATGCGCAGGTGACCGAACCCTGCGCCTACAACGTTCATATCGACCAACGGGAAGCAGGCACGGTGACCGCGCAATGGCTCGCGGACAAGCTCGGCGGCAAGGGCAATATCGTGCTGATGACCGGTGTGCCCGGCACCTCCGTCGACACCGACCGGACGGCGGCGGCCAAGGCGATCTTCGCGAAATATCCCGATATCCACATCATCGCGGAAGGCGTCGGCATGTGGAGCCAGGCCGTGGCGCGCACCGAACTCTCCAAGATCGTCGCGACGCACCCCTGGAGCCAGATCGACGGGCTCTGGATGCAGGTCGGCTGCCTGACCGCGACCACGATGCAGAAAGAAGCGGGTGCCGCCGATACTGCGTTGAAGCCCTGCGCTGGCGAGGGCTCAAACGGCCACCGCGTGCAGATGCTCGCGGCCGACACCAAGGTGGATGGCGCTCAGGGCAGCTACCGGCCGATGGGTCTTCCCAGCATTTCCTATGCTTCGCCGCCCTATTCCGGCGGCCTTGCCTTCAAGCGTGCGGTGCAGATGCTGGAAGGCAAGACGATGCCTCACGACATCATTCTGCCGCTTCCACTCGTGAAGAATGAGACCGTCCAGATGTGCAAGACGGGCTCTTGGCAGGACATGAGCAACGGCTGCAACGTGTTCCAACCGGCCATCATCAGCAATCCTGGCTGGTTCGCCGCGATCTATTCCAAGGATACGCCCGAACTCGGACTGCAAGCGGCGCTGCACGGCACGCCGGAAAACTGACGCGCCCCGGGTGCGCTTGCCGAGGGATGATCTCGTCATGACCATGGTTGCTGAACCCGCAATCGCGGTGAGTCATATCCGCAAGGCCTATGGCCCCACCGTTGCTCTGTCGGACGCGAGTTTCGCGGCGGCGACCGGCAGCGTTCACGCTCTTCTGGGCGAGAACGGGGCAGGGAAATCGACCATGGTCAAGATGTTGAGCGGTCTCGTTCAGCCGGACAAGGGCGAGATCGCGATCTTCGGGCAAGGCGTGCGCTTCGCGAGCCCGCGGGACGCGCATCGGGCGGGTGTGCAAACCGCCTTTCAAGAGCTGACACAGATCCCGGATCTTACCGTCTGGGAGAACATGCTGTTGCCTTATCAGCCCGTCGGTCCGCTCGGCCTCTTGCAGCGGCGCGCAGGACAGGCGCGCGTCGCCGCTCACCTGGAAAGCCTCGGCCTCGGCGCCGTGTCGCCGCGCGCGGAGATCCGCGGCCTCGATCTCGCGCTTCGCCAGAAGATCGAGATCGCCCGCGCCCTGTTGCGCCAGCCGCGCATTTTGCTGCTCGACGAGCCGACTTCGGCTCTCTCGGGCGACGACATCCGGTGGCTGGGCGACATCATCGCGCGGCAGAAGGCGGCCGGCACCACCATCGTCTTCATCTCCCACCGCATGCCGGAGGTGCGCGACTTCTGTGATTCCCTCACGATCCTCCGCAACGGCCAGGACGTCGGGACCTTCGCGGTGTCAGCCGTCAGCGACGCGGAGGTGGTGGAGCGCATCATCGGCCGCTCCATCGCGGCAACCTTTCCGGCAAAGCAGCCAGTGCCAGCGCAGGCACCTGTTGTGCTGGAAGCCAAGGACTTGGCGGGCGGGGCCATGCGGGAGGCGAGCTTCGCGCTGCATGCCGGTGAAATTCTGGGCGTTGCGGGCCTGCAGGGGATGGGACAGCGGGACCTCTTTCTGACGCTCTTCGGCGACATCGAGGCACGCCAGGGTGAAATTCGCGTCGGCGGAGAGGCTGTGCTGCTGCGCTCGCCACGCGATGCGATCGACGCCCGGATCGGCATCAACCTGGTGCCGGAGGAGCGCAAGACGGAAGGGCTCTTCCTCAAGCTCGATGGCCGCGCGAACACGACCTTACCCGTCATCGAGCGGTTCATCCGCCACGGGTTGATTGATGGCGCTGCGGAACGGCGCGCCGTCTCCGTCGCTTTGGAGCGGATGCAGGTCGACGAGCGCGCGCTCTACATGCCTGCCCGCTCCTTCAGTGGTGGAAACCAGCAGAAAATCGTCCTTGCGCGCTCGCTGGTCGCGGGCAGTCGTATCCTGCTGCTCTTCGATCCGACGCGTGGCGTCGATGTCGGCACCAAGCATCAGATCTATCAACTCATCGCCGATTTCGCGCAATTCGGGGGCGCCGTGTTGCTTTATTCCACGGAGATTGCCGAGGTGATCGGCCTCAGCCATCGCGTGATGATCGTCTATCGCGGGCGGATCGCCGGGGAGGTCGCGGGGGATGCCATTTCGGAAGCCGCCATCATGAGCGCGGCCCTCGGCCATACCCATGCGCATGAGGCCGATGCTGCGCCGGGGCAGCCTGCCGTGGGAGTCTTCGCATGAGTGCCGCTTTGGCGACAGGCATGATGCCGGATCTTCTCCGGCGGCGCGGCCTCATCACCGCCGTCCTCGTCTTCCTCATCCTCCTCGTCGCCGTCAATCTCCTCTCGGCGGCGCCCATGGGATATTTCGACGTCTCCTACATGTCGGCCGGTGGTGCGCCCTTGGCCCTTGCCGCCATCGGCCAAACCCTCGTGATCCTGACGGGCGGCTTCGATCTCAGTGCGGGTGCCGTAATCTCGCTCGTCAACGTCCTTCTCGCCTCCCATCTGGGCGCATCCCCCGGCGGCGAGATTCTCTGGGCGATCCTCGGCATCGGCGTGGGCGCCTGCGTCGGTGCGGTCAACGGCTTCTTCGTCGCGACCTTCAGGCTGCAGCCCATCGTCGTCACGCTGGCGATGATGTTCGTGGTCCAAGGCCTGACGCTGCTTGTCCTGGACAAGCCGGGTGGCAACGTGCCCGCGGAGTTCTCCGCCTTCTTTACCGGAAGCGCCATTCCCGGCCTATTGCCCGCACCTTTGATCCTGATTGTCGCCGTCCTGCTCGTCTGGGGTCTGATCAAGCATACGCGTTTCGGCACGGCCCTCTACGCCATCGGCAGCGACCCTGATGCGGCGCGCTTCATCGGCATCAAGGTGATGCGGACCATCTTCCTCACCTACGCGCTGGCGGGGGCGGCCTACGGTCTGGCAGGGGTGATGGTGACGGCGCAAACCAGCACGGGAGACCCGCTGGTTGGCGACCCGCTGTTGCTGCAGATCTTCGCTGCGGTCGTGATCGGCGGCACGGTTCTGGGCGGAGGGCGGGGCGGTGCGGTCGGTTCCGTCTTCGGCGCCTATGCGCTGATGCTCATCGTCAACATCCTCCTCGTGCTCAACGTGCCCGCCTATTACGGCACGGTGGTGGAGGGGCTGATCCTCATTCTCGCGGCCTTCAGCGGCGTCGCCCATCGCCGGCTGCCGGTCGCCCGTTGGCTCGCGGCGCCGCATCTTCCGCGTCTCAGCCGCATGCAGGCCGCTCGCCTCCCCCGCGCCGAGGTGCCTCGCGACGAGGCTTCCAGTCACGCGGTGCCGTGGCGCCGCCGCCACGCCGAGACGCTGCGCTACAGCCTGCCGGCCTATCTCTGCTTCGTCATCGTCCTCATCGTGACGGGCCTTCTCTTCGGAGACTTCGGCTTCCACTATCTCGCGGTGCTCGCCGTGCTGTCCTCCTTCCTCATCGTGCTCGCCCTCGGCCAGGGGGCGGTGATCCTAACGGGGGGACTTGACTTGTCCCTTCCCTGGACGATCGGGATCGCAGGCATTCTGATGGCAGGGCTGGCCCAAGGCAGCGCCGACGCAGCGATCTGGACGGTGCCGCTCGTCCTGATCGTGGGCGCGGGGATTGGCGCCCTCAACGGTGCGGGCGTCGTGCTCTTCGGCCTGCCGCCCATCGTGGTGACGCTCGGGATGAACGGCATTCTGCAAGGAGCGGCTTTGCTCTACAGCGGCGGCACGCCGTCCGGTTTTGCACCGCCCGCCTTGCGTTGGCTGATGACAGGCAACCTCCTGGGCGCGCCGCCCGTGATCTGGTTCGTGCTGCTCTTCATTCTCGCCGCGACCTTGCTGCTGTCCCGCACGGGCTTTGGCCGCCGCATCTACGCCATCGGCAACAATCCGCGCGTCGCCCGTCTGTCCGGCGTCAATGTCGGGCGCACGACGATCGGGGTTTACGTCCTGAGCGGGGTGTGCTCGGCGCTCGTCGGCATGATGCTGGCGGGCTTCAGCGGCCAGGCGAGCCTCGGCATGGGCGACGACTACCTTCTGCCGTCGATCGCCGTGGTCGTCATTGGCGGCACCTTGATCACGGGTGGCCGCGGCCACTATCTGGGGATGGTGGGCGGCGTGTTGTTGCTCACTGCCTTGCAGACGCTTCTGGCGGGGACTACGACCCCGCCCGCGATCCGAGAAATTCTATACGGCGCCGTCGTGCTCGCGGCCGTGGTGGCCCTGCGCGAGCGGGCGCCGGGCTGAGAACAAGGACATCCAAGATGCACAATCGCCATGTCAAACCGGGCCTGCGCGTGCTCGTGACCGCCGGTGCTGCCGGCATCGGCCGCGCCATCGCGGAGGCCTTCGTGGAAGATGGTGCACGGGTCCATGTGTGCGACGTCAATGCCGCCGCACTCGCCGAATGTGCGGCGAGCGTCGGCGTTTCGACGACGCTCTGCGATATCGCGCGGGAGGAGGCGGTGGCGCGCATGGTGAGCGAGGCGGTGGAGGCTCTTGGTGGGCTCGACGTCCTGATCAACAATGCGGGGATTGCCGGCCCGACCGGCACGGTGGATGCCATCGCCGGGGATGACTGGCGGCAGACGATCGACGTCAATCTCAACGGCCAGTTCTACTGTGCGCATCACGCGGTGCCGCATCTACGGGCCGCAGGCGAGGCGGCGATCATCAACATGTCCTCGGCCGCGGGGCGGTTCGGCTATGCCTATCGCACGCCCTATTCCGCCTCGAAATGGGCGATCATCGGCTATACGCAAAGCCTGGCCAAGGAGCTGGGGCCAGAGGGAATCCGGGTCAACGCCATTCTCCCGGGCATCGTGAAAGGCCCCCGGATGGAAGGGGTGATCCGTGCCCGCGCCGAGCAGACCAGCGTATCCTATGAGGTGATGGAGCGCGAGTATCTGAACCGCATCTCGCTGCGCCAGATGGTGACGCCCGATGACATTGCATCGGCCGTCATCTTCCTGTGCAGCCGGGCGGGGTGGATGATCTCGGGGCAGTCGATTCCGGTCTGCGGCAATGTCGAGAGCTTGTAGAAAGAGAGGCGGGGCAGAATTCCATGGCCGAGAAACGCAAAGTCATCATCACCTGCGCCGTGACGGGCGCGATCCACACGCCGTCGATGTCTCCCTATCTGCCGGTGACGCCGGATGAGATCGCCGATGCCGCCATCGGGGCGGCGGCGGCGGGTGCGGCCATCGTGCACTTGCATGCACGCAATCCGCAGACCGGCAAGCCTGACCAGAGTCCCGAGGCCTTCCTGCCTTTCCTCAAGCGAATCAAGGCGGCGAGCGATGTGGTCATCAACCTGACCAGTGGCGGCGCGCCTTACATGAAGATCGACGAGCGGATCGGGCCGGCCATGGCGCATAAGCCGGAGGTCGCCTCTCTCAACATGGGGTCCCTCAATTTCGGGCTCTTTCCGATGTTGAAGCGATACAAGGAGTTTACCCATGAATGGGAGCGCGCGCATCTGGAGAACAGCGTCGATCTCATCTTTCGGAACACCTTCAAGGATATCGAATATGCGCTCGAGGCCTGCGCCGGCAACGGAACGCGGTTCGAGTTCGAGTGCTACGATATCGGCCATCTCTACAATCTGGCGCATTTCGCCGAGCGCGGCTTGGTCAAGCCGCCCTTCTTCGTGCAGACCGTCTTCGGCATTCTGGGGGGCATCGGCACGCATCCTGAGGATGTGATGCATATGAAGCGCACGGCGGATCGGCTGTTCGGCGATGATTATCGCTGGTCGGTCCTGGGGTCCGGCCGGATGCAGATGCCGATCGCGGCCATGGCCGCCGGCATGGGCGGCAATATCCGTGTGGGTCTCGAAGACAGCCTGTGGATCGGGCCCGGAGAACTCGCGAAGAGCAATGCCGAGCAGGTGGCGCGGGCAGCCGCGATCGTGCACGGCCTGGGGCTTGAGGTGGCGACGCCGGACGAGGCGCGGCAGATCCTCGGACTCAAAGGCGGTACCCAGGTCGCATTCTAACGCGGTGCAGGGTGAACCTGTATCGGTAGGGGGGAGAAGACAATGGCGGACGACGCCGACATTCGCGTGCTGGTGGATTGCAAGAACATCCTGGGCGAAGGGCCGCTATGGGATGTGAACGAGCAGCGCCTCTATTGGATCGACAGCTTTGGCAACAAGGTGTTTCGATGCACGGCCGAGGGAACCGAGGTCGCGGAATGGCCCGTTCCCGCCAAGATCGGGTCGATGGCGCTGCGCGAGAAGGGAGGCGCGGTCATCTCCCTGCAAACCGGATTTCACTTCCTCGATTTCAAGACAGGGGACACCACGCCGATCCACGATCCCGAGGCGGATGTGCCGTCTACCCGTTTGAATGACGGGAAGGTCGATCGCCAGGGTCGCTTCATCGCCGGATCGATGGACATGAACGAGGCGGGGCCCAACGGCGCGCTTTACCGGCTCGATCCCGATCTTTCGCTGCACAAGCTCGAAGGGAACATCATCTGCTCGAATGGGCCTTGCTGGAGCCCGGATGGAAAGACCTTCTACTTCACCGATACCTGGTCCGAGGAGATTTCGGCCTACGACTACGATACGGCCACGGGAACACCCTCCAACAAGCGGTGTTTCGCCTCTTTCAAGACCCTGGGCGGTGCGCCGGATGGGGCGACCGTGGACGCCGAAGGCTATGTCTGGAGCGCGGCAGTGTATTCTGGCCAGATCATCCGCTTCGCGCCGGATGGCCGGGTTGACCGGATCATCAAGACACCGGTGCTGAAAGTGACGAGCGTGATGTTCGGCGGGCCCGACCTCGATGTCCTCTATGTCACCTCCATGGCGCGGCCGCCGCTCCCGCGTTTTCCGGAGGATGGGCCGATGGCAGGTCATCTTTTCGCCATTCACGGCCTCGGCGTGCGCGGGATCCCAGAACGCCGCTTTCTCGGCTGAGGTGGGGTCATGCGCGTCACCCTCGATGGCATCGCGGTCGAGACCGAGGATGAAGACTATTGGATCGCACCGACGGCGACGGTGATCGGCCGCGTGAGGCTGGCCTCGGATGCCTCCGTCTGGTGGGGCGCCGTTCTCCGTGGCGACAACGAGCGCATCACGCTGGGGCGGGGCAGCAACGTGCAGGACAATGCGGTTCTGCACACCGATCCCGGCTTTCCGCTCGACATCGGCGCACATGTGACGGTCGGCCATCAAGCGATGCTCCATGGCTGCACGATCGGTGAGAACTCCCTGATCGGCATCGGCGCCGTCATCCTCAATGGTGCGCGGATCGGTCGCAATTGCCTGATCGGCGCCATGGCCTTCGTCGGCGAGGGGAAGGTCATTCCGGACAATGCGCTGGTAAAGGGGATTCCTGGAAAAGTGGTGGGCGAGGTGTCGGACGAGCAGGCACTGCGCATGCGGGCGGGAACGGAGGCTTACGTGCGCAACTGGAAGCGCTACCGCGACCATGTGCGCATCGAGCCGGGCTGATCGAGACAATCGGCGGGAGGGAAAGATGGCAAAAGTCGCAATCGTCGGTGCCGGCCTCATCGGCCGGTCTTGGTCGATCGTCTTCGCCCGGGCAGGGCATGACGTTTCGCTGTGGGACCCGCACCCGTCGGCAGTGCCGGCGGCGCGCGCCTTCATTGCCGAGCGGTTGCCCGAACTCGCCGCTGCTGGTCTGCTGCGCGGGGAGACGCCGGATGCGGTTCTGGCACGCCTGCGGCCGGCCGAGACGCTGGCCGAGGCGCTGGACGGCGCCCTTTATGTGCAGGAGAACGGGCCGGAGCGGCTGGACGACAAGCGCGCGCTCTTCGAGAGAATGGACGCGCTGGCCGGCCCCGAGACCATTCTGGGCAGTTCCACGAGCACGATCCAAGCGAGCCTGTTCAGTGAGGGTTTGCGCAGCCGGTCGCGCTGCCTCGTCGCGCATCCGGTCAACCCGCCCTATCTCATTCCGCTGGTGGAATTGGGCCCGGCCCCATGGACCGATCCCGCCGTGCTGGACGGCGCGCGAAGACTGATGGAATCGGCCGGGATGGTCGTCGCGATCGTCAAGCGTGAGATCGAAGGTTTCCTGCTCAACCGATTGCAGGCGGCGCTGCTGACGGAAGCTCTGTTTCTCGTCGAGCAGGGCTACGCCGATCCCGCGGACATCGACGCGACGGTGAAGGATGGTCTCGGTCTTCGCTGGTCCTTCATGGGCCCCTTCGAGACGATCGATCTCAACGCGCCGGGCGGCCTCGCCGATTACGCGGCCCGCTATGGCGCGCCGTTTCGCAGCATGATGGCGGGCAGCGAGACCCCCTCGTGGAGTGAGGATCTGATCGGTCGGCTGCAGGCGGATCAACGGGGCTGCTTGCCGATGGAGGGGCATGCGGACCGGCAGGCGTGGCGCGACCGGCGGTTGATGGCGCTTCTCGCGCACAAGGCGGCGGAAGCAAAGAAGGCCGACTAGGCTGGAGGCCGTTGCTGGGAGGCGACCACCGTTCGTTCGCGCGCCTCCGCCTCTGAATTTTCTTGCCCTCGCCGTGATTGGCCGCATAGCATCGGACAGGAACGGACAGGTCCGAACACGTGGCGGCGAAATATCAACGCGTAGCCGAGCTTCTGAGCCGCGACATTGCCGCCGGCACCTTCCGGCCGGGTGAACGCCTGCCGGGCGAGCTGGACCTCGCGCGCAGCTTCGCGGTCAGTCGCAGTACCATCCGCCAGGCGCTGTCGAATCTCCAGGAAGCGGGCCTGATCGAAACCTGGAGCGGCGCCGGTTCCTTCGTCTGCTATGATGGCGCGCGGATCGACGATGCGCTCGGCTGGTCCCGCGCGCTGGCCCGCCACGGCGTGGCGTCAGAGCCGCGGCTTCTCCGCTTCGAGCGGATCGCGGACCCGGACCTTGCGGCAGACCTCGCGCTGCCGGCGCCGGATTTTCTGGCGCTCGACCGAGTGCGGCGCACGGACGGAGGCAAGCCGATTTCCTTTGAGCGCAGTCGCCTGCCATGGCGCGCGGTTTTCGAGCCGATCTTGGCCGATGGATTGGTTGACGGCTCTCTCAGCCGCACGTTGGAGCAGCTTGGCATTCGCCCGGTGGGTGGCAGTGAGGCGGTGGAACTCGCGCATCTCTCCGCGGAAGAGGCGCAGGCGCTGAACCAGAAGGAAGGCGCGCCGTTTCTCGGGACCACGCGCATCGTGCATGACCGTGCGGGCGGCATCATCGAACATGTCCGGAGCCTGCTGCATCCGGGTCACTTCACCCTGCAATTGAATTTTGGGGAGGGGCCGGCATGAGCATGGAGGATCGGGCCCATGGCGCGTTGCTGGGCCTGGCTCTTGGCGATGCCCTCGGCATGCCGACGCAATATACGCCGCGCAGCCTGATCGCCGAACGCTACGGCATCCTCGACTGGTTTCAGCCTGGACCGCCCGACAATTTCATCAGCCGCGGCATGGCGGCGGGTCGCGTGACGGATGATACCGATCAGGCGGTCATCCTGGGACGGATGCTGGTGGAGGGGCGGGGGCATGTCGACCCCGAGGCCTTCGCCCGGGCTCTGCTGGCCTGGGAAACGCGGATGATCGAGATTGGCTCGCAGGATCTGCTGGGTCCTTCGACCCGTCAGGCGCTCAGCCTTGTTGCCAAGGGCATGTCGACGAAACTCACCGGCCGGACAGGCTCGACCAATGGGGCCGCGATGCGCGTCGCCCCTGTTGGCATCGCCTTCCCGCCTGAACCGCTGGAAGGGCTGGTGGATGCCGTTTTCCAGTCGGCGCATGTCACCCACAACACGACGATCGCGCTCGCCGGCGCGGCGGCCATCGCGGCGGCGGTCAGCGCCGGCGTTGCCGGGGCAACGGTCGAGGAGGCCCTGACGCTTGGCATCGCGGGGGCAGAGGTTGGGGCGACGCGTGGTTTCTATTTTGCGGGAGGCGACGTCGCGGCGCGCAGCCGATGGGCTTTGGACCTGGTGCGCGGGAAGAGCGAAACGGAAGCGATCGACCTCATCTATCGCCTCGTCGGCACGGGCGTCGCCACGAACGAGGCCGTGCCCGCGGCGCTGGCCGTCTGCAGCCTCCTGCCCGCCGACCCCTGGCGCGTCGCCTGCCTTGCCGCGAGCCTGGGTGGGGACTGCGATACGGTGGCGGCGATGGCGGGCGCCATCATGGGCGCCTGTCATGGCGCCTCCGCCTTTCCGGCGCGGGCGGTTGCCTGCTTGCAGGAGGCCAATCCGGATCTCGCCCTCCAAGGTCTCGCCGCCGATCTTCTGGCCTTGCGCAGGGAGGCCTCGCCCTGATGGCACCGAGGGCACGCCTCTTCACCGTCGGCAGCATCGTTGCCGACATCGTGCTGAGCGTGCCGCATCTGCCCGCGCGCGGCGGTGATGTCATCGGCTCCGGCGCACGCATCTCCGCGGGCGGCGGCTTCAACATCCTGGCGGCTGCGGCCCGGCAGGGCATGGCCTGTGTCTTCGCGGGCCGCCATGGTACCGGTCCCTATGGGGCCGCGATCCGTGCGGCCCTGGCGCAGGAAGGAATTGCCGCCCTACTTCCACCGGTGCCCGACCGCGACAGCGGCTTCTGCCTCGTGATGGTGGAGCCGGACGGCGAGCGGAGCTTCATCTCCAGCCCCGGGGTGGAGGCCGAACTCGGAGGCCGACGCCTCGCGGATCTCGACCTTCGGGCGGGGGATACCGTTTTCGCCTCCGGCTATGATCTCGCCTACCCTGATCTCGGCGCCGCCATCGCCACCTGGATGGCGGAGATGCCGCCCGGCATTCGCTTCGTGGCCGATGCTGGGCCGTTGGTCGCCGACATTCCCGAGGCAGTGCGTCACCTCGTGCTGCCGCGCGTTGATCTATGGACGATGAATCGCCGGGAGGCGGGGCTGCTGACGGGCACGGACGAGCCTGCTCTCGCTCTTGCGCGCCTGCGCCCGGCATTGCACGACACGGCACTGCTCATCCTGCGGGATGGCGTGGCGGGCGCATGGCTTTCTGACCGCAGGGGTGCCGCGCTTCGCCACGTGCCCGCGCCCGCCGTTCACATGATCGATTCGACGGGTGCCGGCGACACGCATGCAGGCGTGCTCATCGCGGCGCTCGCCGAGGGCCTGCCGCCGGCGGAGGCCGTGGCGCGTGCCAATGCGGCCGCGGCCTTTTCTGTCACCCGCCCAGGCCCCGCCACCGCGCCCGACCGCGCGACGCTCCACCGATTTCTTGCAAGCACCATCAGAGAGGAAGCCTGAGCATGTCGATCACACGCCGTTCCGTGCTGGCGGCCAGCGCCTTCGCTGCGCTGCCTGCCTTCGCCCGCGCCGCCAGTCCGGCTTTCACCGGGCAGACGCTGACCGTCGCCTCCTGGCAGAACTACGGCTCGGACGACCCAGCAACGATCAAGATGTTTCAGGACATGACCGGCGCGACGGTCAAGCACGTCTACTTCACGTCCGAGGATGATCTGCTGCAGATGCTGCGTCAGGGTGGCGTCGGCAAGATCGACGTGGTGCTGCCGAACCTCGAATACGTCATGCCCGGGGCCGAGCAGAATCTCTTCCAGCCAGTGGATACCGCCAAAGTCACTAGCTGGTCCGCGCTTGAACCGCGCTTTGCGAGCGACCCCTCCATCCGCATGGATGGCAAGGTCTATGCGGTGCCGTGGGTGCAGGGTGCGACCTCGCTCGCCGTGAACCCCGCCGCGGTGAAGACGACGCCCAAGAGCTGGTCGGTGCTGTGGGATCCTGCGAACAAAGGCAAGGTTGGCTTCTTCGATGACCCCACGACGGCGGTGATGACGGCCGCGCTCTATCTCGGTGAGAAAGACCCGCAAAATCCCGATCTGGCCAAGGTGCGCGGCGCGCTTCTCGACCTCAAGAAGAACGTGAAGCTCTTCTGGTCTTCGGGCGACGACTGGACCAAGGCCTACCTCACCGGCGAGATCACCATGGGCAACCTATGGTCGGGCCTTGCCGGGACGATGAAGACGAACGGCCACCCGCTCGATTTCATTCTGCCTGATGATGGCACCGTCGTCTGGGGTGACACCTGGGCGATCGTGAAGAACACGCCGAACGAAGCCCTGGCCTATGCATGGATCAACTTCCTGACCAGCCCGGACTACTTTGTGCAGTGGATCACGCATCCCGGTCCGAACCAGGAACTGGCGGTGCCGGTGAACATGGCCGCGGTGAAGGCCCTGCCGCAGGCGGCGGCGGATAAGCTGATGGCGGGTCCGCTCCTCAATTATCAGGGCAAGGTTGCGCTTCAGACCGGCATCAGCCCCAAGGCCCTGAAGAAGTGGACGCAGCTTTGGGAAGACGTGAAGGCTGCCTGAGGTGCACGGGCAGCGGATCATCGGGCGCCTCGCTTCTCCGCTGCTCCTTTTGCCGGCGGCGCTGGTGCTCGCCTTGATGGTGGTGATCCCGCTCCTCGTCCTCGTCTGGTTCAGCCTGGCGCCGGACGGGGCCGGGGCACCGCTTTCGCTCGACAGCTACGGCCGCATGGTGACGAGCCCGCTGTACGCTCGTCTCGCGCTGAAGACGCTATGGACCGCAGGGATTGCCGCCCTCATCACCGCCGCCCTCGCCTGGGGGCCGGCCTGGGTGCTCTCCCGCCTGCCGGCGCGGACACGCACCCTCGTGCTGCTCGCGATCATCATCCCCTATCTCACGTCCTACCTCTTGCTGATCTACAGCATCTTCGTCGTCCTCGGCTCCGGCAGTCCGCTGATGATGCTGGCGCGGGTCATCGGGCTCGCGTCTCCAGGCGCCTCCATCCTCTATACCCAGGCGGCAACCGTCGTGATGCTCGTCTACGAAAACTTGCCCCTGATGATCTTCGTTCTTTTCTCCGGCATGCAGCGTGTGGACGGCTCATTGCTGGCGGCCGCGGGTTCGCTCGGCGCGGGGCGGATGCGGCGCATGCTGCACATCGTCTTCCCGCTCGCCTATCCCGCGCTCGTCACCGGCCTCATCATGGTCTTCGTGCCCATGGGCGGCGCCTTCGTGGAAAGCCAAATCCTCGGCGGCCCGCATGGCCTGTTGCTCGGTAATGTCATTGCCGATCAGATGACCCGCGCGGATGATCCGTCCTTCGGGGCCGCATTGTCACTGCTGCTGCTCGCCGGCATGCTGGTGGTGACGGGGATCCTTGCCGGTCTGCGTCCGGCGGCCGCGTGGATCGGGAGACGCGGCCATGTCTGAGCGTCGGCTGCGGGATGCGGACTCTCTTTCCCCCTTCATGCGCGGCACGCTGTGGCTGGTGCTCGCCATCCTCTTTTTGCCGCTCGCGATCATCATTCTGCTGTCCTTCAACACCTCGTCCTACGGCACTTTTCCCTTTTCCGGTACGCTGAAATGGTACGCGGCGCTGTTCAGCGATTCCGGGCTGCTCGGACCCGCCTGGCTCTCCGTCGAGCTTTCTGCCGCGGTTGCGCTCTCGGCCGGCGTTTTCGGCACCATGGCCGCGATCTGGCTCGATCGGCGCGCCTCGCGCCTCGGCAGCGCGCTCCTGCGGCTCGCACTCCTCGCCGCGATCACGGTGCCCTGGCTCATCCTGGGACTCGCCATGCTGCTCGTCGTCAACGCGATCGGCCTCGGGCGCAGCCTCTTCTCGATCTATCTCGGCCTGCTCGCGACGACCTTGCCTTATGTCGTCTTCATCGTCGCCGCGCGGCTCCATGCGCTCGACCGCGATCTCGATCTCGCGGCGCGATCGCTCGGTGCCAGCCCAATCGAAAGCTTCATGAGGATCAGCGTGCCGCTGATCCTGCCGTCCATCCTTAGCGGAATCCTGATGGCCTTCATGGTTTCCTTCAACAATTTCCTCATCCAGTATTTCCTGGCGCCCTTCGGCGTTCAGACCCTTCCGCTCAAGATCTACACGCTGATCCGTGTCGGCTATCTGCCGGATCTCAATGCGCTGGCGACCCTCATCGTCGGCATTACTTGCCTGCTCATCCTGGCCTTGCACCGTCTTGGTTTGCGCAATGCCGGCCTGCCGGGCGGGGGCGCGCTGTGAGCCTCACCATCGAGGCGGTCGGCAAGGCCTATGGGCCAACGACGGTGCTGCGAGATGTGAGCCTTGCCGTGCCGGGTGGGGCCTTTCACACCCTTCTCGGACCCTCGGGCTCGGGCAAGACGACGCTGCTCAAGCTCGTCGCCGGCTTTACCGCCTGCGACCGTGGGCGTGTTCTGCTCGGCGGCCGTGACATCACCATGATGGCGCCGGAGCACCGCAACATCGGCGTGGTCTTCCAGAACTACGCGCTGTTTCCGCATATGACGGTGGTGCAGAACATCGCCTTCGGCCTGAAGATGCGCGGAGTGGCGCAGCCCGAACGCGCGGCACGGGTGGCCGAGGTGCTGCGGCTGGTACGCATGCAGGGCTTCGAGCAGCGCAAGCCCGCAGCGCTGTCCGGCGGCCAGCAACAGCGTGTGGCTTTGGCCCGCGCCCTCGTCATCCGGCCCGCGCTGCTGTTGCTGGACGAGCCGCTCTCGGCGCTGGACCGCAAAGTGCGGCAGGAGGTGCGCGAGGAGCTCAAGCGCATCCAGGCCGAGACGCAGGTGACGACGGTGATGGTGACGCATGACCAGGAAGAGGCGCTTTACCTCGCCGATCGCGTGGTGGTGCTGGAAGGTGGGGTGATCCGCCAGGAAGGCCCGCCCGCGGCCATCTATCGTCAGCCTATCGATGAATTTGTCGCGGGCTTCCTGGGCGCCGTCAACCTGCTGCCTGTCACGGTCGAGGCGGGAGCCCTACGGTTGGGCCGCGACGTCATCCCGGCGCCGCCCGGCCTTGCCTTGCCGAGTACCGGGGCGTTCCATCTCGCGGTGCGCCCGGAGGAAATCGCCGTGCAGTCTGCCCAAGGGGTGCGGCCCGCGGATGCGCTCGAGGCGCGGCTCACCGCCTGCGACTTCGGGGGGCCGGTCGTGACCCTGCACGCAGCTCTCGGCGGGGAACAGGTGCAGGTTCTGGCGCTGTCGCCGGATATTCTCGCGGCCGGTTTGACAGAGCCCGGCCAGCCGCTGTGGCTCCGTTTCCGTGCCGGACAGTTGCTGCCGGTGGGCGAGAGCCGGGCATGACGGTCTCCGTGGCGCGCCAGTGGAACAGCTGGGATGCGCGCGACCCGCTTTGCCTCGTCCATCTGCCGACGGGGCTTTCGCTGCGCGTCTCGCTGTTCAGCAGCGCCGAGGGCCGCTACCGGCTTGCCGGGCAGGGTGAGGGCATTACGCTGCTGGAGCACGCCTCTGACGGTTGCTTCATCCGGGCCCATATCGCCCACGCCGGAAGCCGGATGGAGCTCAGTTACCGCAAGCCCGATCCGCACCGCGTTGCGGTCACGCTTCGCTTTCTCTCCCTCGGCGAATGGGGCCTGCGTTTCTGGGCGGGACTGGAAGTGGGCTTCCAGCCCCTCGAGGGCGGCCCTGCGCCATGGCGCCCGGGAGAACCCTGGGTCCAAGCGGAGCATGCCGAGCCCATGCCACCGACGGCGGTGCCGAGGCTGTTGGCACGACACCGCTCGCTGTTCGCCTCGGTCCAGTCCGCCGAACCGGCCGTCTATGGCGGCGCCTATGGGTCCATCGACAGCTTCGCCGAAGATCTGAACGCTCGCGGCTATTATGCTCCGCCGCGCCAGGAGGCTGATGCGCGTTGGGGTGTGTTGCGCTTCAACGCGCAGATGAATCCCGAGATCCGCGTGGCCGTCGCCCTCGGGACGGATGCGGCCATGGCCCTGGAGCGAAGCGCCGACCTGCTGGCCCACTGGCCCGAGCCGGAGCCTGAGCGGCTGACTGCGGCCGCCGCCGCGGTGCGGGACATCGTGGGTTGGAACACGGTCTGGGATGTGGCGCACCATCGGCCGACGACGGTGCTCACGCGGAACTGGCTGACCGGCAAGTTCGCCGGCTGGGGCGTGTGGCTGAACGACATGTTCTTTCATGCCCTGCTGGCCGGCCTCGCCGGAGACTTTGCAACTGCCCGCGCCAATCTTGAAGCTGCGCTCGAGTACCAGACGCCAGAGGGCAACCTCGCCTGCCTGCGCACGACGAATGAGGAATGGATCGACCGATCGCAATCGCCGATCGGCGCCTATGTTCTGTGGCGGCTGTACGAGATGACGGGTGACCGGTCCTTGCTCACCGAACACGCCGCGACGCTGCTGCGCGCGCATCGTTGGTGGCACGCGGCACGCGGAACCGGCGACGGGCTGTTCGCCTACGGCAGCAGCCCGACCGGCACTGGCGCCTTCGTCCATACCAAGCAAGCGGCGATGGACGAGAGCTTCATGGACAATGCGCCGATCTTCGATGACGCGGCCTTCGACCCCGCAACGCATAGGCTTGACCTGGCGGAGCCAGGATTGAACGCCCTGGTTTCGCTCGATGCGCAATGTCTTGCCCGGATCATGCAGGTCTTGGGTGATGATAGGGCGGCAGCAGAGTTGCGGCAGACGGCGCGCAGGCTGAACGCCCGGATAGCCGAGCGGTTGTGGGACCCGCAGCGTCGTGTCTTTGCCGGGCGTCATTCATCCGGCGCTTTCGCGCCCTCGCTCTCTGTCACCTGCTTCTATCCGCTCCTTGCGGGGGCGGCTTCGCCCGAACAGGTGCAAGCCCTCATCGACACATATTTTCAAGATCCCGCCAAGTTCGGGGGCGCCCGGCCGCTGCCCTCCTCCGCGCATGACGATCCGGCGAGTGCGGACAATGTCTATTGGCGCGGGCGTATCTGGCCCCCGCATCTCTTTCTCGTATGGGAAGGTCTAAGACGCCAGGGCTTGGATGCGCTTGCGTCGGAGATCGCCGCCCGCGCCTGGGCGCTCTTTGCACCAGCCTGGGAAACGTCGCGCATCTGCCGTGAAAACTATCATCGCGCCGATGCGGCTGGAGATGACAGTGTGGATGCCGACCGTTTCTACACATGGGGCGGACTGATCCCCGCGATGCGCATGGTGGAGGAGGGGCAGGCGCGCCTGCCGGCGCTCCGTGATCTGGGGGAGGACTAGTCCATGGTGCCGGAGACCGAATGGCTGCTGGTGATCGATATGCAGCGGGCCTTTGCCGACCCGCCCAGCCCCTGGGCGTCCGCCGATTTCTATCGCGCGCTGCCGCAGGTGGAACGGCTGGTCGCAGCTTATGGCCGGCGCGTCATCCTCACGCGCTATGTGGCGCCAATGCCCCCCACAGGCGCCTGGGTGGGATATTTCGAGACCTGGCCCAGCCTGCTGCTGCCCGCGCATGATCCGGCTTGGGACCTCAAGCTGCCGGTCCCGGAGGGCGCCATCGTGGAAAGCCGGCCGACCTTCGGCAAGTGGGATGCGGCGATGGCGGCACGAGTGGGGCCGAGCGCCTCGCTGGCGATCTGCGGAGTTGCCACCGAGTGCTGCGTGCTTGCGACCGTGCTTGCCGCTGTCGACGACGGGCGGTCGGTACGGCTGGTCGTGGATGCCTGCGCGGGGGGTACGCCCGAAGCCCATGCCCAGACGCTCGGCGTTCTCGCAGGGGCAGCGCCCCTCGTGCGCTGCGTGGAGACGGCGGAGCTGCTCCGCTAGCCGAGGGTGCGTGCGGGAGGCCGCTGCGTGCTGCAAAGATAAGCAATCGCCATGGTCATCGACCAAAGCGCAGGCAAAAACCGCCTGCGCTTGATGCTTTTTGCCCGGTCGGCGAGCATTTCAAATTGTCCGCTTGAGGAAAAATAGTTACCTTACAGGAAAGCCGGCCCGCGATGCGCCGGTGTTCCATTTGCGGAATCGGGGTCCATGTCAGAACTGCGCAAGGATAGCCTTTCGTTTTTCGAAGCCCTCGGTCAGTCGGTGGCCAATGTCTCCCCCACGCTGACACCGGCCATCGCCGTCGCGGTCGTGGCAGGGATTGCTGGGTCCGCGTCCTGGCTCGTCTATGTGCTGGCAACCATCTCGCTCGTCATCATTGGAGTGAACATCGGCAAGCTCGCCAGCAAGATCTCGGCCGCAGGGTCCTTTTTCCTCTATGTGTCGCGGGGGCTCGGTCCCTCCTGGGGCATCCTGTCCGGATGGGCGATGCTGGCGGCCTATCTCTTCACCGCCATGGCGCTAACGGCGGCCACCGCACTCTTCCTGCAGGATCTTTTGACGGCGTTCGGCATCGCGACCCTGCCGCGCGCCGTGCTCTTCGCCGTCATCTCCCTCGGCGTATGGCTGCTCGCAGTCCGCGACATCCGGATTTCCTCCCGTATCGGCCTCACCATCGAAGCCATTTCGATGACGATCATCCTCGTCGTCTGCTTCATCTCCTGGCAAGCGCATGGATTTTCGATGGACGTGAAGCAGAATACGCTGGCGGGCGCGTCCTTCGGTTCGGTCGCACAGGCCATCGTCTTCGGCATCTTCTCCTATGTCGGCTTCGAAAGCGCGGCGACCCTCGGTAAAGAGACGCGCAACCCCCATCGCATCATTCCCCGCGCCGTGATCCTGACCCCGATCATCGCGGGCATTTTCTTCATCATCACGACCTACGTCATCACCCAGGGTTTCGGGGACAATACGGCGAAGCTCGGCGCGAGTTCCGGCCCGATGAACGACCTCGTCTCCGGCAAAAGCGCGGTGCTGACCTTCGTGATCTATGTCGGCGCCGCCATTTCCTGCTTCGCCTGTGCGCTCGCCTCGATCAACGCCTTCAGCCGTATGCTCTACTCGCTCGGGCGCTATCAGCTCGTGCATCGGAGCATGGGCCTGGTCCATGACAGCCACAGGACGCCGCACATCGCCGTCACGCTGGGATGCGCGCTGAACTTCGTCGTCTGCGCCATCTTCTCCGCCCACAGCTACACGGATCTGCTCGGCTTCTTCGGCACGATCGCGAGCTTCGGCTTCATCCTGGTCTATATGGCATGTTCGGTGGCGGCCCCGGCTCTTCTGAAGAAGCTGGGCGAGGCCAAGCCTTCCGACTATGTCATGGGGGCGCTTGGGACGCTT
This sequence comes from Acidisoma sp. 7E03, assembly GCF_054665075.1. Lineage (NCBI taxonomy): Bacteria > Pseudomonadati > Pseudomonadota > Alphaproteobacteria > Acetobacterales > Acidocellaceae > Acidisoma > Acidisoma sp. 7E03. The sequence continues at coordinate 334,411 of NZ_BAAFHE010000005.1, forward strand.
CTCATGATCCTGTCGCTGATCGGCAGCGTCTATCCCGTCCCGGCAGCGCCCTACAATTATTTCCCCTATGCCTTCGCGGTCTACATGCTGGTGGGCGTCGCGTGGTTCGTCGTGTTGAAATACCGCATGCCGCAGACGTTGCTCGGCCTTGCGCATGACATGGAAACGGCCGACCTCGACCTGCGCAAGGTCTGATCGGCGACGCTTGGTCCCATCTGGCGGCGCGCCGGATTGCATCCGCGCCGCCGCCCCGTGGCCTTGGGGGTGAGAACGAAACACTACCGGGACAAGAGGCGCAGCACGTTGCGAAGCCGGGTTCGCAATTCATCCGGATGCTCTGGCTCGACGAAGGCATCCGCGGCAGCATCCCGCGCGAGTGCGACCTGGCTACGATGCGCGAGTTCCTCTAGCCCCACGGCGAGATCCGGCACGGTCGCGATCGCCGCGACGATGGCGCCGCGATCCAACCGGAAGACCTTGACGGGTGTCAGAGCGGTTGCCGAGGCGGCATAGGGCGTCTGGGTGATGAGGCCGATGGCGCCGAGACTTTCGCCCGGGCTCATGCGCCGGACGACGTGGCGCCCACGCGGCGTCTCGCGGGAAATTTCGACCACGCCGCTCGCGATGAGAAACAGATATTGGGGTGTCCCGCCTTCTTCGAACAGCGTCTGCTGTGCGTCGAGCCAGGCCGGATGGAACTGCGCGGCGAGGCAGTTGCGGCCCTCCTCGGGCAGGGTGCCGAAGAGATCGGACTGGGCGAGAATATCCGCAGGCGACGGCACGCGCGCGTTGGTTGGGGCCGCGGTTCCGGGTGGCACTGCGAGCGATATGGCGGCATAGCGCAGGTGGCGATGGATCTGCGTCAGCATTTCGGTGCGGGCATGACCCAGAACGTCGCTCGAAGCGACGGCGTATCGCACGCTGTATCCCACCCCATCTCCCGCGAGACCCGTGCAGAGAACGGCGGGCGCGGGGTCCGCCAACGGCAGTTGAGCGGAGCGCGCTGCGGTCAACAGCACCTCCATGCAGCGCTCGGGCGAGACGGCGGGGTCCAGCTTGACCTCGACGGCGTCGCTCCGTGTCGGAACCGGGAGGCTGCGGTTCACCAATCGCGCCTTGGCTACGACGCTGTTCGGGACAATTGCAATGTTGCCGTGGCCGGTGGCGATATGGGTGGAGCGCCAGGTGACCTGCGTGACGTGACCCTCGATATCGCCCTCGATCCAGAGCAGGTCGCCCGCCTTGTAAGGCCGCTCGATGCCGACGGCGATGCCGGAGAAAACATCGGCAAGCGTGTTCTGCGAGGCGAGGCCGAGAACGATGGCGATGACGCCGGAGGTCGCCAGCAGCCCGGCAATGGGCACGCCGAGCACGAAATTGACGATCGCGAGAAGCGTGGCGATGAGAATGGCGCCGGCGATGAGATCGGACATGATCTGCGTCTCGCGCGGCCTGTGCTCCAACACGACGAGAAGGCGCACGAGGCTGATGGCGACGCCCGCGGCGAGCAGCCACCACCCGCCTTCAATGACATGCTCCCAGAAGGTAGTGCCGGTCGGGGGCAGATTGAACCGGGGATGCAGCGGGGAGCCGAGCAGCCGTTGCACAAGAAAGGTGAGGGCGGCGAAGATCGCGAGGCGCCAGATCATCTGAAACCAGAGGGGCCAGCGCGGCCTCAGCCGGGCGACGGTCGCTGCAACCACTAGAACCAGGGTTGCAAGCACCAAGCTCGCGAGAGGCGGCTCCAGGCTTCGTGCCATGTCGATGTTCAAGGCTGGGTTCCTTGGCTTTGAGCTGGAGCCGATATGGCCGGGACGTCCTGGCCCGCGCACCTCCCTCAAGTCTTGAAGCGGAACGAAGTGCTGATCAAGGCGAGGCCTGTGCGGACTACCGCTGCCCTCCCTCTGGCCACGCGGCGCGAACAGGCACCCGCCCGTGATGGGAGTGACACCGTCGCCCGCGTCCTCCGCAAGCCTGACCTGCAGCGACGCTATCTTATGGTCAGGAGGGGAGGGATCGGCGGATCGAGATGGATCTTTCTTAGGAAATCCGCCCGTTTCCGGGCTTTCGCTCACGGATTTGTTTCACCGCTTCCAATATGAAGCGTGCCGCTTCTTCCTGGCTACGCCTTAAGTTCGAGGGAAATGGATTTGAACCGCCCCAAACGCGGCTAACGGTCGCCAAAGGGTGGAGATACAGAGCATCGCGGGACGGAGCGGGACCACACTCTCCGTCATAGGGGTGGCAGGCAATGTCCGGATCGATCAGCGGTAACATCTTCCTCGACCAGAACGGCGATGGCAGCATCGGCACGGGAGACACCTTCCTTTCGGGCGTGGTCGTGACGCTCTACTCCTATGTTCCGGCCACCAAGGTCTACGTTCCCACCCAGCTGACCGCGACCACGACAGCAAGTGGCAGCTACAGCTTCTCCAACCTGCCGGCGGGCACTTATGCCGTCGGCGTGGCTGCGCCGAAGGGCACGGCCTTCTCGCCCGTTGGTTCCTCGGCCAGCCTCACGAATACGACGATCGGCACCAATGGCATGAGTGCATCGCCCATCGTGCTCGGTGCCGCTACCTCCGTGGTGAACCAGGATGCGGGCGTCTATGTCCCGGCATCCTTCAGCGGCACGGTCTTCGCCGACAGCAACGATGACGGACTGGAAAACAACGCCGATACCGGTCTGTCTGGCGTGACAGTGCAGCTTTTGAACGGCAGTGGCAGCGTCATTTCCACGACCACCACCGGCACCGACGGCAGCTACACCTTCTCAAACCTGGCGCCCGGCACCTATTCCGCCCATGTCGTGGCGCCGGCCGGGGCTGCTTATTCCGTGAAGGGCAGCGATGCCACGCCCCAGCCGACTGGCGGCACGGCGACCACGACACTCGGGCCCAATCTCATCACCAACGGGCAGTTCAGCACGGTCGGCAGCTCCAACTTCTTTGCCGGCTGGACGACGAGCACGAATACCGCAGGCACGCCATGGGGCTCCGGCCCAGGGGTCGGGCCCGAACTCTACAGCTACGCCAGCAACAAGGCGGAATACGGCACGCCGGCGAGCTACCAGACCAATACTTATGCCGGCACGCCGACCGCCGACACGGTGAGCCCGTACTACGCCACCGCCTCCAAATACGCGGCCTTCTTCGTCGATGACGGTGCCGTGGAAACCCTGTCGCAGACTGTCAACGTCGTCGCCGGTACCACCTACGAGCTTGGCTTCGACCTCAACGAGACTACGCCAGGTCAGGGCAATCCAGGCTTCTTCTCGCTAACGGCCTCGATCAACGGTGTCCCCGTTGTCACCGCAGGCTCGACCTCCGGCACCATCCTGACTCCCGGCGCCTGGACGCATTTCGCCGACCTCTACACCGCGACCACCACGGGCGCGGTGACGCTGACCTTCACCTACCAGTCCGGCGTTCCTGGCTCGACCCTTGCGTCCAAGGACGTCCTCGTCGATGACGTCTACATGGCCGCGGGCCAGTACACGACCAATCTGACGCCGACGTCGGAGGTTGACCCCGCGACCGGCTCGACGACGCCTGTGACGCTCGCATCCGGCCAGGCCGTGGGCAACGAGAGCGCGGGGATCGTCTACCAGCCGGCTACCATCACCGGCACGGTGTTCGCGGATGGCAACAACAACGGCGTCGAAGATACGGCCGATGCCGGGGCCGCGGGCATCACGGTCAATCTGCAGAACGCCGGTGGAACGGTGATCGCCACCACGACAACGAATGCGGCCGGCACATACACCTTCTCCAACCAGGCCGCCGGCACCTACACGGTTCAGGTGGTTGCCCCCTCCGGCGATACCTTCACGACCTATGGCGGCAGCGCCACTTCGGCGACGACCAGCACCGTGCTCAGCAACGGCACGAAGAGCGTGACCGTCGGCCATGGCGGCACCGCGGTCGTCAACGCCGGTCTCTATGGCACCGGCACGGTGAGCGGCGTCGTCTTCAAGGATCTCAATGGCGATGGCGCGAACAACGGCAGCGACACGGCCTTTCCGGGCCAGACGGTCCAGCTGCTCAGCGGTTCGACCGTCGTCAAGACGACGACGACGGCGGCGAACGGCAGCTACAGCTTCACCGGCGTCGGCGCCGGCACCTATACGGTGTCCGTTGCAAAGGCCTCGGGCTATTCCTTCTCCTCCCCCGGCACGAGCACGACGGCCGCCAATAGCGGCGTGAATGCCGCAGGCTCTGCGGCTGTCACGGTGACCGCGGGCAGTTCCATAACGGTCAATGCCGGCGAATATGCGGGCAGCACGGTCACGGGGACGGTGTTCAACGACCTGAACGCCGATGGCAGCCAGGGCACGGGCGAGGGCGGCCTGGCCGGCCAGACGGTGCGGCTGCTGCAGGGCAGCACGG